>CAVPJA010000003.1:0-161774 GCA_963705145.1 Candidatus Bathyarchaeota archaeon
GAAATAAGAAGAACTCTTCAAGAGCACTTCAATTATAATCTACTTTATTTGTTTAATTTCACTGTTTTGCTTGAGTGTTGCAATAGAGTTTGCGGGCAAGTCACGTTCTACCATGAAGTTAGCTCCAACCCAGGTGTTTGCACCCACTTTTACTCCTGGCATAAACAGAGATTTAATTCCTGTCTTGACGTTGTCGCCGAGAACAGCACCGAGTTTTCGCCTACCTGTGTTGACGACTTGATCTTTAATCATCATTTTGATTGAACCACCATCAAAGCGATAGTTTGCCACTATGGTACCTGCCCCAAGGTTGCATTTTTCACCAAGAATGCTATCGCCAACATACGATAGGTGTCCAACATGGGTACCATCCATGAGGATGCTGTTCTTAATTTCACAGGCGTTTCCAACGCGCACTTTTTTCCCTAAACTTGTACCCGATCTTATAAAGCAGTTGGGTCCAATATCGGCTTCTTCGTCTATGAATACGGGTCCTTCAATATAGGCTCCTGAACGAACCCTCGCCGACTCCGCTACAGTTACCGAACCAATCAAATGCGCACCCTGCTCCACCGTACCCAACACTTTGTGGTCCAAGCGTTTAAGCGCCCAAACGTTCGCATCAAGCAAATCCCAAGGTCTTCCCACATCAAACCAATCGTCCTTGTTTAGTTGCGCTGCCAAAACTGTTTTGCCCTCTTGTGCAAGCAGCGTTATTGCATCGGTAAGTTCCCATTCACCACGAATAGATGCCTTGGTCTGTTTGATTTTATCGAAGACTTCTTTTGAAAAAGCATACACCCCTGCGTTAGCAAGATTCGATGGCGCCTTCCCCACAGCTGGTTTCTCAACGATCCTCTTTACTCTTCCTTCTGCCTCTTGCTCAATTATTCCGTATCTTTCAGGCTTGTCAACTGGAATAACTCCCATAACTACTGCTGTTTTTCCTTTCTCAAACTGAGATAACACTGTTTTCACCGTGTCCTGACCGAACAGCAAATCCCCGTAAATTAAGACAAAATCGCCATCCAAATATGGTTCAGCGACCTCTGCAGCGTTGCCCGTGCCTAAAATCGCTTTTTGTTCTACATAAGTCAACTTTAAGCCGAGTTTTTCGCCATCTCCAAAGTAGCTACGGATAGCTTCGCCCATGTAATGGGTAACAATTATAGCTTCATCTATTCCCGCTTGCCTAACAGCTTCCAAACAGAATTGGAGAATCGGTTTTCCGCCGACTTTAATAAGGTGCTTGGGACGAGTCGCCGTTATTGGCAGGAGCCTAATACCTTCCCCTGCAGCTAAGAGTACTGCTTTCATGTTTACTATGCCTCGACTTGTTTATGTATAAGTGCAGTAGCTTTTTGGGTTATATCTTTTGCCGCCTCTTGGGATTCGCCTTCGACGGTTAAACGGATGAGAGGTTCTGTGCCTGACGCTCGAACCAGCAACCAACCAGTCTTAAGAGCTAATCTTGCGCCGTCAACCGTAGAGAAGTCTGTGTAATCTGGAAACCCAGACTTAAGTTCAGCACCGAGTTTTTCCACCAGAACATATTTTTGCTCGTTTTTGCAGACAATGTTTTCCCTCATTGTAATGTACTCTGGAACTTCACCGATGAACTCGGAAACAGCTTTGCCTCCATCTTCTAAGGCTTTAAGGAAAAGGGCTGCCGAAAGGGGGCCATCAGGACAAAGATGAATCTGGGGATGCACCCAAGCTCCACATGGTTCGCCTCCGAACACGGCTCCATCTCGTTTTATAGCTTCAGAAACGTAAGTGTCTCCCACACGAGTCCGAACAACTTTGCCACCGTATTTTTCAGCCATTGTTTCGACACACATTGATGCTTCAACGTTAGTAACCACCAATCCACCGCCGCTTCGCTTCAATGCATAAGCACCGTAGGCTGCTAACGAGCGGTCAAAATTAACAAAAACCCCATTCTCATCAACAAATGCCACTCTGTCAGCATCGCCATCAAAAGCTACCCCTATGTCGGCATGGAGAGTTTTTACTGTTTTTGCCAAGTCTTGCAGGGATTCAGCTGTGGGTTCAGATTTTCTAGCAGGGAAATACCCGTCTGGTTGAGCGTTTAGAGAGGTTACTTTGCAGCCAATTGTTTTAAGCATTTGTGGAGCAATATTGAATGCGGCACCGCATCCTGGGTCGACGACAACGTTCCACCGTTTTTTCAGGATGACGGCTTTCTGAACCGCACTCAAGTAAACTGTACTTGCATCAAAGGGAGTTGTTTTTCCAAGGTTGCGCCAATCTGCCACAGAAAAGTTTCTGTCTGCCACAATTTTTTCTACGGCTTCTTGGTCTGCATCTGTGTAGGAAAGGCTCTCGTTGTTGAATACTTTGATTCCGTTGTATTGGGGAGGATTATGCGAAGCTGTTAACATGAAACCTATGTCTGCCCCTAACGCTTTAGCTGCATAGGCTAAGACAGGAGTTGGCACAATGTCCGCAATCAAAACATCTGTGCCTGTTGACATCAACCCTGAAATCAAGGCATCTTCAAGCATGTTTCCTGAAACACGAGTATCACGAGCTACCACAGCCGTCTTGGCTTTTGAATGAGTTGCCACTGCCAAGGCAACCTTGCAAGCAAGAATAGGAGTTAAATCTACGTTTGCTAATCCCCGCACGCCTGAGCTTCCGAATAGTTTAGCCATCTATTTGCACCTTTAGTTAACCGTTACCTGCATGGTAGAGTTTTGTAGCTTAAAATAATTTGGCATCACCTAAAAATAATCTCTAAGAAATAAGGAGAGTTTCTCTTTGGTTGGATGTAATCCATCTGGGTCTGATAGATAACATGCGGCAACAGCGTTAGCCAACATTAATCGACTTTCGTCAGAGAATCCATTATGGTCGCCTAAAATGTTTCCTGCATTCCAAGCATCACCCGCACCAGTTGCACGAAGAACCTTCACCTTAAACGCTGGAACCACCACCTCCTTTTTACCCTTGAAAGTAGCAGAAAAGGCTGTAGCATGTAAATCAATTCGCGTTGGCAACAGTTTAGCTAAAATCCTTGCTGCCTCCATCGCCAACTCAGCAAACTCTAAATGCACCCGCTTCTCATTCAAGCCCTCATCATCAAGTATGTTAGCATACGTTATTGCTTCGTTTTCATTCAAACTCAAAATATCCACTTTATCAGTTTTCAGAACCTTTTCTATCAAATCAGGTATAGCATTTGCATTAGGGTTTGGGTCTGCCGTATCGTAGTATGTCTTGCCTTTGCCTTTTTGTTTTACTCTATCAAAAACCGTTTGAGCTAACAAAGTGCCAAATTTTAAGGTACCAGCCCAATTGAATAGACATACGTAATCCGAAGCCTCAATAAGCGAATAGTCGCCTTCATCAAGATTTGCAGGTCCAAAATCGGCGAGCCCTCCCAAATCGCGAATCATAACATTTGTTTTCTCGCTTTGATTCTTAAATTCCATCGCGGTTGTTACTGAGGCTTTACCATCCTTCTTTACGTGTGAAGTATCAATCGAGCTGTTTCTGAAATGGTATTTAATTTGCTGTAGACCAAATTGACTCGTGGAAACAATCGGCGTAACTTCAGAGCCTAAACTAGCCAAAGCTGACCCAACATTGATGGCGTTTCCTCCCCGCAAGTCAGTTTGAGAAATACCATCGATGCTACCGCCCTTTCTCTTAATTACATCAGCAGCCAATCTAAAAAACTCGGAGACATCCCACTCCAAATTTATGAGGCGATCAAGAAAGAAATCTGGCAAAACAACTACTTTACATGCTTTAAGCTGTTGATTTTGAAGAAAACTCTGTAATTCCCTTTCGCAATCAGGTAAAGACATAAAACAGCTCCATAAAGGTGAATCTCCAAAAGCCTAAAATAACCTTTTGATTAGATTAATTCAGAATATTGGGAGAGGGGAAGGAAATTGAAGTTTAAAACCGAAGTTAGCTTACTATTAGCTGCAATTACATTGTTTGCAGTGGCCATGTTCTTTTATTCATATCAAGGCGTAGTTGGCGACAACACCGCTTTAAGCGTAAGCTTAGCTTATCCATACCAAAGCATCGCTCTTGCGTTTGTCGGTTTCGGCTCGGTCTCAATGGTTACAGCATCTATTTCTTATTCAAAAAGAAGCAAAGACATCCTACAATAATTTTTCAGTAGTTAGGCACCTAAAATAAACCTAACCAGCAACCAAACAAAATCCCCAAGAAACAAGGCAACAACCAACCCCAAAGTAACAAAAATCAACATAGGCAACCCAGGTGTAGCCCAAACATAACTGTCGATTTTACTTTCTTGTACAGCTTTGCTTAAACGCTCAACAATTTTTTCCCGTCCTTCGTCGTGAGGTACTATTACAAGTTTGCGTTTTAAGTTAACATCTTGATTATCAATATCTTCCATGGGAAAAATATGCCATTTTTCTTTAACCTTGGAAATACTCATTTTGTAGCCTGTAATTAACACGAGAAATTTTTTCCCAATAGATTCAGATGCAAGGGTTCCTCCGAACATTTTAGTTCTTGTTTTTTTGTGCCAAATTAAGTTGCGAAGAATCATGTAAATGCAACTTGCCGCAGCAAATAAAACACCGTTACCAAAGATAGTTATTGGAAACATAATTTGTGAAGTTGGCGATATTGCATCCGTCAACAGAGGGGTAAATAACGCTATAGGAGCAAAAGGCAAAGCGAGAGCGATGCACATGAAAGCTTTTGAGTCTGCGCCTCCGAATCCGCCAACGTAAAAAAGCAGAAACGCTATACCCACAGTTACACCAAAGCTTAAGCCATAAAAAGGCAACTGGGATGGCTCAAACAAAAGAATCTCTGATAAAGTTAGCGCAAGTGCTATTGGTGCATAGATTGCCCAAACGCGGTTGCTAACTTCGCGGGTTTTGTGGTCACTCCATGAAGCATAAGACAGAATGATTATTGAGACTGCTATGCTTGCCCCTATTAGGATTGTTTGTAGTGTCTGAATTGTTAGTGCACCTTTAAGTTTTGATGGAGTAGGATGTTGAGGTTTAGGCTAATAAGATTTTGTCGGTAATGGCTACATCGCACAATTGGGTAGGCATTTTCAGGTTTAGCTTTTAGCGGTTACTGTCAAGGTTGGGGGATATTCAGATAAGATCCATAGTCCAGCAGGTGTGGTTCCATCGTACAAGCTGCAAATAGGTGTAGTACCATCAAACGTGACTACCGCGCCCTGCCAAGTAATATCATATGAATATCTGAATGAGGCTTGCGCTGCACTGACAGGTAACAATTCGATTAGGGTGCTGCTGGGTTTCAAAGCACCAGTGGAGCTTCCTGCGATAGTGATCAAACGCATAGAGTCTCTGGTTAGCTACATCTGTGAACATTATTCCAGCCCCTTTACCATTGTCAGAGACGAATTGACTGAAATGATGAGCTGTCCAGCTGCCACTAGTGGTGTTAAGGAAAGTCCCAGTACCATTCTGAAGAATTGGGTACCCAGCAAGTGTACCATTTTCAGTTTGAGTTTGTACTGGACTAATGTTTGTTGATACTCGAATTGGACACAGATCTGCAATAGATCTAGCCTGTGTTGAATTAAGGAACATCAAACGAAGTTGATACGTATAGTAAGTAACACCTGCCGGCAGAGTAATCACTACACTTGTGTAAGTATTAGGACAATTTGCAATTCCACCTGAAAACTCAGCTTCTCCCAGCACAATATCTCTGATTACTCCGTTGTAAATAACGTATGCTTAGTTCAGGATCAGTTCCATCTTCTTGCGTATTCATCCGCATTAATTTTGCCGTGCTAATTGAGCTTCCAACTGTAGATGTTAATGTAAATCCAGTCGATGCAAACTGCAATTTCTGTCGACTATTATTTAAAGTTGCGCTGTTTACGTTATCAGTAAAATAGCGATTAGTAAATGCCAGAGGAGTTTGTACTGCCACATCGCTTCCATTCCACCAAATCGTGAAGTCGGTGACTTTGCTGTTTAGCTGGAAAACAATCATTTGGCGGTTGCCGAAAACTGTAGAGTTACTCGTTAGGCCCAATGGGATTTGATAGTTTGAAGCCCAATCTTCAATTTGGAAGGGAACCTCTTGGTTTACGCCGTTTATTGTTTGGTTAATGTGGATTGCTTTTACAGGGATAGGTGGAATTGGGAGGGTTTGGGTTGTTAATTGTAAGTTTTGTCCGAGCCAACGCATTGTGCCGTTCTGTAGAACTTCAAGGGTGAGAGTTGATTCTTGCAGGTTAAGCAGGAAGTTTATGTCAGGTTCATCTTTTATGTAGACTGAATCTATGTTCCAGCTGTCTTGTGTAGGGTCTGTTACGTCATTGCTTCCTACAAAACGTATAGTAAGGTTTGCTGAGTTTATGTAAGGAGATAGTGAAACATTGTTGAAGTAATTGGGAGCGAGTGACATTAGGTTCTTCCATGTACCGGCATGAAAAACCTGTACAATTAAAGGCTCTGTGCCCATTGTGCCTGTTTTGATGCATAAATCTTGGCGTAGGTTTGTTGCGTTAATGTTGAGCCATTGCTCTTGAAGGTTGATTGCATAATTTGCAACATCTGGACTATACTGCACAAGGTCTAAATTCAAATCGAATGGGCTTGAACCAACCTTTACAGCGGTGACATTCACCTTCCAGTACCCACTACTATTAAGAAAACTGGCAGGACTAGTTACTATTGTCTGCAACTTTGTTGTATCGCTAGTTCCTAAAGATGTAGTCATGAATCCATCACCGCTGGTGGGGTATTGCCCTGTTGCCGCGTTGTAAAGCTGTAAAGTTGCCGACACACCACTCGTGGAAGCTGAACTGTCAACTGTCCACTTAAGGAAATTCCAAGGAAAAGGTATTGCAGAATTGGTTGTGAACTCAACCTGGGCAACGTGCTTGTCTGCTGGAGAATAAGTGCAATAAATACTATATCTATCGGTATTGTGGCTAAAACTTACTGAACTTGGCCAATTATCATAATTCCGATTCGATCTATGACCCTGATTACTTGATCCTGAGTTATAGTGTAGCAAAACGCTTCCGGTTCCAGAATCAGACCAAGCAACGAGAATATAATTTGTATTTGCTGTCAATACCGGTTTTGGGTCTGCAAAGCTGAAATTGTACCAGCCAGTTGAAGGAATAGTTTTCTGTTCGGTTTCAGCAATAAAACCATGAGCTTCAGAGTAAATAGCAGTTTTAACTATTCTGTTAGATGCACCAGACAGTTCTATATAAACGGATATTTTTTCAACTCGACCAGAATCTGGAATGTTAAATGATGAACCTCTTATCGTATTTTCAATACTTGCAGTAGCTGTCCCAATGCTTGTTAATCCCAATGTGGTTGATCCTGAAAAAGAAGATGCATAAGCATGGAAACTCATGTAACCTCCATCGTTAACATACAAATCGTTTGTGGAACCATAAGCTAATGTTGTTGAACCATAGGTGACATAATTTATTGGGTAACTGGGCGCAAGTGTTGTTCCGTTGGCTACCTCTGTCAAAGTATCATAGACTCCATCGGGTCCAGCTTGTTGTGCATTAAAATTGCTATGAGTTCCTAAAACGTCCAGATTGGCATTATCTACGTAATCCAAGTCGGGTTTAAAAGCAGTTGTGTTCCAAGCAATTGCTGAAGTAAATTGGCTAAATGAAGATGCCAGAACCATGAGTCCCCGAGTATCTTCCACCTGAACCACATATGAACTGCTAGATACTCCTGCAGGCAAATCAACCAAATAAGTCCCGTCACCATGGGAAATAATATTTGTTGGGATCGAAAAATCCCAAGTTAAATTCCCATAAACGTAACGATAAAACTTTATGTTATTAGTTCCAAGGTTAATTAGCGGTTCATTGTTATCGGTTAATACTTTAAACTTTGCTTGATTTGGTGAACTAGCATTTGAAACCTGCACTTCCAATCGACTTGAAGCAGAGTAGCTTATGCCTGTAATGCCCAACCCGTTCAAATCATATGTGACAATCATATTTCCTTGACTGTAACTATAATTCGTAAACCAGTTGGCTTTAATGATCGGACTAGTATTGTTCAATGACAGTCCCCATTCTGGTTTAATTGAGCCTACATGCGCTATCCCGCTGTCAAGATAATTTTTTGCGAGTTGCTGAGCATAAGTCACGTTTCCGGTAACTTTTAGAATGGATCCATAATAACCTACTGTGAAGCCTAAAAGCTGCTTTAGTGCTTGATTAGTTTCATCTACTGCACTTAAGATTTGAGGTTGTCCTTGAACTGGGCTATAGCGTATTGCTGAGTAAGTTGTCATAACTGCAGCTACTAAAACCACTGCCACAAGCAAAGCAGCTATTATTGAAAATTGACCTTTATTGTTCATTTTATCCACTCCCAACCAAACCCAATTGCAAAATCACTACTCTCGAAGTTCCATGTGTTGAGTATTCGGAAGCATAGAGTCTTGGATGATAATACGACAAAAGACTTAAGCCTGTAACTCGAACGTCTGGTGTTCGGGTTAAACCTAAAGCTAAAAGCGAACCAGTAATATTCGTTGACCCCGCTGCAACATGATTGTATATTGCACCTGGATAATAATTCCCAACAGGATTGAAAATGTTAAGTCCCATCGTTAAATGATAACTCGGAAGTATAGAATTTGAGAGCGCTCTTGTTGAAGTTTGATAAGTAGAAGGATAGATACCATAGTAGTTACAGAAATGTTTTGTCTGAGTAGTAAAAGTAACAACGCCAACACTACTGGTGATTCCCGTGCCATCACTCAGATATGTTTTGCTATCTAAACCTTGAAGGAACGCGTTAATTCCTTTTGAAGCGATTTGTTTGGTTCCAAAAATACCCCAGCCATTATGGTCGCTTGCTCCCGAAAAATAACCTGTGTTTGAAACATAATATAATGGAGAACCAACTATGCTTGCCCATGTCCAATTGTAGATACGAACTTTTTGTCCTAAGAGATAAGGATACTGGGCTAAATCAGACGAGTATTGAGTAGCATAATTTGTTGGTATTGGGACATTTTCTCCGAAAGTGTTTATTATTACAGCATTCAGAAGAGTTTCGGTTTGGATTGGGGTTCCGTTTAATATTTGGTATAGTTGGCTAGTGTTCTGAATCATTACTGTATTAATGAAATAGGGAGATAACAAATTGTATAGATCTTGGGCTAGGTTCTGTGCTGTGTAGCCTGTGATCCACCAGCCGTTTGCGTCACTGCAATTCAAAATGTACAGTGTTCCACCGTTGCCATCTTCCCCGATTTTTTGGGGTGTAAAATTAAAAGTTACGTTTGAAGATCCCACCGCATATGTGGATACGGCATTGCTTGTGCCCAAGCTTTCCGCGTTGGAAATAGAGTTCACGTAATTGTAGAGTTGTCCTTCTGCATCGTTTACGTCATATACTGTCAGATTGTAAACTACTTCAGGCGGTAGAGAAGCTGAAAGCGCAACTTTTAATCCACTCCAAGCCGTCAAATTATTTGTATCAAAAGCAACTCGGCTTAATTCATAGTTTGAATCAAGGGCTTGCAAGGTTGTAAAGGAAAGTCGCCTGAGATTTATTGGTGAAACTTCTCTAGGCGACGGCAATACAGTGAAGTATGAAACTGCTATGAAGGCACCTGATAATATTATTATTACGAACAGGACTTCTATTGTACGAATCATTTAACGAACCCCCTGGTATCCTTGAAGATTCCATAGTTGGAGTTTTGCATGGTAAGATATGCTGCCAACAGTTACTTGGCGTATGTCAGTTGTTACCCAATCTTGCCCAGTTGGGTTACCACCGAAAGTCAAAGGAACCGCCAGTGAATTCAGACCCCAAGGCACTAAAACAAGTCCATACTGGCCTGAAGATGTACCCTTGTAAGTAACAATCAATATGCCTTCATTCTTTGGCAGGTTTATAGAAGAGTAGTTTTGTCCACTACTTGAATCATGAAATATTCTTCCAACTGCACTAGCCTGATCTAAGGCAACTTGACGCAATGTATTTTCTTCGGCTAATAGAACAAATGAAGCGTTATAGCTTAACAATGAATACGAAGGGGCTTGTGGAGGTTGACCAACAGAATCACCATGAGCAATAGTTATAGTTCTGTTCAGAAAGCTGTCGATTAATGGAATTACAGTTTTAGCAAAGGAAGGTATCTCATGAACGTAGAAGCCCATGCCCTTCAGACCATTTAAGTAAGAGCAAACTATCAGCGCATAAGATTGGCTTTCACCATCAATTCCTGAGAAGTTCAATTGTGCAAAACCAGCAGAGTCAGTAACAGTTACTCCGCTAATCGTTGAATAGGAAGGATAGTTGTTTGCGTCTTGGTTCACAATTATAAGGCTGTAACTTAGGGCAGCATTTGCAAGCGGGGAACCCGTGCCTTCAGCATTAACCGAAAGTCTCAACGGCATACCCGTTGAAGTTTTATCAATTGAAACCGCTATAGTGGGAGATAGGGTAAATTGGAAGCCATAAGTACCGTTTATTCCCAGCAGTTTAGATACAGTAGAATAATTAAAACTCTTAGCCGATGAAGCAAGCAAGCAGGTTCCAACCCCTGCACTATTATTGCAATAATATGCCCCTGTCCGTGGATAATAAACAGACGATTGAGCGAAAACAGTCAACCGCATCGGGGAAAAAGAACTTAATTTGTATTGACTGAAATCTGGATTCTGCAACCCGAAACCCACAATTGCATCATCTCTTTGTGACCAATTGACAGGTAACCCTGGATTTAGCAAAATTGTGTCTAAGAGATCACTTGTTTTCGTTGAAAGCGCTGAGTGGAGTTCATAAGTAATGCCTGTCTGCATGGTTTGGCTAAAGAGCCCGATAAAAATCAGGAAGGCGGCCATGAATATTGTTAGGGAAATCATGTGGTCAACTGCCGCACTTGCCATGTTAGTTTCCTCCATAGGATATTGAGATGGAGTTCGCGGTCTTAGTGGCTACTAAGCTAAGATTGTGGGAAGTACTGTTGAAAGCCAAGTTTTGAGTCCAATCCACGTTTTGCCCAAGTGTTACTAAGGTTGAAGTCTGGACGTTAGGCTCCAATAATTTTGAGCGTGACGTTCATTATCTTGTAGGAGGTATCTGGATGAGTTACATGACTCAAAGTAGTTGTGTAAGCGCGTCCGTTTATTATCGGTGGAACATCCAGGGCAATTTTCATGGAGCCATCGGACATTGACCCATGGTTCGCTGTGTAGTATAGTTGCTGAATGGAACTGCCCATATTTCCCGCTACTGTTTGAAGTTGAATGGTTGTGTTGGAATCTCCCCAAGTATTCATTATTGCAGAGGCAGCAAACGGAAATAGGAAAATCTGCATGATCAAAACAGGTATCATAATCATGTATTCAATCGTTATATGCGCCAATTTTCACCCTCCATAAACTACACCTGTCCGATTGCAACTACCACTTTTCCAACATAGAATTCAACAACTGAATTAGAAGGCAACCTCGGAGTTGAAGAGGCATTGAGAGTTATACTGGTACTGTTAAAATTGAAAAATGACGAGTCGAATCCAAGTGATGTCTTTGGAAAATTAACACTGATACTTACTTCGTCAACCCCGCTTCGGGTTACTTTTGTTATGCCGTTTCCTGTTAAAGTAATGGATTGGGATCTGTAGAGATTTGTGCCATTTTCAAGGTCAGGCAGATAGAACTTGAAGTAATTCGTTGATGTCACTGTTGATGCAAGAACCCTCATGTTAGGCGCTAAAACGATTCGGTTATAAGTCCCATCAGCCATGGGAACTTTTTGTACGCATATAACTTGGCTTATTGGCGCTGTTGAACCAGACAATAGAAATGAACTAGTTAAGTTGGATGGGAGACGTTGAAAGAAATTGTTGCCAAGAGAATATGAAGCCACTGGCATGTTGTAGAGGATAATTCCTGTTTTTCCAGATAAAGTTAAAGTCTCATATCCTGAATTCGTGTGGATTCGAAAAGTATAGTTTAGTGCTACAGCTTCAAACTGCACATTTCCATATTTGTTTGAAAAACTCACTGTTTGTGTACGACCAACTGTCCAGGCAATATCATCAATCTGCTGAGCAGTTGTCTGCATAAATTGTTTGTTTGTGCTATATTCGTTTTGAGCCATCTTTATACCCAAGATGTCGTTTGCATAACTCATCGCAATCAGAATCATCACTATGCCTGCAGCAGTCAACACAACAGTTGAAATTGCTGGACTAACCGCACGCTTATCTCTACGTAAACTTGTGTGATTAATTCGCGTTTTCATCGTCTCCTATCCGAGATTCACAAATTGTGGAATTATTTTAGCAGCTATTATCGAGATTAGCACAAGGATGGCTGCGTGCTTGAACCCTGCTCCTATGGACTCTTCACTTATTTTTCCTGCAACTATTCCGATTAGGAAGCTGTTGAAGATGACTGAAGACATGAAAACTGTTTGCATCAGGCTGTTGTCAGTTGGAACTGCATCCACCCCTGGTACAGTTATGCCTGTGGTTAAACCCATCATCATAATGGTTGTTGCAACCAGCAGGATCGAAGCTAAATACGGCATGAACACATAGGGGCGAACGGACATTTTCTTTTCTTTCTCAACTTCCTGAGTTAGATTGTTGAAACGCGCCAAAGATTCAATCATGGCAATGGTTCCTCCTCCTACATCTATGGTTTCAACCAATAGGAACATGACGATTTGCACCATCCAACTGCGAGTACGATGCAGAAAATCCCCCATAACCTTTTTAATTGGAATACCCCAGGAAATTTCAGAGCTAATTTTCCGAAGCTGACAACTGAATGTTCCATAGTCCCGTTTGGATAAGCTTTCGATACATTTTTCAGGTGACAACCCAGTTTTTCGTACTTCGGTAAGATCCCGAAGGAAATTTGAGACCCCATTCTCCATGCTTTCCCTGGCTTTTGACAATCTAATATACACGATGGCTGCGGGCGCTGCGGAAATGAACAATGCAATAGCTAAGGCCATGGATAAGTCAACACCTATTGATTGCAAAGTGGTGAACAGTGGCAGTTGGGTTGTTCCCATGAAGTTGGTAAGCAGTAGGAAGACTATTACTGCTATTACACTGGAGATGCCAAAGACTTTGTAGGGACGCATATCCACCAAAGGTGTTTTAGGCTGCATGCTATGCGCCAAATACACGAAGAGCATGGACAGCATTGGCGTGAAAATGTAGGTATACATGAGTATTCCTGAATACTGTGATATGTCCGCGCTTGTATTAGCCCCACTTTGAATACCGTTTACTGCGAACAAGATGTAAAAGCATAGGGACATCATGACCATGACGATTATGAAAGTTTCCAACAGCATACCCAAGCGTTCAGCAGCAGCTTTAACGCGAAGAGCACGGATTCTAAAGATATCTTCTGCTTTGCGTTCAAGGTAGTGCCCAATGTCTCCACCTATTATGACTGTTGAAGCGTACCCACCTAAGAAATCTTTGAATATGTCAAGAGGAGTCTTTTTTGAAGCCAAATCAAGAGCTGAAAGTGGGTCAACTCCGAAGATTTCTACATCTTTTATTATATCTCTTGCTTCTTTACTCATTGCAGGCATGAGGTCTACTTGGGTTAAACGTTTGAAGCTCGTGTAGGGCGCGATACCTCCTGAGGACATGACGCTGATGTATGCAGCTGCGAAGGGCATTTCACGTTCCAAACTTGAAGATCTATCACTTGCATTGTTCATCGGAACAACTAGAAAACCGGCGATAACAAAGAGCGGAAATGGAACTAAGATTAAGAGAGCTAAAACCCCAGTCATTAAAGCAAGGACTGCCCCGATGATTGAAACTGGAACAGTAAGTATGGCAGAAAGTAACATTAAAGAAACGTAGGTTTCGGAGTGAATCCTAACTCGACCCTTTTCAAGAGCTCCTTTAATCTGTGGAAAAATCTTCTTTAAGACATAAGGAGCGAAACGCCCGAAAATGCGAAAAGACCAAGCTTCAAATTTATCTAGAAACGGCAACTGGCTTTATCTCCTCAATGTCCATTATTTTTTGATAGAATTCTTTGGGTCTTGCGTAGTACTCTGCAATTATTGAAGCGACTTCTTTGTAACTTCTTATGTTGCCTTTACGCATCCAACGTAGCACATCTGTTCGTCGATTCATCTCTGCAATTAGTTGTTCACGTGTTATCCCAAGGCGCTCTGAAAAGTTACCTAGCAGGAAACTGTGTTCTAAATCTATAGCTTGTTGGTCTTTTATGGGGTCCCATTTGAAGGGGTTTACGAATTTTTCAGCATCAATAATTTCGTTTACTGAGAGGACACGGCGGTAAGCTTTCTTTTCGCCGTTCTTCACTAAGTGAACACGTTGTACGGACATAACGATGTTCATTAGAGGGATGTAGGCTGGGGAAATATCCATAGGTTTTTGGGTAAGACGTCTGACAGCTGATTGAACGTTTTCAGCGTGCATAGTACACATGCCACCGTGACCTGTTGCAAGAGCCTGGAATAGCACGTATGCTTCTTGGCCTCTGACTTCGCCCACAATCATCAGGTCTGGGCGGTGTCTCATGCAGGTCTTCACTAAGTCAAACAGTGCGACTTCACCTACGCTGCTACCACCTAAACCATAGCTTTGTCTTGCAATTAGTGAGACCCAGTTTTCATGGGACAAATTGAGTTCAGCTGTTTCCTCTATTGTCATGATTTTGCTGCCTGGCTTGATGAGACAGCCCAAAGCGTTTAGCGCAGTAGTTTTGCCTGCGGCTGTGCCTCCTAGAACCATGATAGAGGCGCGATTTTCAAGGCAAATCCAAAGGTACGCTGCCATTTCTTCGGTAAAAGTACCAATATTGATTAAGTCAATAATCGAGTAGGGATCATCACGGAACTTTCGGATTGTAAAAGCCGTTCCAAAAGGTGTAATTTCTCGTCTATACGCTACAGCGAGTCTGTGTTTTCCTGGAAGTGAAGCGTCAACTATTGGGAATGCGCTGCTGACGTGTTTGCCAGCCATGTGAACAAGTTTAACAACCAAGTTATCGAGTTCTTCGTCGCTTTCAAATTGAAGATTAGTTTCTAAACTTTCGAAGTTCCTGTGCCAAATGTAAGCTGGTTTTTTTACTCCGTCGCAGGAAATGTCTTCAATGTTTGGGTCGCGCATTAAAGGATCAATTTTGCCAAAGCCAACCAAATCGCGTTCTGCATGGTAGAGAATTTTATACCAAGAGACATCAGGCAACCAGCCGAGAGTGATTCGGTATTTGTCAATAATTTTCTTTGCCTCTTCAGCAAAGAATTTCCTTG
Source organism: Candidatus Bathyarchaeota archaeon (assembly GCA_963705145.1). GTDB lineage: Archaea > Thermoproteota > Bathyarchaeia > Bathyarchaeales > Bathycorpusculaceae > Bathycorpusculum. Next base: position 15,294 of record CAVPJA010000003.1, read on the forward strand.
GGTCAGTTATTTCTTCTTTGGGCGATTCTATTTCTGCGAGTAATATTTCTAGGATACGATGATAGATGCCTCGCTCCATTGGATCAAGCTGGAGTTCGTCTAGAATGTATTTGTGTTCGCCTGTGGTGGGGTCTTGAATAATTATTACTTGGGCAAATGGCTCGTACAGTGGATATTTGTCAATGATTTTTACTCCTTTTGGTAAGGTTTTGGCTAGTTGAGTAGGTTCAGGTTCGGCTTTTTTCTTCTTAACATTTAGTTTGATTTTGAATTTTATTTTTGGAAGTTTTGGCGGTTTTATGTTTTTGATTTTTGTTTTTGTGTTTAAAGAGAAAGTTTTAAAGTTTAGTTTGGATGCAATGCTGGTTTGTTGTAGTTTTGTTTTGATTTTTGCGATTTTTTCTTTGAGGGGTAGTTTTAGATTTATTTTTGGCATTTGGTGGTCTCTTGATTTGTATTTTGGGTTTTTTATTACTATTAAATATTATGTCTCACTAAACAGTATTGATGATATGTACTACACAAATACAACCAAACCCTAAAACAAGAGAAAACCTACAAACCCAACAAAACCATTTTTAAACTCCCAAACACCACATAAACAAAGGCCATTGGAAGAATAAACCATGAACCAAACCGTAAAAATCATCAACCAAGCTAAAAAAGAAGGCAGAAAAGCGCTTATGGAAAACGAAGCCAAAACCATCTGCACCGAATATGGCATCCCAGTCACAAAGTTCAACCTAGCAAAAAATGAGAATGAAGCTGCAGTACAAGCCGACCAAATCGGATACCCTGTCGTTCTAAAGATTGTCTCACCAGATATAATCCACAAATCCGACGCGGGAGGAGTAATAATAAACCTCAAAAACTCTACAGAAGTCAACATTGCCTACAAAAAAATAATTGACAACGCCAAGAAATACAAGTCGGATGCAAAAATCATTGGAGTTTTGGTACAAGAAATGGCTCCTCAGTCTACCGAGGTCATTGTGGGAGCAATCAAAGATCCACAGTTTGGTCAAACTGTAATGTTCGGTTTAGGCGGCATATTTGTTGAACTACTAAAAGATGTGAACTTTCGTGTTGCCCCAATCGACGTTGAAGATGCGAAAGAAATGATCACTCAGCTTAAGGCTTTTCCACTCCTGAATGGTTATCGAAACACACCTCCAGCAGACATAGAAGCCCTCACAGAAATTCTATGCAGCGTTTCACGCCTCATCATGGAAAACCCCGAAATCAAAGAACTAGACCTCAATCCAATAATGACATACCCAAAAGGAGCAAAAACAGTTGACGCAAGAATAATTCTCGAATAAATCACACCAATTATTTTTTAATAATCGATTTTTATCCAGTAGCCTAAATGCTAAAATTCCAAAAGCCAAGTTTTAATAGACTTTTTCCGTCTTTTAATAGGTGCATTAAGCTGCTTTGGGTTCAAAGACGCGGGAAAGGTTTATTTCATGCAAGGTCACTATGATGTGAAATTGCAGGCGGACAACCGTGTCCGTTGGGATGTGGTCCTTCGGGACTGAACCGTAAGCAAACAACACGCATAGGAGAAAAAATTTAGATGGCATACAAATACATAGCTGAAGAATGGGCTCAGCCCGAAAAAAGTTTCGTTGAAGAATTAATGCGCCAACGTCTTGTACAATGGCGCAAACAGCCAACAGTTCTACGCATCGAGCACCCAACAAGACTCGACCGCGCAAGAAAACTAGGCTACAAAGCAAAACAAGGCATCGTAATTGCCCGAGCAAAAGTCCGCAGAGGCGGATTAAGGAAACTTAGACCTAAATCAGGACGACGACCCAAACGTATGGGTGTCGCTAAATTTAAACCTGGAAAAAGCATCCGATTAATAGCTGAAGAACGAACCGCTAAAAGATTCCCTAACTTAGAAGTTTTAAACAGCTACTGGGTAGGCGAAGATGGCAAACACAAATGGTTCGAAGTCATACTTGTCGACCCGAACGCACCAACTATCAAAACTGACAAAGACCTCAGTTGGATTGCAGAACCTCAACATACAAGCCGAGTATTCCGCAGCATGACAAGTGCAGGCAAAAACGTTAGAGGACTACATCATCGCGGCAGAGGCTCAGAGAAAGCTCGCCCAAGCCGTAGAACCGGTAACACAGGCAGACATGGCGACCACCAGATAAAGGGAGGCAAATAAATGCATCATCTCAAAATAGTCATCACTAAACAGAACGGCAAACAAAGCATCGGTCAAGGCTTTAGCCCAAATGAACTCAAAGAAGCAGGCATAAACATGCAGCAAGCCAAACAAATAGGGTTACGCGTTGACGTAAAACGTAAATCCACGCACAAAGAAAACGTAGACTGCATTAAAGCACATGCAAAAGCAACACCGAAATCCACAAAACCCAAACCAGTGTTCAAACAAAAAAGCTAAAAGCCTAAACACATAACACAAACCCGATGCCTAATGTCGCAGTTGCGAAATCAGCCGGTTTGGATTCAAGAGCCAAAAAATACGAGAATAACAACAATACAGCTAGCGCTACTCTAAAAATGGTTCTTCTGCTCAAAGCCTCTCCGCTCAATTAACTCTGTAGCTATAGTCAACTCTTAAGGTTTGTTAAGGTATCTTACGAGACTGATTTCTACTGCCGCTTAAAAATTTGTCACATATGTGACAACGATTAATTTAGTAATATAGAAGAAAAGGAGTTCTACTGGTGACAGCTCCGCATTTATTGTTGGCACTCTACACAATACTATACGATAAGGTACCTCCTGTAAACCCTATTGTTTAGGCATGATGTGGTATTGCTAGAGGTGTTGTGAATACCCAAACAATCATCACCATACGGTACCTCCAAACAATACCCTAACTTACTAAATCCTAAACTCATGCGCTACACCAATATCGCTTAGTGCTAGTTTTGTTGAAAAGTCTAGAGTTTTTATTGTGATTCTTATCTTAATTATACACCATTAAAAAGCTACATTTAACAATCTTTTTTATAGAGGACTACTTCCAGAAAAACTAGCTATCGCTCTTTTCGCTATAAAGATATGGTAGTAAGTCATTGCAATCAAAGACAATAAGCTGTTGTATATGCTTAAGTATTTTATTGCATTTCTAAGCACTAAAATACAGCAATGTCTTCTCTAAACTCTCTTCTCTCAATCAGGTCTTACGTCTAAATGCCTGTTTATTATTGCTTAATCAAGAACCTTTGATTAAAATAGTGTTCCAGTTTGGAAGATGAATATAGTTAAGAGAAGCATAAGTGTCAATAATATTAAGAGATAAACATGGGTAAGCCTGATAATCGGCTAAGATGCAAGAATTGTGGACATTTGATATTTGTAGAAGATGGAAAACTAAAACATAAACAAGGTAACCATAGCATGTATTGCCCCTGCAGAAAACCAGAATCTTAGCCTATTAACAAGTAAGCAGAGTTTTCTCCAAGTCAACAAACTTTGAAAAGGAAATCAGTGTTAGTCAAGAATGTTTGGTACAAAAGCACTTAAAGCGATATCTACATAGGGCTTGCTAACATGAGAAAGAAGATTATCACTCAGGTTGCTATCATTTTTGTCTTCAGTGTATTTTTCATAACAATACCGCTCATCCAATTTGAGATAACAAAACAAATGGTTTTCCCATACAATGCCTTTGACCTTGATGAACATAATTCTCTTATATCTAACTCCTCTCCATCTCCCTTACTTTGTAGGACACCCACAGTAGAAATCTCATTTGATTATGCCACACCAGTTTACTGGACACAAATTAGTTCTTTTTCCTATAGCTTAAATGAATCTATTAATGGTACACTTACAAGTTTTAGGTGGTCAGATTCTATATTTCGTGTTTACAAAGTGCTTGGGACTTTTAGAGATTTACCAAATGGACATTACGAATTTAAGGTGTTTGCTGAATATGATAATGGGACATCAAAAGACATCAATAGAGGATATTTTGTAGTAGACACCAATTTTGTAGAGCCAACACTTAAGGTTATTTCACCAATAAATCAAACAACCTACCATACCCCTGAAGTGGAGTTATCTTACACTTCCAACAAAGAAGTTATGATGTCATATTATGAATTAGATAAAGGACTAAACACTAATGATTGGATATACTTCAAGGGCAACATAACCCTAACTGGTCTCTCAGAAGGTTCACATAAATTGATTCTTTTTGTCCAGACTAAGGTCAATTTTCTATTACCAGAGTCAACTCCTTACTATTTTATCAATTTTAAAATAGACATTACAAAAAAGCCTTAAGATGAACACTGCCAAATAGAGGTTTTACGTCTCAATACCTGTTTATGGCACTTTTTCGTTTTAGACCTTGGACCCACTGGTAGAATAAGAACTATTTAAGATTCAAGAAGGTTGGTTCTAAGAAGAATTTAAAATTCAAGTCTGGCAAGTAGTCTTAAATAGAAATATAGACAAGTAAATCATGGTGTCAAAGAGTTGCTAGGTAACATGGCAGCTTGGACTTGAAAAGTATCTTGCTTTTAGTATTGTAATAGCTTTTCTTGCATTAGGAATTGTTTACTTTGTTGCCCTTCCATCTTTTGCCATGTATAAAATGCTAAAGACTTCTTCAAGAACCAAGAAAACCATAGCTTTTTTTGGGTATTATTGCCTGTTTATTGTATTTGCAATTGTTATCTTTCTTTTGCCTGATTATGCAATGAAGATATATCACTATGAATTTGAGTCTACCCAGCTTTTTAGATTCATTTTATTTCTCTTTTTGACTTTTCCCCTATCATATTTATTTTGTGTTTGGATAATTTCTGGGAATAGAAATGGGTGGGTAAAACAAGAGTCTCCTCAAGTTTAGGTATAATACTTAGAATTTGGTCGCTTAGAGTTCTAGGATTTTATTTAAAATGAATCATCAAGAAGGTGCTTTTTGCTAATGAGGTCTTACGCCACAATACCTTTCAAGAAACTTTTTCGTATTTTGACCTTAACTCTATGATTGATCTCCCTTCGTCTAATTTCACTTGACGAAACAGCTTTTTCTAACTCAGATAAATCAGAGATAATTTGGTAAACTAAAGTGTTGAATTTCTCCGGGTTGTGTTTCTTGAATTGTTCAAAACGGTAACGTGAACGCATAAAAGCTCTCCAGCCCTCCTTATTTAATGAGCTACAATTACTAACAAACAAAGAAGGCAACTTACGCACAACACGATCAGCATTAACCAAGAAAGAATCCTCCAAGAAACAAAACTTCTAAATGACTGAAGACAGAATAAATGGCAGGGAAAAAAAGGGAAAGTTATGCACGGAAATGGTGACATCACCAAAGCAATTGGGTACATAGACATACGAGTCTTTGCACATGCAACCGAAGACCCAGATAAAGTCCAAACAGCCGTACGTAACCTTTTGCCACCTGAACTCTTAGAAACCCTAATTTTCGAAAAAACAAGTTGTACGGGGCATCATGGAAACCCTATTATTCTATTTACATCCAAACTGACAGATAAAAAACTGCTTCCTAAAGCGTTGGAAAAAATTGGCGAAGACCTGGGCGCACTAGATAAGGAAGATTTAGACCGGGACATCAAACTTCACCTTGAAAAAGGTAACATGTACCTAAGGTTCGATAAACAATCTGCTTTTTTGGGATCACTGAAGCTTATACAAAACGATCCTATACACCTAAAAATCCATTTTAAAAACAAAACTGCCCAAGAAATAATGGAGATTTCCAAGCAAACTGGGTTGCTGCCATGACCCGAACCTTCGCCGATTTGCATCTACGGATTAACCCCAAAGATATCCAAACGGCTCAACGACTGATCGGCAAGGCAGCGCAACTGGGTTATCGTTACATCAGCATTCCATTTACTCAGGGATTACAAGAAACTGAAGCTGCTGCATTAAAAGACATTTGCGCTAAAGCAGGTGTGGACTTTGTTTTACGTGCAGATTTTAAACCCCGAACTCAGGAAGATCTTATGCGTTTTCTTCGCAAGTTTAGGCGAAAATTCGAAGTAATTTGCATAATATGCGATTCAAAAGAAATTGCACGTCAGGCTGCCAAAGATAGACGTGTCGACCTCATTAACTTTCCAAGCCTTGATTATCATAAACGTTTTTTTGACCGGGCCGAAGCTGAACTCGCCAGTTGCAGCTTAACAGCTTTGGAAGTGGATGTTAAATCTCTGCTTGTGACGGAAGGTCCAACTCGTGTTAGGTTGCTTTCATGTTTGCGGCGAGAAGTTGCTATTGCACTCGAGTTTCATGTGCCAGTTGTGGTTTCAAGCGGGGTTGACATTGAGAATTTGTTGCGTATGCCACGGGACTTGGCATGTTTAGCTTATTTGTTTGGGCTTGATGAGGCACAGGCTTTGGACGCTATTTCGACTAATCCTAATACGATTGTTCTTCGAAACAGAGATAAACTTAGCTCAAGATTTATTGCTCCTGGAATAAGCGTAGTTAGGGAGGGTAAAGCTGTTTGAAGCGTGTTAAACGCCGCTACATTGCATTGCGTTTAGAATGTGACGGATTGCCTAGTGAGCGGGAGTTTATGGATGCAGTTTGGACTGCTGTTACGAAGCTTTATGGAGAAGTTGGAGCGAGTTTAACGGGGTTGTCTTTGATTAATTTTGATGGGGAACACAAGATTTTTGTGGTTCGCACTTCACTTGCGTCTTTGTCTATGGTTAGAGCTTCGTTGGCTACGGTTACGATTGTAGCTGGGAAGGCTTCGTCGTTGAATGTTTTGTTTGTTTCGGGTACACTTAAGGCTTTATACGCCAATGTCGGCTAATTGTGTTTTGAATGTAAATGTTTTGTTGACATTAAGACAAAACATTCTGCTGTTAAGTCGTATATTAGCTTGTACAATTTTACATAAAGTATGCAGAAATGTTTATCAAGTCCAGATATGCGTTAATTAGCATTACAAAAAGCGTTTAAAAAACGTAAACTAACCGAGAGAGCAAAAATGGACATAAAAGATTACTACTTCAAACTCAAACCCTTAAAAACGGAACCTATCCTAGACGACTCTATACTGCGCGATGGCATCCAAATGCCCGGTTTGGCAGTCGGACCCAAAGACTCCGCAAAAATAGCCCAAATGCTCAGCGAAGTGGGCGTCGAACGGATCGAACTATTCCATTTTCAGGAACCAGATAAAAAAGCTGCAAGACTTATCGGTGATATGCATCTTGATTTACGTGTTTCAGGTTGGTGCAGAGCGGTTAGAGAGGACATTGACAGTGCGGTTAAATGTGGACTCCAAGAAGTCGGTATTTCCCACCCCGTTTCAGATATTCATTTTAAGGCTAAATGGCCCGAAAAAACTCGGGAACAAATTTTAGCTAACATAGTTGATGTTACCGAGTATGCGGCTAAGACGTGTGGCTTGAAAACTTTTGTTCACGGAGAAGATAGCACTCGTGCGGATTGGGGATTTGAGAAACGCTTTATCAATGCTGTTGCTGATGCTGGTGCAGAATGTTACCGCATTTGTGACACAGTTGGCATTGGATTATCTGATATAGATGCTCCTTTACCTCACGGCATCCCAGCGAAAGTTAATGCCATAAAGAAGGAGACTCGGATGCGCGAAATTGAAATTCATGCTCACGATGATTTTGGCAACGCTGTCGAGAACACCATGGCTGCAATTAAAGCTGCATCAGGTGTATGGGATAAAATTTACATTAGCACCACTTATCTTGGAATTGGTGAACGCGCTGGCAACGCAGAGACAGAAAAAGTACTGTTGAACTTGTACTTACATTATGGAGTCAAAAAATACGAGGGCAAAACTGAGAGGCTTAAAGCAACAGCGGATTTCATAGGTAAGGCAACAGGGTACATAGTGCCTCCTAACAAGGCAATCGTAGGCGATTATGGTTTCGCGCATGAATCAGGAATCCACACCCACGGCGTCCTCAACGACCCATGGACATATGAGCCTTATCCACCTGAACTGGTGGGAAACACAAGACGCTTAACCATTGGCAAACAATCAGGTAAAGGCATAATTAAACATAAAATCGCAGAGCTAACTGGGAATGGCCCAGATGATCAAGTTGTCGCTGCAGTGGTGGATACAGTCAAAGATATGTACGCTAATGGTCGCAGAGCATCGCTAAAAGAGGAGGAATTTAAGAAAATACTTCGCGTCCTGAGAATCTTGCCTGAAAGAAATGACTGTTCATAGTAGCGAAAAGGGAAAATACACCCTCTTTTATTATTAATAAGGAAAATGTGACCTCCATGGTTGACATCTCCTTAATTGTTATTGTGAGCAACACTTTAGTGGTTTTTGCCACTTTCGTTGCTACTCTCTATCGCATTAAAATTGAACGTGACCAAATTAGGACTTTTAAAGGAAATGTTAGCGCCGTTCAATGTTTGGAGTCTTTTCGTAAGTACGTTAAGGCAGAGCGCAGTGAGTTGGCGGAAATGGATAGAGTTGAGATGAAAAAGTTTCTCGATTATCTTGAGAAGCTTGGCGAATGATGTTAAAACTTAAATAACAATTTTCTCGTCTTAACATTTGAGAGAGCGGGGAAAAATGAGTTTCGCTGTAGAAGCAAATTTGTTAACTAAGCAGTTTGGTCAAGTAAGAGCACTCGACGGGATCAGTTTTAACATTAAACCTGGCGAAATCTACGGTTTAATTGGACCCAACGGTGCAGGAAAAACAACGACCCTGCGAATTGTTTGCACATTGATCAAGCCGACAACAGGCACAATAAAAATTTTTGGTCAAGATGTCACAAAGCAGCCTGAAAAGACAAGGCAGATCATTAGTTATTTGCCCGAGGAATCTGGTGCTTACCCTAACCTTACAGGTTTAGAGTATCTTAAGTTCATGGCGAAACTTCAGAGTACCCCAGAAACAAACCTTAAAGCCACAATAGATGAAGCCGTGGAAATCTGTGGACTTGGAGATCGCTTAAAAGACAAGGCTAAAACCTACAGCAAAGGCATGAAGCGGCGTTTGTTGGTTGCACGGGCACTTATGACTCATCCAAAGTTGGCAGTGCTCGACGAACCTGCTAGTGGTTTGGATGTTTTGTATGCGTATCATATTCGTGAGATTGTTAAACGCTACGTTAAGGAACATGGCGTTACAGTTCTGCTTAGTAGCCATAACATGCTTGAAGTCGAATATCTCTGCGACCGCGTTGCACTTGTGAATCAAGGCAAGTTGATGGTTGAAGGAGAAACCAAAGACCTTAAAACAAAATACAACAGCGAAAACCTAGAGGAAGTCTTTGCGAAGGTGGTTGGCTTTGCTTAGAGGTTTCACTACCATACTAATCAAAGAGCTAAAAGAACTCATGCGCGACCCGAAAATTCTCATCGGAATGATAGTTCTGCCCCTCATCATGTTTCCAGTTCTGGGTTTAGTGATGGGGTATGCTGTGCAAACAGCTCAGATTGAGGCCCAAAGAACGACTTTGTTAGTAGTTGATAATGACTGCGGAAATTGGAGCCAAGTTTTTGTCGGTTACCTAAACAGCTCAATAAACGTTCAAGTTGTCAATAATACTTTGCCTCAGAGTGTAATTGACCAGGGAATGCTTGCACATTACAATAGCAGTACTTTTTTGGTTATCCCGGCTGGGTTTAGTGATAATTTAACTATGCATAACAGTGGAGAATGGAATGTTACTGGTGTTGTGAATACTTATGGTGTGTTTAATGGTGGAGGCGGTATCTTTAGTGGTGCTAGTGGTTCAGTTGTTGATGCTGTAGTTGCTGGATTTAACCGTGCGGTTGCACCAGATGTTGTTTCAGTAATGCAATCTAGCGTTATCAAAGGTATAATTACCGAAGGCATCAGTGTTAGTGCACTTTCGAGTTTGTTGTTGACGCAGTCGATTGCTTTGCCTATTACAATTATGGTTATGTTGACTTATGCAATGCAGATTGCCGCGACGAGTGTTGCGATGGAGAAAGAAGAAAAAACGTTGGAGACATTGTTGACTACTTCAGTGGATAGGTTTGCAATTTTGATGGGAAAAGTCTCAAGCACCATCATCGTTGCCGGAGTTGCTGCGGTGACCGTTCTAATTGGCTATAATTATATGATAGGTTCTTTATCTGTTGGCATTACGGGCGTTGCAGGTGGCAGAGTTGACTTAGTCGCTTTGGGGTTGGTGCCTTCAGTGGGCGGTTATGCTCTGTTGGGGATAAGCTTGTTCTTCACGTTGCTGTCGGCTTTGGCGTTGGCAGTTGTGATGTCCGCTTTTAGCGAGAACGTAAGAGGCGCACAGGCTTTGGTCGGATACATTTACCCGTTGATTTTCATACCTGCAATGGCGTTAATCTACCTCGATGCGAATTCACTACCGCTTGCGCTAAAAGCAGTCTTCTACGCCATCCCATACAGCCATCCGATTCTTGCTTCAAAAGCCGTACTTATAGGCGACTATGGAACAGTTGTGTTCGGGATTGTTTACGTTGCTATCTTCACAGTTGTCATAATGTATATTGCTTCGCGACTGTTTGCTACAGAGAAGATTTTGACAGCTAAACTTAGGTTCGGCAAAGGCAAAACAAAACAACACAACGAATAAGCCAATATTTTTCATATACTAAATGGGTGACTGTCCGGAAATGTTTTTGGCCTGATAGAAGAAAAGCTTGTTGAATTTGCAGAAAAAAAAGAAACTGTTTTGGGCTTGCTGAGCTTTGCTTTTGTGTTTTTTGTTTGGTTGTTGTTGTGGGTTTTTTTCTGTGTGTGAATTTTCAGGGGGTTTGATGTGGTTTTCTTTTTAATGTCGGGTTGTGGTTTGGGTTTTGTTTGGTTGTTGTTGTGGTGTGGAAGGGTTTAATCAACATGGTTGTGACCTGCGCTCAGCAAACAAATTTCAAGCATTGGTTACGTAGGTTAAAAAGCCGCTAGAAACCAAAAAGTGCAAACTATAAACAAATATGCCCACCTTGCGGGTCCATTAAGTGTGTAAAATGAATTATCCAAGGAATGTAAGTATCAAGATTCTTCGCGGGTTAGAACCGAACGTGGCTTCGTCAGTTATTCCACTAAAGTTACCTGAAGCATAAAGTTGTATGTAGATTTGCTCTAGGTTCAGTGTGGTATTGAAGTAAGGAACAGTACCGCCGTATTCGTAGGTGAATACGAATTTTACGTTGTCCTGCCTGCAAAGGTCGATGAATTCGGTGATGTTGAAGACGGGTGTGTAAGTGTCAACTGCACGAGTTGGGTATTGATAGGTTCTAATTTGACTGTTTCCACTGGCGGTGAGGTAGAAGCTAACCATGTCTTGGCTGAAGTAGTTGAAGGGGCAGAGAAGCATTATCGAATGGTTCGAGATGTCGCGGGATAGTGCATAATTTGTTGCTTTATAAATTTCAATGCTGATGTCGGTTTGCTTGACGTTGTAGTAAATGTCATTTATACTGTAAGCTACTGCTATCGACAAAAATATAATCAATAATCCGGCAGCAACTTTAGCGGTTTTTTTCCTGTTTACTCTCACGCTATTCATCCACGTACCGTGCAGCTTATCATAAAAAAATAGTATTAGGGCTGAAGCCGAAATTGCCAATGCTGGAAACAAAGTCAAGACATAACGCCATTCCCTGTTAGATATCACTGTGAAAAAGACGAAAACACAGATGAACCAAATCAAGATAAACTTGTCTTCTCGCTTTCGCCTCCAAACAAACAACCCTAAACCAGCCAAACTTACGATGTAGAGCAGTAGGGAAATCGGGTGAACATCAACGTAAGGCCAAGTCATTTCGACTAGATAGAATATTGACGTAGGAAAACGAAGGCTATAGAGTGATCTCTCAGGGTTACCCATCTGCAAAGCATACACCCACTGACTGAAAACATAGGAAGTAAGTACATTGTAAACAATAACAAGCCAAGGAACAATTACTGCAACTGCAACTAAAATTAGCAACGCAAATCTTGAGAATAATCGCTTAAGTTGACCCCGCCCTAAAACTAACATAACGGCAACCATAACTGGCACTATTGCAATTACCTGATACTTCGTCAAAAACCCAAAACCCAACGCTAAACCACTCAAAACAAGTAACAAATTTTTACGAGTGTTTAACCAACGGAAAAATAGAGACAGAGACATCATGAAGAAGAAAACAAGCATAACTTCCAACAGAGCTAATCGCGAGAGCCAAAAGTACCCAGGCATAACTGCTAAAAGAAAAGATGAAAGTAACGCTACTTTTTTTCCGTACATTGTATAGGCTAACTCGAAAACCACCCAAAGTGAAAGGACGCTAAAAATAGCTGAGACCAACCGAGCTGAAAACAGACTTGCGCCAAATATATCGAATGAAACCTTAGTAAAGACAGAGAAAAGCGGTGGGTAAAATGAATCGCGGACAAAATTATTGTATAAACCGTTCTGCAATTCCAGTGCGCGATTTAAGTGACCAACCTCATCCCAATTCATGGGTTGTTTGGTCAAGTTTAACAGAATAAAAACAAAGTAAGTGAGCGCAAGAACCAAAAATGCTATTCGCCACTTGTTCAACGCACCCTTCAAGCTAGTCCAATGTTGTTTTGAACTTGGTTGGTCAATCATGCTCTCAGCGGTTTAAAACCAATTGCTTCCTATTGTATGTACAGGATATAAAACCTTCCAACTCCAACCTATACAATATGTAATTCTAGAGTTAGAGTCTTTAGAAATCCTAAAATGCCCCAGCACCATTTTTGTTTTATATGCCTTATAATGAGCTTAGAAAAGATTACTTGCTTGACCGCTGGGTTATAATCGCAATTGAACGCAGCCGTAGACCCACCGACTTTGTAAAACCCAAACCAGAAGTTGCCAAAACAGCGACTTGCCCCATGTGCTTTGGCAATGAAAACATGACGCCTCCAGCCATAATGCTTTATCAAAAAGAAAATTGCGAAGTAAAGCGCAGTCAAGATCCTGTGTCTGGGGAACGCCCTAAAAATTGGCTTGTACGAGTTATTCCAAATCTTTTTCCAGCTTTCAGTCCACCTAAACAACTTGTGGATGAAACGCAAATTATTCAAAATGAATATTTGTGGAGTGCAATCGGGCAACATGAGGTCATAGTTGAATCGCCAAATCACGATGAAGATCCAGCTGATGCAGAGTTGCCTCAACTTGAACTGGTCATAAACGCCTACATTGACAGGCTCAAAGAATTAAGCGTTAAACCATATGTTAAGTACGTCTCGATTTTTCGCAATTATGGTTTGGAAGCAGGCGCGTCTCTATCTCACGCGCACAGTCAAGTAATCGCGACACCCATGGTTCCAACAACTGTTAAGGAGGAGCAGAAAGCCAGCAGAGCATTCTACGTTGAGCACAACAAATGTGTTTTCTGCGACATCATCGAACGGGAAACCAAGGGACCTCGGCTTATTTCTGAAGACAATGATTTTGTGGTTTTGGCACCGTACGCAAGCATTAATCCATTGGAATTTTGGATATTGCCTAAAAAACATTCCCCAAACATATTAAACCTAACTGCATCTGAGGTTTCTGCGTTTGCTAAAACTCTTAAATCAACCCTCAAAGCCCTAAAAGACATAGTTAACGATCCACCCTACAATTATGGATTCCACTTAGCCATAAATTCTGAATCCAAAGATAGCTATCACTGGCACTTGGAGGTTTATCCAAAACTCTCTATATGGGCAGGCTTCGAAAAAAGCGCCGGAGTCTACATAAACACAGTAACACCAGAAAAAGCTGCAGAAAGCTTTAGAAAAGCAATAAAATCTTAAACCCCTGTGAATTTTTTAGTGTTTTTTGGTTTAATCTGTAGTATATCTTCAAAGTAAGCGCGAAGTGGCTCAGCTACGCTCCAAGCTTGTGAAATGCAGCCTCTGGGCTCATTGGGTGAATCGCAGTCATATATTTCATTTATTGTTCCTAAACCGCCTTGGTGAATTCCAGTGCTGAATAGGGGGAGAACTAAATTTTCTAATATTTGCTGCTTTACCTCTGAAGAGTATTCATTGATTTTTAGGTATGCTGTCACGTAAGGTCCCATTAACCAAGGCCAAATTGTCCCATTGTGATAAGCCATGTCTCTGCTCCTGCTGTCACCAGAACATTTGCCAATAAATTTGGGGTCACCCAAAGATAGCGTCCTCAATCCGTAGGGGGTTACAAGCTCACGGTTCACGGTTTCGACGACTTTTTGACTTTTTTCGTGGTCAAGCATTGTGTAGTCTAACGAGACTGCGAATATTTGGTTGGGGCGAATAGAAGCGTCCACAGCCTTGCCGTCAACCACGTCGAAGAGACAACCATTTTGGGGGTTCCAGAATTTCTCGATAAAGCTTTGCTGGGTTTGGTTTGCCATGTCAGCGTATCTTTTAGCCAAAATGGGTTCTTGAAATTTGTTCGCTATCAATTCCATGGTTCGCAGAGTGTTATACCATAACGCTTGGATTTCGACGGCTTTTCCTGTCCTAGGCGTAATCACATCGTTTCCCACGGAGGCATCCATCCACGTGAGTCTAGGACCGTGCATAAGCAAACCATCAACATCCAAGTGGATTCCAAATAGGGTGCCTTTTTGGTGGTTCTCAACTATATCCTGCAGTTTCTGCCACAACTCGTCTTTGACAAAACCGAAATCGCCAGTGTATTTGATGTATTGTAGCACGGCGTTAACATACCATAAGGTAGCGTCGACTGTGTTGTAGACGGGGATGCCTGACTTATCGGAGATAAAATTAGGAATTAACCCACTCCTGCAATATTGAATGTAACTTTGCAGGATGTCTTTGGCAAGGTTGTATTTGCCAGTTACCAACGTTAGTCCTGTTAGTGAGATGAATGTATCTCTGCCCCATGGTTCAAACCAGTGGTACCCTGCGACGACGGCTTTTCTCCCAGAAGCGTTTTCTACTATGAATGAGTCAGCGGCGAGTAGTATCCAGTTTAGCCAATCGGTCATCGGCACATCGGGGTGGTCGTGGTAAAAGTTAACCAGCAAATTGCTCCGCTCCCTAAGCTCTTGGTGATACGCATCTTTTATGCTACTGATTGTATCTCCAACTTCATTTGAAATCGCGTTTGCTTGTTGGCTTTCGTGGCTCACGGCACATGTTACTGCAAATTCTTTTTCCACATTTGCAGGCACCTGTACCTCAAAGTATCCAGGCTGAAAACAATCGTCAACATCTGTTTCGCCCCGCAGCGATTCGTCTCGGTAATGTATGTGGTTTACCCAGTTTATTTTTTCTTTGAATTCTCCCTCGGTTATGCGGCAAACGATTGTTGTTTGGAGACGTTGAAAAGTAGCTTGAAACAGTGTTCCATCGCTTTTTAGAGTAAAATTCAACGGGGCACTCGATTCATAAACTACTGTATGATAATATCTGCATGTTAAAAGTGGATAAAGCCTAATTGTGGCTTCTGAACTATTCCTGTTTGTTAGCTTGTAGGTGATGGCTACTATGTTCTTGTTTTTTGGTATAAAAACCGTTTTGCTAACCTGAACATTGCCCAAATCATAATTGTAGGTTGGAAACGGGTTGATTGAAAACTGCCCCACTAGTTTGTAGCCTTCAGGATAAATTACATCATGAAACTCGGCTGAACCCAACCTAAAAGCATCATGGTTCACCAGCACATCTTCATCAAGTTTTGAGAGGCAGACGGTGCGGTTTCCAGGAGGATCCAACGCGGCAACAAGCAATCCATGGTACTTTCGCGTATTAATCCCAAGAACTGTCGAGGAAGCGTAACTTCCTAAACCGTTGGTTATCAGCCATTCCTTCTCGATTAGTTCGCCAAAACGCGAAAGAGATGTTTTTTGGAAAGCAATCGTTGGTAAATTCATTTTATGGTATCAGCTTTGCTATGTTCTTATCGCGTGGAACACAGAAATAGTTTGCGACAGGCACACATTTTGTGCGGAACATTAGCAAATGAGGCTTAGTAAGTTTGTATTCGGTGAGGGTTTCAGCGTACCCCATACCCTTGGCGAAGACGAGTTCAGCGGCGTCATAGATTTTTAGGAATTCTGCTGAGGCTTCTTTTTTCTGTAAGCCAACTGCGTCACAGCCAGTAGTTATTACTTCATCAGCAAGTTTGTCGATGTTAGATATTTCAACATCTTCCATTGTGGCGTCGTTAATTACGGGACCACCCTTAACGACGTACGTGACTTTTAACCCCATGTTCTTTAGTTGCTCAACCAGCAAAGAATCGAAAACGATTTCTCCTGCGTTATCCGCCAAAAACAAAACGCTCTTTGCCTTCTTAGCCAGCTCATAAGCCTTGTCTAAATCATCAATAACCAAGTCTTTTGCGGCTTCCCTAACACAAGCGGCCAAATTATTCAAAGTAAACTTGTGCCCTGGAATATCAAACTCCATAATATTTCCTACAATCGCGCATAAACAAGCTTTCTTGAAACGTTCCTGCTGATTGATACCTGATTCAACATATTTTTTTGCGTGAGGACGCATTTTCAGAGCTTTTTCATTTGCAAGTTTCTTGTTGTATTTGTATGGGTCGTTGTTGCCTGTTAATTGCCTGATTATTCGATCCCTTTTTGTCCCAATATCTGCCGCTACCGAAGTAGGTTTAAATTCTCGGCTTAATAGCTTAACGATTTCTGCTAAGCATCTAAAACGTAAGGCTGGATTTGTTGTTGCTTGGTAGGTTTGTATTTGTGCCCGAAAAAGTAGGCATGATTCGCATTCAGCTTCAACCTTCAAGGTGTCTTCACACGTTTATTGTTTTGTTGCGTCGGCAAATGCACGTAACACACTATATGGGTCTTTCGCTTTGACAATACCGCTTGCGACAAGAACACCGCGAGTTCCAAGCTTGAGCGCTATAGAGACATCTTCGGCTGTACTTATTCCAGCTCCACAAAGAATAGTCATTTTAGAGTCAACTTTTTGGACAAGTTTAACGGTGTCGGTTATTATTTCAGGTTTAGCTTTAGAAACGGAGATACCTGAACCTATCAACTCTGGAGGTTCAACAGAAGTAATGTCTGGTTGCATGGCAGCTATAGCCGCGCTTACAGAGGGATTATTAGCGCAAACACATGAAATAAGACCTTTTTCTCGCGCTAACGAAATAATAGAGTCAATTTCAGAAAGTTTCAATTGCCTCTCTGAATGATTAATCAAAGTTCCTACAGCACCAGCTTCCTTAATTGATTCAGCGAGAATATGACCAGTGGAGTTTCCCGGTTTAATTGGGTCTATGTGCTGGGCAAAAACAGGAATCTCAACTGCCTCAACGATTTTGGCAAGGTCAACAAACTGTGGAACTACGATAATGTTGGCACCTGTTTCTTTGGCGGCTTTTTCGGCTTGTTGTGCGAGTTGAACTGCTCTTTTGCCTGTAGATTCTAAGTAAGTTTTAAAATTTACAATAATCATTGGTGCTTGTAGGTTCAATTGGATTTTGCCTCGCACTATA
The DNA here is from genome assembly GCA_963705145.1 of Candidatus Bathyarchaeota archaeon. Classification (GTDB taxonomy): domain Archaea; phylum Thermoproteota; class Bathyarchaeia; order Bathyarchaeales; family Bathycorpusculaceae; genus Bathycorpusculum. Next base: position 32,732 of record CAVPJA010000003.1, read on the forward strand.
TGGGTAGCAGTATTTTTGTTAATAATTGTTTCCCAAGGTTTTCGTTATATTATCGGTTTAAATTCCTTTTTCGGCTCAATGTGTCATCTGTATGAGCGTTCTCACAGGATGATTTCCGCCCTCCGCACATACTGATGGAGACATCATTCACAATTTCACTTTTCATTCAATCGGTCATGTGTCCAAAAATTAAGGATTTCACACCTGAAAATAATACTCAGTTGACCACCAATGATTATATCTTCCACTGTGTAAATTGCTTATATGGCGCTTGACTTTCAAGGCAATGTAGTTTCCATCATTCAAGTCATAGCTTTAGTCATGCTTGTAATAGGAGTTTATCCTTACAGAATAAGAACTAAAAATAGAAATCTCATAATGCACGGTTTCTTTAGCATTGCAGCGATTGGGTTAAACCTCGCTACTACTCTTTCGATAATGATTCCAGTTTTCACTGGAAATTTTATGCTTATTAGCAATTTGTCGCTTGTCCAATTGTTTATAGTTTGGTTACATGCCATTTTAGGAATCGTAGCGATTGTACTGGGGCTCATAATCATTTTCTCATGGATAACCCATCCTTTAAGAGAACTCGGATGTTCAAAAATGTGGAGACTAATGATACCCACTTTCAGAATTTGGACATTTACATTAGTTCTGGGATTAGCCATATACGTTTACAACATAATATGATCCTCTGGTTTGGCATAATTGTAAAATAACTAAATTTTTTTTCAAGAATTCAAAAAGACATAACATATGAATTATTAGGAATTAGGTTTCGCTTGTAGTGATGTTTTTATAGCTGCTTCTTCAGTTAACATGCCGATTAATTGTCCATTTTTAACCATTGCTGCTCGTTTGAATTTTTTATCACCCATAATTTTCATAGCTGTAAGCATCGATTCATCTCCTTCAAGAACGATGAGTGGCGTGTAATTGATGTCTTTTGCAAGAGTCTTAAGTGGATCTTTTTGCCTATTGACGATCTCTCTTAACAGCTCTCTGTCATTGACTACGCCGATGGGTTTGTGGTGTTCGGTGATTAAAATGGAGTTCACGTTGTTTTGCAGCATTTTATCGACAGTTTTAGCTATTGTCTCAGATGTTGCAATTTCCACTGTCGGAAGTTTTGTTCCTGCTTGACTGCTAATTTCTGTTATGTCAATGCCCCTTTTCCAGATGTCGCTTAGCATTTCGCTTACTCGTTCAATTTGGTTGGGGTCACTGGAATAAAATGTATCTGCTAAATAGAAGGCCGATTCTGTAGCATTATCGCTTAGCGGAGGCATTTTGAAAATGAATAGGTGTTTGTCGTCAACTACATCATGGTCATGTAACTGATTGGTACATGTTTGACTTCAAAGTTCTTTGCTAGTTTCTGTGCTGGTTCAAGGTTGTCTAGATCGATTGACGCCATTATGTGGGTATTTAGGCTTTTTTTGAAGTATTTTACTATGGGATCGTCTTCGGCGAGTCGATTGATACTCTGTGAAGAAGTGATTACTACAATGTCTTTTTTGGCTGACTCAAGAACCTTGGTTACTTTGCTCCATGCTTCTTCAACGCCCTTGATGACAAGGGTTTCGCCGATTGGGATTCCGCTCTTCAATTCTTCTATTCGTCGTGAAGCATCAACGCCGCTTTGCCACATCTGAGTAAAAAACGCTTTTAGAACAGATATGAACATCTTGTCGTTTATCCATAATCCTTCATCTTCAAGGTTTAAAACAGACGCTTCATTTCCAAAAGGTGCGTATAGGATGGCTTCTTCTTCGTCTTTGATTAAAAATCTTGGGAAAAACTTGGAGCTCATGCCGACGTGGCGCAGTTTAATGTTTATTTTATCTTCAGCGATACTTTTATCAATTCTATCAACAGTTTTGAGGTTTTCCGGGACAATTTCAGTTATTATTTGGACTTGTACATTACGTTCTTGGGATGGAGTGACAGCTGCGTCAAAGATTCCCGCAATATCTTCCTGAATTATACCTAAAGCCGTGGTTAAAACGATGATTTGGGATTTTGATTCTTCAATCATGCTAATCATTTTAGCATGAATCTTCTTTTTTCCGGTGATAATTGAGAATTTAGCTACTGGGTACTCTGATTCTGGGGCGCTTATTGATTGCCAAGCGGTTAAGAGATCTTGTTTCTGGTCGTTTAGGCTGATGATTTCGGTCTTTTTTGTGTTTATGAAATTATCAACCAAGGCTTCAAAAGCAACTATTGTGAATCTTGTTGGCCGCTCTAGGGTTGCTTCGATGAAGCCTTTTTCCTGGAGTTTCTTGAATGTGCGGTAAGCCTGGACTCGCTCCATCTTGAGTCGTTTGGCCACGAAGCTTGTTGATTGGACGCCGCTTTTGGCGAGGAACATGTAAACTTGAATTTCTCGTTTGGATAAGCCTAAGGTTTGCAGAAATTTAGTTACATCTTTTTCACTCATCGAGTTACCGCCGAATAAAACTGCACATTATTAAGGAGTGTGATAGGTGTTTATAAATTGTATCTTTTTAAACACTACAAAACACAATAGTTTTAGATGTTAAACCAGTTTTTGCTGTATCGTTCCATATTCACTTTTGGCTTTTTGGGCAGGTTTCCAAGATTTTCTGATGCAACTCGGGTAGTCGCCGTCCGTCTCCAGAAGCTTCTTCAAAAAAATCATAGTCTTATCATCTGTCAAGTATCCGCTTCCAAAATCACCATATTTCAATCTTAACTTTGCGATTTCGCTATCTCGCTCCACCTTAGCAATAATAGATGCTGCTGACACCACAGGAAAAGTCTTGTCTGCCTTATGCTGAGATATAATTTTTATTTTGAATTTGAGGCATTCGCTAATATGATAGCCAAATCTATCCTCCAAAACGTCTGCGGCGTCAACGTAGGCTTCGTCAGGTTTTAGTGTTTCAATTATTTTTGCCATGGTTTGGGCTTCAAGCCGGTTGAGTTTGTGAAGTACTCTGCTGCTTCGAACGACTTTATCAATTTGGGCAGGTGGAATTTTTATAATATGGTGTTTTTGGGTTAACTTTATTATTTCTGGGTAGAGTTCTTCACGTTTTTTGGAAGTGAGAAGCTTGGAGTCCTTTACCCCTAACTCAGCAAGCAACTGCAAATTCTTGGATTTAACAACGATTCCTGCAACCACCAAAGGTCCGATAATGCATCCGCGCCCAGCTTCGTCAACACCAGCAACCAACATCTCAGCATACCATCCTAAATAGAGAAAGGGTCAGGGTTCTAAGCTATAATACTTTTCCAAAACTGCATTAACAAAAGAAGACACAGACCAAACGCAGGCTCAAGCGCGTTTTTTTCTCTCGGGCCATTTTTTCAACAATACTCAACAATCGTTATTAATAATAGAGTAATGCAGGAAAGAAATAATTGTGCGGCTCTTGACTGCGCTGCATTCATTATGCAGGGTAACTCAACAAAACAAACGAGCGGACTATCAAGGCCGAGATTTTGTACAACGTAACAACCTTTGTTTCACGGAAGTGTTGTACAATTGATTCGATCATAAATTAAATCGTAACATTTAATATAGAATTGTTTTATGTAGAGTTCTTCAGAGGGCTTAGATAATTGGGTCTGTACAAGAAAATATTCTTAGTATCATTTGTCATTATCGCGGTTGGATTTGTCATCATTAACACTAACGCTTTGAATTTATTGGGAAAACCAATTAATTTGGGTTTAATAGCTGAACAAGCTGTTATTCAAAAGGTCTCATTTGACGGCACAAACAATAGCACACTTTTACTCGATGTACAATCAACCTATAGTAAAACTATTGTCTTCAATACTGCAGTCATCAAAAATTCACAACATAATACCGTGGCTACTATTGTTGCATTTCAATACGAACTTCCATCCGAAAAAAATGTAATAATACCAGTTGACCTTAACGGTATTAATTTGAGTTATGGAAATTACACTGTAGATCTTTGGACAACAAGAAGTCATTTTTTTTCCTCACCAACGTTTACTATACGATAAAATAGAATAAGTGAACTCTAACCAGAGTTCTTTTATGCTAGAATTTCATCAAAAAATCACAATTTCTGAGCAACTATCATAGCATGTGCTTTGTCGTAAGGTTCTAGGTCAACGATTTCTTTTACGTCGAAGCCTCTATTTCTTAGAATGGCTGCTTCTTGGCGGTAGACTGCGTTTGGGTCCATGGTAACGTCGATGCTTTGTGATTTGCAGGCGAGCATGACCCAGCCGTTTGGTTTAAGGAAAACGTCGGCGTTATCCGCGAGCAGTTTTGCTTGTTCGGGCTGGGCAACGTCGCAGTAGATTGAGTCAACTCTGCCTGAGATGAACATGGCGTAGCGTTGGGGTTGTCGTGCGTCTTCAAGCATGGGTGAAATGTTGGTTCGGTAAGCTGCAACGTTGTTAACGAGATCCCTTAGGGAGCGCTGGGCAAATTCAACGCAGTAGACGTGGCCTGTTTCGCCAACAATGTCTGAGACATGACTGGGTGTGGTTCCTGAAGCAGCCCCTAAATACAACACCTTGTAACCCGGTTCAACAGGAACATTTTGGACACCTTTAATGATTGCACCTGCAAGTTTGCTTCGGAAAGCGTCCCAAACTCGGTATTCAACATATTTGAATTTGAAAAGCCGTTCACCATAAACTCTTAACCCAGGGGTTAAGTTGCGTGTAGCTAATCGTTGCGAGTCGTCTTCAAGCATTACTTGATAGATTTCTTTGAATTTTGGGTGTGGTTTAACTTTGAGGTGCACGTCTGTCTGGTCCCCGATTTGGACCGCCGCCTCCGCCGCGTCGATCGCCTCTGTCTCTTCCGCCACCGTAACTGAAATTGCGTCCTCCGCCACCGCCACCTTGTCGTGGTGGTCTTGGACCTCTATCGCCGCCACCGAAGTTTTTGCCGCCACCTCTGAATCCACCCTGAGGCGGTCGGTCTGATCGTTGTTCTCGCCGTTCGAAGTTTGCTCCTGCGGGTCTTGGTTTTGCTTCTTTTGGTGCTGGCGGGTCTTTGTATTTTATCTGGATTTCTTCTAAGCGTTTGTTAATGTCAGCTTTTAGTTTGTCTCCAATATAGTGACCTGCTCCGAAAGCGTCGGTTCTAGCGGCAATAGCGAGTTTACCTGCGATGACTCTTGCGATTTTTCCGCGTTGCCACCTTTTAGCATCATGAAGCAGGGTATGTTGGAAGATTAAGCCGTGTTTTGGTGGTCTGGCTCCGGTTTTTAGTGAGCGGAAGAGGGCTTTTTCTGCGCCTATAACTTGTATGGTGCTTGCTGGTCGCATTGCCAAGTTTCGCAGGCTACCTGCCATGGCGATTAAGCGTGCGCCTAGGAGTGCTCCTGCAACTGCGCGTACATTAGGCGCCAATTCCTCCATCGTTTGCTCAACATAGTCTTCCATTTTTTTACGCAACAAATAGAAGTTAAGAACATCTTTGGCCAAAGCTTGTACCATCTCAAGGTCGGATTCTGCAATGTCTGCTCCCATGGATGATTCAGCTGCTTTCGCAACAAGTTGGGTTCGTTCTTTCGGAATGTTTTCTCTCTCTAAATTCTCAATAGTAAAGTTTTCTCTATCGCCCAAGTTTGTAACTAGACGAGAGTAAGTTTCATGCTTCTCGATTAAGCGGTCCAATTCAGGGAAGTAAACGCCATACCATTCTCTCAGTCTGCCCATGAAGAGGTTGACTGTTTGATCTAAACTATCGAGTGTTTGAATGCTTTGAGCAACAATTAAATCCCGTTTTTCTGAGGCGCCTTTAATCCTTATCTTCGCAAGTTCTAAGCTGACACTGCGGTTCCATTCGCTTAGTTCTTGTTCGTCTTTGGCAAAGCCTGATTCGATGGCTATTTCACCCATGCGTGAATGTAGCACTGCAGTGTCTGCTGGCTTAGCTACTTCAACATTGACTTTCATCTTCTTTTGGGCTTCAGCTGCCAAGTTGGCAGATTCAAATACAAATACGTCATAACCAACACTGGCTAGAAGTGAGATTAATGATGAAACTTCGTCAGATATTTTTCCAGATTCAGTTTTAACTAGGCTTTTTGCTGCATCTTGCGCATTTTTTGGAAAAAGAGCTTTTTCTACTAAGCCCCTGTTTTCGTCGAAGGCTGCTACGCCGAATGGAAATTGAACTATGAACAGTTTCATTTTATTAGCCCCAATAAACTATGTATTGTCACTGCATTGGCTTAATAAATAGTTTCGTAGGCTTGAAGCTAAAACATCAGTATTTTGTATGCTATGCACCTTTTTCTTTCACTCGGGAAAACTATAGCCCCCTCAAAGCAAATTTTCGATATACCTAAGCAGTATTCAACTGGTTTTGAGTATTAATATTTAGGGGTAAGCGCACACTTTCCAATAAAGCCACTTGATGTGTAAACTAATCTTCTTATTTTTTCCGTTCCCAACGCCAATAAGCAGTATCCGTGTCATTATGGCTGCAGGAAGCATCGGATACAAAAAGACTAGAAGATACATTACCAACTGAAAAGGGAAAGATACCTATACGAAGAATAATGCTCCAATCAAAATAATTGCAATGCCAATTATGAAAAGAAATTCGGATAAAGATTGGGAAAACACTCCTTTATTCTCAATTATTTTCAAAGTTCTTACAGCGGCAAGCCGATATCTCCGAATCATTTATGGATAAATTTAGCCTAAGAGTTTTTCCTGAAAAAATAGGCAAGGAAAAACTGCAAATTTTCTGTTCTCGAATCCTTTCTTTCCTCAGTTGAGGTTTGTAAGGTCATTTTTTTCAAAAAAGTTAATACGAACAGGATATAGATTAGTTGAAAACAAGGAAGGAAAATCAAATAACCGTTCAAAAAGAAAAACCAAACGCGTCTGCACTAAAGAAAAAAATCGACAAAATAATAACCATTGGGCTTGTCCAAACTTCTGTTTCTGAGAACATAGCCCAAAACATGATAAAAACCGCCAGACAAATCGAGCAAGCCGCACATAAAGGTGCCCAAATCGTCTGCTTGCAAGAGCTTTATCGGACAAGGTATTTTCCCCAGCAAGAAAAACAGGATGTGACAGGTTTGGCTGAATCTATTCCTGGCGAATCCACAAAAATGTTTTCTGAATGCGCTAAAAAACACAAGTTAGTCATCATTGCACCACTCTTTGAAAAAGCTAAAGATGGCAAATTCTATAATTCAGCAGTAGTAATCGACGCAAACGGCGAACTTCTGGGCACCTACCGTAAAGCCCACATCCCTCATGACCCGTACTTCTACGAAAAAGATTATTTCGAAGAGGGGGACTCAGAATACAAGGTTTTTGAAACCCCTTTCGCCAGAATTAGCGCGCTTATCTGTTATGATCAATGGTTCCCTGAACCCGCCAGAATATGCGCTTTAAAAGGGGCAGAAATCATCTTTTATCCAACCGCAATTGGTTACGTTAAAGGTTACACTTCTGAAGACGGCGACTGGCACGACGCTTGGAAAACTGTTCAACGCGCCCACGCCATTGGTAACGGAATACACGTTGCAACCGTTAACCGAGTAGGGGAAGAAGAGGATCTGCAGTTTTGGGGAGGCTCTTTTGTATGCGATTCCTTTGGGAAAATCCTCAACGAGGCAAGCATAACTAAAGAAGAAGTTTTAATTGCAAAAGTTGATTTGAGCAAAAATAAACGAATTCAGGACGGCTGGGGTTTCTTAAGGAATCGACGCCCCGACACATACAAGCGGCTCCTTAAAGAAAGTATTAAGGGTGTGGAAGATGAGTAGTTCCGATCGGAGCTGTCGTGAACAAGGCTTTTGTATGCCTGCAGAATGGGAAAAACACGACGCTATTTGGCTCGCTTGGCCCTATGACCCGACAACTTTCCCAGGCAGGGTAGAGCGAGTAGAAGCTGTTTATGTTCAAATCGTTAAAGAAATTCATGAAGGCGAACAGGTCAATCTCTTTGTGATTGACGAGGCCACAAAACAGAAAGCCACAAAGATGTTCAAAGAGACAAAAATAGACCTAAACAAAATACATTTCTACGTTTCTGATTACGCCGACGTTTGGTTTAGGGATTATGGACCGATATTTGTTAAAAACCAAAACCACGAGTTGGCCATGATTCATTGGGACTTTAATTCATGGGGAGAAAAATATGAAACGCTCCTGAAAGATAGGCAAATCCCAAATGTTATCAACCAAAAAATGAGCCTGCGAAGCTTCAAACCCGGCATCGTTTTAGAAGGAGGCTCCATAGATGTTAACGGTAAAGGAACCTTGCTGACGACTGAGCAATGTTTACTCAATAGAAACCGAAATCCACATCTAGGCAAAAAAGATATTGAAGAATTCTTGTCCGAATATTTGGGGGTAACCAATTTTATCTGGCTCAAAAATGGCATCTTGGGCGACGACACTGATGGTCACATCGACGACTTAGCCCGATTCGTTAATCCGTCAACCATCGTTTGCGCTTATCAAGACGATCAAAACGATGTAGACTACGATGCCCTAAAAGAAAACTATAAAATTCTTTGTCAAGCCCGCGACCAAGATGGCAGAAAATTCAATATTGCCAAGTTGCCAATGCCCAAAGTTATCAGCGACGAAGGGGAACGGTTGCCTGCAAGCTACACAAACTTCTATATAGGCAACAAAAAAGTTCTGGTTCCAATCTTTGATCATAAAAACGATGCTGAAGCGTTGGCTATTCTTCAGGAACTGTTTCCGTTAAGAAAAGTTGTGGGCATCAAATGCGTTGACTTAGTTTACGGGTTTGGCACTATTCACTGCATTAGCCAACAGCAACCCTGCCCTGCCTAAGCATCAAAACAAAGGAGAGTAAAACGATCTTTTTAGTTAAGTTTAAACTCTCCATTGAATAATAGGTAGACCACCACCAAGTTTGGGATTTAGGGAGAAAAAGAGTATGGTTAATTCGCCAACACTTCGTGCACGCGGTGTCAAAGTGCTTAAAGCCGTTTCTTCACCGCTGCGGCTGCAAATCCTAAACCTACTCTTCGATAAAAGCGCCCTCTCCTACACCGAACTAATGAACCAACTTAAAATGAACCCAAGCAGAGACGCAGGCAGATTCGCTTATCATCTAAAATTCTTGTTGAAAGCTGATTTAGTTGAGGCAGATGTTGAGGCAAAAAAGTATTTCTTAACTGACCTTGGCAAAATGGTGCTTGACGTTGCTGATCGCGTGGAAAAGAAAGCAGTTAAGCCACGGGGTATGGTTGTTCGCACGTCACATTTGACTCTTGAAGAATTTGATGTTAACAAAATAGCGAATTCACTCATTAAAGAAGCGAAGGTTCCAGCGGAACTTGCCCAGAAAGCAGCTAAAGAAGCTGAAAAACGCCTTGTCAAATCAAAAACAAAGTATCTCACAGCCTCGCTGATCAGGGAGGTTGTGAACGGCATTTTGGTTGAAAAAGGCTTTGAAGATTACCGCAATAAACTAACACGAGTCGGCATGCCAATCCATGAAGTAACCGTGTTAATCGAATCAAAAGATCATCCCCAAGACTCAGAAGCAACAATTAACAAAGCAGGCCAAACCGTTTTGAGCGAATATACGTTGCTAAACATCTTTCCAAGAGACATCGCCGACGCGCACCTTTCAGGAGCCCTCCATATCGAAGGCTTAGGCACATGGATACTAAAACCCAACGAAGTCATCCATGACCTACGCTATTTCTTCCAACACGGCATCAAACTCGACAACCCCCTCCAAGTCGCAATGACCGCCCCCGAAGATCTGAAATCTGCATTATCCATAGCATTCAACGTCATTTTACACGCCAGCAAAGAAACTAACCACACTCAAACCTTCAACTACTTCAACGTTTTTCTCGCTCCGTTTGTCAGGGGAAAAGAAGTTGAAAAGATCAAAGAAAACCTGCGTTTGTTTATTCAAAACCTCAATCAACATGCGGAAGCTACTTTGGGTCTTGAACTTTCGATTCCTAAATTTACCGCAGAAAAAGAAGCCATAGGTCCGCAGGGCAAATCAAACGGTAAATACGGCGACTTCACAAAAGATAGCCAAATAGTGGCATCACTTATCATCGATGTTTTTGCTGAAGAAAGCATGAATAAGCCTTTGCTTAGTCCAAGGCTGGTTATAAAAATTAACAACGATACTTTGGTTGACGAAAACGCAAAATTGGTTCTACTTAAAGCGCATCAGTTAGCGGCGAAAAGTGGGATCCCCTATTTTGCCAACATGACCAAGAAGGAGAGCGAAAACGTGGCTTTTTCCTCTTCTGGTGTAAAATTCGCGGCTGATTTGACAGGTGACTGGGAAACCGACACTTTGCGGACGGGTTGTTTAGGTTGCGTAACTATTAACTTACCCAGAATTGCGCTTGAATGTGAAAAGGACAAAAACAAGTTCTACGATTTGATGCGCGAGCGTTTTGAACTTGCTGCGCGCGCGTTAAGCATAAAGAATAATGCGCTCAAACAATTCGGCAAAACTTCATTGCCTTTTCTTCTGCAAAAAGCAGGCGGCGACACCTATTTTAGATTTGAAAACTGCTCACGAATAATTAATTTAGCTGGGCTCCAAGAAGCCACGGAAGCCTTCACCGAGAAAAACGTGAACTCGGAAGAGAGCCGCAAATTTGCAGAAGAGACAATCCAGAATCTTTTAGCTTTCAAGCAGAAAATCGGAAGAAAATATGGCAAACGTCTCTATCCAGTCATACTTGGCAGTTCAGAAGCATCTGAGCGATTGGCACAATTAGACATTGAACGGTACGGCGTTGCCAAAGTGAAGTTTTCGGGAACAAGAGAAAAACCCTATTACTCAACCGCTAAACGCTTCCAAGTGAAAGCTGCTGAACTTCTAAGTATAAAAACTGAAATGCTTGAGACCGCACAGAGATGGAAATGGTTGAATGCTGGCGGAAACCTCAGCATCATCGAACTTGAAGATGCCCAATATACACCGGAAGCCCTGATGAATTTAACGCAACGCCTAATGGAGAATCAATCAATAGAATTCTTCACCTACAACCGCTTAATTAGTTTCTGCGACAACTGCAAGAAAAACTGGTTTGGCACCTTACATAAATGCCCCTCATGCGGCTCAATGAGCACGCTAACAACATTCGATCGATTCACTTCGACTTAATTATTTAACCCCGCCAAGCACTAATGCTAGAAGTGCCATCCGGACAACTATACCATTCCAGACCTGCTGGAAGTATTTTGCTTGCGGCGTATCATCAACTTCAGCGGCAATTTCATCCACCCGTGGCAGTGGATGCAAAATAATCATATCTTTTTTTGCACCTTTCAGGGTTTTTAGATCTAATTTGTAAGCGCCTTTGACTTTGGCGTATTCTGCCGCGTCCGGAAAGCGTTCTTTTTGAATACGTGTAACGTATAAGACGTCGATTTGGGGCATTATGGTTTCGAGGTTTGCATCTTCTGTTACTGGGATTTTGTTTTTAATTGTTTGGAGTACGTCCTTTCGCATTCGTAGTGTTTCAGGTGAGACAAAGAACAATTCTACATTGTATAATGCCAGTGCATAAGCCAGTGAGTGAACAGTTCGTCCATATCGCAAGTCCCCGACTAACGCGATTTTTAAACCATCTATCTTGCCCTTCTCCTTACGCATCGTGTAGAGGTCTATGAATGCTTGTGTGGGATGCTCCTCGGAGCCTGTGCCTGCGTTAATTATTGGGACTTTGGAGAATTCAGCTGCTAACTTCGCAGAGCCTTCTAAACTGTGTCTAAGAGCAATCGTGTCTGCGTAGTTTTCAACCGTGCGTACGGTATCTGCGAGGTTTTCGCCTTTCTTGACAGACGTAATTTCTGCTTCAGCAAAACCAATATTGGATCCGCCGTAGCTTCAGCATTGCAGTTTCAAAGCTCAGACGCGTGCGAGTACTGGGTTCAAAGAATAAAGTAGCGAGGATCTTGCCTTTCAACATTGCCGAGCCGCTTTTGGCAAGGGGTTCCATGGTTTTGCTAACATCCAAAATATGGTTGATTTCCTGCTGCGAGAAGTCTTCAATTGATATAATGTCTCTTCCCTTGAACTCCAATTAAGGCACCCAAAACAAGAAAGCCGCCAACTGTTAAATAACATTTTGTATATCCAAGTCAAGGTTTTTTCTTTGAGACTTGTTAGATCTTATATGCTTTTGTTGTTGTACAACGACTGCAACACATTTATAATAACAGGAAGTTGGCAATATTATTCCTCAAGCATGTTAGCAAAAATTGAAGGTGTTTTTGAAATGGAAACAATTTTAAAACAAATTTCAAAACGAGAAACCCACCAAGAAATGGTCAATTCACACAGATACATGCCTCGAATACATGAAGTTCGAGCACCATGCCAATGGCTTGAGAACTGCTACAGTGGAAAATGTCCGGCATTTGTACGTCAGAACGGAAATTTTTACTGTGCCAAAATCAAAGCAATAATATAAAATTTTTCTTCTTTTTGTAATAGTAAAATAGCAATCTGAGAAATTTATGAAAAACAAGGGCTTTTCGAGCGAACCTCCTTCTGATAGAATTTAGAGACAATTTAACTTTTCAATGCAGCAATCGCATCTTTAACAATTGAAACTGATTTCGCGAAACGTTCCTTTGTTTTCTCGGATAATTCAAGCTCAATTATTTTTTCTACCCCTTCTTTCCCTAGAATCACAGGCACCCCAATTGATACTCCAGAAGCACCATATTCACCACATAAGCAAGTTGAGACACTCATAACGCGGTTTCTTCCAGTCAAAATAGCATCAGCCATTATCGCAATCACCGTGCCAGGCGCATAAACCGTGCTGCCTTTCAGTTGGATAACGTCTGCCCCTGAAGTTATCGTTCGTTGCACTATTCTGTCGATTTGTTCACTCGAAAGCAGGTTCAATATAGGTATACCTGAAACTGAAGCGTATTCAACCAGCGGCACCATTGAGTCGCCGTGCTCACCAATAACTAAAGCTCTTGTGTCTTCACGAGAAACATTCAGTTCATTGGCAATGTAGGTCCTAAAACGCATGGAGTCCAAGATGTTGCCCATCCCAAACAGACGGCTACGGGGAAAACCAGTTTCGTTAAATGCAATGTACGTCATAATGTCAACTGGGTTTGATACCATCATGAGTTTGCAGTTAGGTGCATACTTGATGACTTCTTTGACAATTGATTTTACGATTTGAGCATTGGTGTTCATGAGATCAAAACGTGTCATATCGGGTCTTCGACCAAGTCCAGCCGTCACAATCACAAGTTCCGAACCTACCATTTCTTTAAAATCACTAGTTCCGCGGATTGTGCCATCAAACTCGATTGCTGGCGCCGCCTGCATCATGTCAAGTGCTTCTCCTTTCGCCTGCTTCTCGTTGGTGTCGATTAGGACAACGTCGCTTATTTTGTATCGCAAAATATCGAAGGCAGCTGCACTTCCCACTTTGCCCGCGCCAATAACAGTAATCATTTGATAAAACCTAATTAAATATGATTTAGAAGCTGAATATAACTAAAGCGTTTCAGTCAAATCACGCTCCACTAAATGGCTTCAATTCCTAAAGATGGATAGCAATTAGTTTTCAAAACTTGCTGTCCGAAAACAAGAGTCGAAAAATCAATAGTTCAAATGAAAAAACGCAATTTGAATTTTATGCGATTGAAAGTTCAAAAAAAAGAAACGTTAGGGTTTTATTGCTGAAACCTTGATGCTTACAACAGCGTCTGAGATTTCCGCTATTTCCTTTTTAGTCAAATTCTGCTCTTCAATAAATGCTTTAACATCAGGTTCATTTTGGAACATTTCAGGCAAATGATTCTCCTCAACTACTTCAATCTGCCCAAAACCCGCTTTCTTGATCTTGCCAAGATAATCCTCTTTCAGGTCAGCCCCCGCTACGCAACCAACGTACGCTAAAACACTATTCTGTACTTTTCTAGGCAATTCTTTTAACAAAACCATGTCTGAGATCATCAATCGTCCTTTTGGTTTAAGCACTCGGTAAGATTCATTAAATACGCGTTGTTTGTCTGGGGAGAGGTTTATGACGCAGTTGCTGATGATTATATCTGCGGTGTTGTCGGCGACAGGCATATTCTCGATTTCTCCAAGCCGAAACTCTACGTTCTTATAGCCGCCTTTCTTGCAGTTTGCACGTGCGCGCTCTAGCATCTCAGCTGTCATGTCTATGCCAATTACTTTGCCTTTTGCACCTACCCTTTTTGAGGCTAAAAAGCAGTCTAAACCTCCGCCTGAACCCAAATCAATCACTGTTTCGCCTTCTTTGAGTGACGCGAGAGCAACTGGGTTTCCACATCCAAGGTTTAAGTCAGCACCATCTGGAACTGAAGATAATTCCCCTTTGCTGTAACCAATTTCTTCACTTGACGTTGGTCCACCGCAGCATCCACAACTTTCTTTTTTGGTTTTAGCTATTTTACCGTATCTTTCTCTTACTACTTTATGCACGTGTTCTTCTTTCATTGCTTTTCCACCTCCGGCTGAAATACGTTTTTAAAAACTGGTCCTAACAAATCCTTTACTGTGTTTTCCAGTGCGTCTACTTTTAGCATTACTATGCAGCATACTTCATTGCCGCGTTGGAAATTGATGACTGCGAGTTTGTCGTTGGGTTTTATTTTTGCTTTTTCTCGGAGTTCTTTTGGGAGAACTATTTGTCCTTTGGCGTCTACTGTGACGACCGCATCGATTTTGCAGCATTCTTTGTTGCAACATTCTTTATCAGTCATTTGTGATTCACCGAGAAAGTAATAATTATAAGAATATTTATATTTTTCTTAAAAATAAGAATTATCTTACAATTACTACAGGGCAATGCGCCAAATGAGCCAATTTCTCACTAATATTCCCCAAAAAAGCTCTCTAACCCTACCTAAACCACAATGACCAACCACAATAATATCAAACCCTGCATCCTTCACTTCAGCCACAATCTCCACCGCAGGATCTCCCTCACGCAACTTTGAAGAAACCACCATGTTGGGCTTTAACCTCTTTCGCATGAGCAACCGCTTTACTTAGAATTTTCTTCATGAAACCTCTGAAGATCCTTGACAAACACAACCATGCTCTCCCCGAAAAATTCGTCGGTTCTAAGGAACAGCCCCCATTGCAGATGATTCACTAACATTCAAAACTCTAACTGCAGCACCATATTTCTCTGCCAGATCAAGACCAAATCCAAAGCCCTATCCGAGTTTTCCGATCCTCCGACAGCAACCAAAACATTACGAATCAAATAGATTAAACTCCAAAAAAAATTATGCTTCTTAGAGCCATTAAACTTTTCCTCATTCCAAAGCCTACTCGGAACTTTTATACTTTTTTTGTGGCATATTGTAAAGACCCTTTTACCCTTAGCAATATAAGGATAAAGTGCTATTTTATACTAAAGTAACTTGTTGGGGGTACGTCGATAAATAAGCATATTCAAATTGTGATCTTCATGCTTATCGCATTAACCCTTCTCCCAGCAATCAATATACCCCCGACAAAAGCAGCTGATCCACAGTCTTTTTGGACCACTATGACGCCTATGCTTACCGCTCGTGGAGGATTCGGAGTAGCAGTTGTTGACGGAAAAATCTACGCCATCGGCGGTTTAACTGGAAGCGATCTACCAGTCAGCGTAACTGAAGAGTACAATCCTCAAACCAACGAGTGGACAAGCAAGACGCCGATGCCTACACCCAGAAGCGGGTTTGCTATTACGGTTTACCAGAATAAAATTTACGCAATAGGCGGATCAGTTGGCTATGGATATGTTGGAAACAACGAGGTCTACGATCCTGTAAGCAACACTTGGGAAACAAAGACATCAATGCCCACACCTAGAGCAGACCTATGCGCGAATTTAGTTAACGATAAAATTTACCTTATCGGAGGGAAAAAATACTCAAGCACAACTCCCTTCTTCAATCAAACTAACATAAATGAAGTCTATGACCCAGCCAACGACTCTTGGAGTACAAAAACGCCAGTTCCTACGCCCGTTCAGGGTTACGGGTCAGTCGTTTTTAATAGCAAAATCTACGTTATGGGTGGGTCACTAGAATCCTTATCGCTAGAGAGAACTCTATTGACAGCTGCCACCCAAGTATTTGACCCTCAAAATGACTCATGGAGTTTAGCTGCAAATTTGCCTCACGCAGTCAGTTATGGGGCAGCAGGGACAACTGAAGGGAACATGGCTCCTGCAAGAATACATTATTTAGGCGGTTATTCTGTTGGAAAATTTACCAGTCAAGCTCAAGCTTACAATTCTGAAAACAATTCCTGGAGCATTGTGGAAGCGATGCCTACTTCGAGAGCATATTTGGAAATAGCAGTTGTGAATGACGTTTTGTATGCAATAGGCGGTTTTGATGGAACAAACTGGCTGGATGTGAACGAGCAATATAAGCCGGTTGGTTATGGAACGGTTGCGCCGAAAGTTCAGATTACTTCTCCTGAAAACAAGACTTACTCTAATGTAACGTTGGCGTACAAGGTTAACAGAGGTACTCAATGGATGGGTTATGGTTTAGACAACCATCCAAATGTTACTATAAAAGCAGAAACTAACCTTTTAGATCTCTCTGAAGGGAACCATAACATAACAATATATGCGAACGACACCTTAGGAAACATGGGTTCTTCGAACACCGTTTTCTTCTCCGTTGATACACTTCCTCCAATTCTTGAGATAGTAGTTCCTAAAAACCAAACTTACGGTGTAACTGATATTCAATTAACTTTTACGATAAATGAAGCGTTTTCCAATTTAGCTTATAGTTTAGATGGACAAAGCAAGAAAGATATTGTTGGTAACGTAACTTTGCCCGCGTTATCTAATGGAGCCCATCGCTTGACGCTCTATGCCACTGATAATTTAGGTAATTTAGCTGAAAAAACAGTCTTTTTTAACGTTTCGCCTTTTCCAATTGTTGCAATCGCAGCCGTAGCGGCAATTGTAATTATTGTTTTAGCTTCGGGTTACTTAATATACAATCACAAAAAATCGAGCAGCCCCAAAGACAAATAAAAGTAAACCAAGAATATCCAAGATTTGAAATTCTTGTCGTCTTATTCAGTCCCTAACAGTTTTCCTTCTTTATGTGGGAAAATTTTAAGTAAACATTAACCCACGGTTTAGGAGAGGATATAGATTAATGGTGTATGAAATCGATTACGTAGAGGGCGAACTAGTTGGGTGTTCTTCAAAGATAATTATTGCTGATAGGATTTTCTACGTGAAATTGTTTTCCTCAGGAGTATCAAAGTTTTTTTCAGGGGATCAACAAGGAGTAATCCAAAAAGAAATTTCTAAAGCTGAGTTTGAACTCTGGATTAGTATCTTGGCTGATAAGGAAACGGATGTGGAAGAAATTCAAAAAAAGCTTTATTCAGCAAAAAAATATTAGTCCTTCAAAAATAATTAACATTCAATAAGAACACTTGACCTCTAACCAGCAGCTTTTTGCTTATTGTTTAGAAAAAAGCAGAGACTCGCTTTATCGCAATATTTTTTTAAGGTTTCAAGTACTACTTAATGATGTCAAGTTAATGGGGAATAATCGTGACTGTTCATTTAGTTCCATGGGATACCAGGCGTAATTTATTGGAGGAAACAAATCGGCTCTATGACGAATCAGGAACCTTTGATTGTATACAGAATGGTGACCTTGTAGCCGTTAAATTGCATGTGGGCGAATTAGGCAACCCTTACTATGTGCAACCATGTTTCGTCCATGATATAATCCGAAGAATAAAGGATGCGGGAGGCAAACCCTTCCTCACCGACTCTAACACTGCCTACCACGCTCAACGAAGCAACGCCTACGACCATATGAATACGGCTCTGATGAATGGCTTCAACATGGCACCATTCATTGTTGCAGATGGACTAAAAGGAGAAAACTTCCAGACTATAAAAACCAAAGGCATCCTAAAAGAAATCGAAGTTTCAGGCGCAATCGCCCAAGCAGACGCCATGATAGTTGTCTCCCATTGTAAAGGCCATGAACTCAGCGGATTCGGTGGCGCCATAAAGAACCTTGGAATGGGATGCACCCCGGGTTTAGGAAAGTTTCGTCAGCACAGAACAGTCGGTTTAGAAATAGACTCATCCAAATGTGTAGGATGCGGAAAATGTAAAGAAGCCTGTCCAATTAACCTTCCAGAAATCATCGAGGGAAAAGCCAGAAATACCTCGCAACTTTGCATGCGTTGCCCAGTATGCATAGGCGTTTGCCCTATGGAAGCTGTAAGTTTCGTTGATAAAGGTAACCTTTGCAAGGCACTATCATCAGCCGCCTTAGGTGTACTCTCGACATTCAAACCAAACAAAGTTGCCTACGTAAGCTTTGCAAAAGACATCACGCAATACTGCGATTGTCTGCCTAACCCCGGCGAAATAATCATGAAAAATGTGGGCATTTTTGCTTCTAACTCGCCTGTTTCAATCGACGCCGCATTCCTTGGATCGATCGATTATAGCGTATTGAATGAGGCGTCTCATGTCGATTGTATGCTACAAATAAAAGAAGCGAAAACACTGGGCGTCAAAGGCGAAGTTAAACCTAAAATAAACATAATCAACTAATTTGTTCCACTATTTTGTGCTTGAGTTCGAGCTTTTCTTCGTCTACTTCGCACAATCAAGTAAACAACAACTAACGCTATCAAAGCAGCTATTACCGCGATGATAATATAATGTGAAATGCTAGCGACTTCAGTCCAATTGGAACCCAAATAGTAACCCACGTAAATTAGAACACTGTTCCAAAGCAGACACCCTAATACTGTGAAAACCAAAAATTTTGGCACCGGCATCTTTGCTGCTCCTGCAGGAAACGAGATTAAAGTTCTAATTCCAGGGATTAACCGTGCCAGAAAAATTATTATCGCACCATATTTGTCGAACCATTTAGAGGTCAATTCAATTTGATCTGTGGAAAAAAAAACTCTACCTAGAACCCGACGTTTAGCAAGAACTTCAACACCCTTCAATCCTATATAATAATCAATCAATGAACCAATTATAGTTGCGATAGTTGCAACTAAAACGGTTTCCCAAAAGTTAAGTCGACCTATGGAGACAAGGTAACCAGAAAACGGAAGCACTATCTCGCTTGGGATAGGTAGGGAACTGGATTCAAGAACCATTAAGCCAAAAATCCCTGAGTACCCCCATGAAGCTATCGTATTCTTTACATCCCTGGTAAAAGACATGATTGTGTTTACCAATGGTCCGCTTGTCAAAGATGTTCCTTCAACAAACACATCTTCCAAAAATTCAAAAGATATGTAAACGGTAAGAATGATGATTATTGTTGCAGCAATTATTTGTGGTGTTTTCCTGCGCAGTATCTTGAACTTAGAGTTATGGGTTGCCAATAGTCATCGCTTGACTTTAATGCTGAACCTCAATTTAACTTAAGCTTACGATCATATACGTTTTCTAATACTTTTTTATACAGCTTAACCTACCCTTTTTCGGATTTGGCAGTCCTTTCTGTTATTAATACTCCTGTTTCAGAGTTTAAACCAGTTACCATTATTGGTTCTGACCCGTTGCCCTGGGTAAACAAGAAATTACAATCAAAAAAATCGACCATCAATTATAGGAGTCTCAAATTTTTAACTCAGTTACCATTATTGTTATGACCGGCCCGGAAACAATAAATTACAAGGAAAAAAATCGCCAGAAATTATATTCGCTGTAACAGAGGGAATCCTGCTAACTTATATCTGAAACCACTCCTAACATTAAACCGAGAAGTGTACCCACATGGAGAGGTTTTCGTTAGCCGTATTCAATACCCAACCACCCCACTTGTACTTTGGGGGCGTTGAGCGGCGCATAATGGAGACTGCCAAGCGGCTACAAACCGAATCAGATATTACCGTTTTCAGCGGCACTAAAGCAGGTTTTAAAAAACCCTCCAGCATAAACGGAGTGAACTTTGTTCCCTGCTACTCTACAGATATGCTTTTTCCTGTAGACAATTGGTTTTTCAACCGAAGCATCACCAAAAAAGCCAGTGTTATCAATGCGGATGTTTATGAGGCTCACGCTGTAAGTGGATATGGATTTCTTAAAACGCTTGAGAAACTGGGAATCAATAAGCCATTTATTCACACGATTCACGGCGTTCTCGCTGATGAGTATGAACAAGCGAAGAAAAACGGTTATCCTTCGTTTAGGGGTAGGGTTTCTAACAATTTTATGAAAAGGTTGTCTAAGCTGGAAGAGGAAACAGCCAAAAACGCTACATTAATCGTCACTATAAGCAATTATTCGCTTGAAAAAATTCAGAAATATTATGACATAGAGCAGAGCAAAGTTCGGATTGTTCCCAACGGCGTTGATATAGATAAATTCAAGCCCATGGATACTAAAGGGGTTAGGCAGCAATTTGGTTTAGGCAATGAACTTTGTGTGTTGTTTGTGGGAAGTTTGATTCCTCGTAAGGGGCTGCCTTTCCTGGTTGAAGCAGCCAAAAAAGTGGTTAAAGATCAAGCTGATACAAAGTTTTTGATTGTTGGAGATGGTCCACTAAGAAACCAATTGTCTGACTCCCTGGATACAGCCAACCTTTCAGGTAACTTCAAGTTCATAGGCAACCTCAAAGATGACGTGCTCCCATTAGTGTACAATTGCGCTGACGTTTTTGTTTTGCCATCAATTCAGGAGGGACAAGGAATTGTTTTGCTTGAAGCGCAAGCGTCAAGTAAACCAGTGGTTGCTTTTAACATAGGCGGAGTTAATGAAACCGTCCAAAACAAAGAAACAGGTTTTCTGGTTAACCGGGGAAATGTCGATGCGTTGGCAGATGCTCTGCTAAAATTACTCACCGATAGGGCATTGAGGGAAAAAATGGGTTCCAACGGACGCAAATTTGTTTCTGAAAACTATACCTGGGACATCTGCGCTCAAAAAATGCTTAGAGTTTACAGTGAAGTATTAAAAACATGAGACATTCACAGATTTTGCCAACCGCTTAAAATCGGGTTCATTCATCCACTCAGTCTTCAAATAGCAGCAAATTCTTTCTTCGCTTAGCCCAATCCTTCTTGCTTCTTGAATACAGTAGCGGTAAGCTTCAATTTCTGTTGGACGTTCAACATAGTCGTATCGCGGGTCGAAGAGTTCCCTGCCTTCCATGAACTGTTTAACATGACACAATTCATGTATTAAATCAAGGTAAATGTCGGTTTTGTCGCCTGTGTTAAGGTAACCTTTGCTTATTACCAAATGTCCGTCTGAACCATCCACGAACATGTAACCCATAACCCAACTTATCTCCACTTTAAGGTGACTTAGAACTTCATGGGTTTTTTCGCCAAAAATGCCCTTTACTGCCTCAACGTTTTCGAAATCCTCGAAATACTCAGAGAAAATTACTTTCCGACTACCAATACTGATTATGTTAAAAGGAAGTTTTCTAAAAAGACGCAAGACTTTAAAAAACGCGTACTCAATTGCTGTCAAATCGCAAGTCTACTCCTACTTGAAAGTTGGAAGGTACTCAAGCCTCATTCCGCGATGCGCTAAATCTGGAAGGTCTTCTACGCTACCTATACTAGCGTCGATGTTGCGGTGGATTGGATGGCTCCATATGCCTTCGGGTGCGAGGTTAAACTGCAAGGGAACATCTACTTTGATATTGTATTTTTCGCTTAGATTCTTAATTAATTTTCCTTCTCGGCAGGCTATACGTCCGGATCGATAACTCTGCAGTAGCTGCGGAGCTGCAAATGCGCCGATACCATGCCAAAGCGTTGCATCCTCTGGAGAACCAATCGAGTACAGGAAGAACTGGGGTGAAGAAGGTGTTTCAGCAAAACTGTAATCAGCAAGTTTTTCGCCGGGTACTGAGAAGCTATCTTCACATACTGCAACGGCTATATCTTGGGGATCCATGGCGTTTGGGTAGAGTTGGGTGGTTTTGTATTTGACGGTTGCATCAAGCAATTTGCCATTTTCAAAATGCAATTTACCGCGAGCTGCACGCTTAGAACCGAAACCTTTCGGAGAATGCGGTATGGTCAAAAGAGTTGTACGGTTCTTCAAACTACGACCCATACAAGCGTAAGCCTCTTCAATAGACGCATAATCGCGGTTACTCTCCTTGATAATATAATGTAACAAGCCGTCTTTTGTTTCTGTCTTCAAAGTTGAAATCGGCATACGCAAAGTGAAAAGAGAGAGATCCATTCCAAAAAACACTGACAAATCTTTCAGCTGACTGTATTTGATGGAATCTACCAAATCAAGGTAAGATCCATTACCATCTCTGAGGCTCTCCGCGATAAGCTCCGTTTCTTTTTGAGAAATTAAGCTGCCATCGTATTTTTTACAGTAAGCTTCGTCGATTTTAAGCTCGTCAGTTTTGACGTTAGCTGCTGGAAAAGCGCTTTGCCCGCTGTCTACGATTGATTGTTTAAGTGGATTCATAGAGTAGCGGTCAGCCTCCACGTCATCTGTGTTTAACAGAAAAGGCACGATGTAACCTTGCGTGGGTTTCTTAAGCAACTCAATAAGCACAACAACGTCGCCATCATTTGGCTCACGCAAACCGTGCTCGTAGAAGTAGTTGGCGCAAGTTTCAAGCAGTCGAGCACCAATAATTCCTTGAACCTCCTCAACCGTTAACTGCGGATTAGTGTATTCAACCGAACCTCGCAGATAGAACCTTCCATCTGAAAAAGGAAACGAAACTTTTTTTCCGTTAACATAACGAAACAGCGTAACTTTACGATTGCTATTCTGTCCCTTAGAAGCCGCAGCACCTTCAACAAGAACTTTCACCGTTGAAAACGAAGTCTTCAAAAAACCCTCAAGCAAAAGTCGACAATAATCTTCCATAAATTATCCTCGTTCTAAAGATTCAGCCAAGTATATACAATTTCTTGCGACATTTGGTCCAAAAAACATTCGAGCAACAGAAAAATCTTCTTTAAAACCTGCTGCAGAAAGAATGGCTGCGAGAGGCACCTCTTTTTTTGGCAACGATAGGTAAACCCTCAAACCAGTTAACTTGCTAAGAACCCTCTGTAGCAGCATAACAGCGGCGTTAACGTTGCCTTCTTGGCAGACTAAGGGTCCAACCCAAGCCATCGTCTCATAAACTGTAGCAGCAACATATCCAGTTGTTTCATCATCCTTGGAAACGTAATAGCTTAAGTTACCTTCATCGAGAATGATTGATTCAAGCAGTTTTCGTCTATCACCACCGAAGCATCTACGATCAAACACTGCTATTTGCTGGATATTGTTAGTTCCCACGCTGGACAGTGCTTCAGCGGAAATGGTTTTGAGAGCAGGTACATGCAGTACATAAAAATCTTCATCATATCGAAAACCAAGGCGGTTGTAGAATTTAACGAGTTTTGGGTAAGCATATAATCCGATGGTTTCAACACCTTTGGCATGTAAATAGTCGATTGCATGTTTGACAAGTTGGCTTCCTGCGCCTTTGCCTCGGTATTCTTCTTTCACTATTAGGTTCCCAAACCAACCTACTTTGCCATAACTGTTACTTGTAGCAATCCCTATAGGTTTTGAACCGTCAAAAAGTACGAAGCATCCGCCTGGCTCAAGCGAAGTCATGAATTGGAAATCTTCGATTGCCATATTCCAATCCATTGTGTTAGCTAATTCGATTGCAAAATCGAAGTCTTCAGGGCGCATCAGCTTAATTTGGAACATCGTACTAAATTGTAAGGGGGTCTGCCAATTAAGTCTGTTTGCTGACAAAAATTATTAAACAGATACGTCTACAAAACCTTTATTTTCCGAGTTTACCCAATAAATCACAGGATTACTTCTGAGGCATTATTGGAGAAATCAGAAATGGAAAATCAAGAAGAATTTATGCCTGTCTTAGATGAGAAAGAATTACAGGAAGGCAAAATGAAGCTTGTACCTTTCGAAGGTATACCTCTTTTATTCATTAAACAGCAAGGGAAAATTTTTGTTATTGATAACCGTTGCCCCCATATGGCTTGCGGTTTCGCAGGTGGATCACTTGATGGACTGGTGATTGTTTGTCCTTGCCATGATTGGCGTTTCAGTTTGGAGACTGGAGAGTACGAAGATGAACCCTCGATGAAGCTAGTCATATTTGAGTGGAAGAGTGAAGCGGGAAAAATCTGGGTGAAAATAGACGAAGAGTAACATGGTTATTACCTTGTAGAGCATTTAATGGCTTCGTTTTTGAATTTGTATTCTTTGCAGAATTCCCAGAAAGCCTCAGATGTCTTTAGAAGGGACTTTTTTGGTTTGACTATGTAGAGTTTTCGACAGCTTTTTGCTTCTTCAATTGCTACAATTTTCGCTAATCCTGCTGCTTTGGCTTTTACAGCAGCGATTGAGGAGATTATGCTTATGCCTCTGCCTTCAGAAACAGCGGTTATTACTGATTCTGTGCTTCCAAGCTCCAACGCTACTCGCAACTTCTGGGAATGGAGATTGTTTTTTTCAAGTAAACGCTCGATTTCCAGTCTTGTTCCGGAAGTTTCTTCCCGGTTAACGAATGGGAAAGTTAAAATTTCATTTAGTTTGACAATTCACATTTGGCTAACTCGTGATTACAAGGCACAATTAGAACTAAATGCTCTTCACCAATCTGGAGATAATCGAATTTTTCTTCAAAACCCAAAATTGTTCCCACAGCCGCAAAATCAGCATCGTTGGTTTGTAAACTGCTTAGGCTATTTAGGCTGTCTTCGGCTTTTATCTTGAATTTCACGTCTGGATATTTTTTTTGGAATTCAGCGGTTAAATTAGGGATTATATGTTCTTCCGGGATTGTGCTTGCAGCAATTTTTATGGTACCTGACAAATTATTTTTGGCCAAAGAGATTTTCGTTTTTGCGTCTTGGGCTTCCTGTAATATTTTTTCCGCGGTTTCTTTCATGGTGGCTCCGGCTTCGGTGACTTCTACGCCATTTGGCGGTGCGTTTGAAGAGTTCAGCGTCAAAGTATTCTTCTAAAGCTGCGACGTGGTGGCTGACTGTGCCTTGGCTTGTTTTGAGTTCTTTGGCTGCCACTGAGAAGCTGTGTGTTCTGGCCACTGTAAGGA
The DNA here is from genome assembly GCA_963705145.1 of Candidatus Bathyarchaeota archaeon. Classification (GTDB taxonomy): domain Archaea; phylum Thermoproteota; class Bathyarchaeia; order Bathyarchaeales; family Bathycorpusculaceae; genus Bathycorpusculum. The sequence goes on from CAVPJA010000003.1 coordinate 57,803, forward strand.
AAGTGTTGAGATAATCGAACCTTATGGTTTCCATGCTGTTTGCGCCCTAATTGTATGCTTCTAGAATGGATTGTCTAATATGATATTTGCTTTTTGTTTTAGAAAATGCTTATATTAGTTTTTTTAATAATCACTATCAGAAAAATTGAGGCAAAAACATGGTAACTTTCACAATAATAATAAATGAAGCCCCATACGCAAAAGAACGCGCACTCTCAGCCTTAAGATTCGCCGCAACCTGCGACATAGAAGGCCACAAAGTAAAAATCTGGCTGTTCGAAAACGGCGTCTACCTCGCAAAAAAAGGCCAAAAACCCGCCCAAGGCTTAATCAACTACGGCCAAAATCTTGAAAATCTCATTCAAGGCGGCGTCGAAGTAAAAGCATGCGTGGTCTGTGTTGAAGCACGTGGCTTAGCCCAGGCTGACCTGTTTGACGGGGTGAAAATCGCTACGATACATGAATTAGTTGAGTGGACAGTTAACAGTGACAAAGTAATTGTGTTCTAGAGACGATTTTGTTGGTAATAGAAAAATTGGACGTAAAAGGCCAAATGTGCCCTTTGCCTGTAGCATTTACTAAGCGCAAGCTGGCAAGCATGGATGTTGGGCAGCTGTTGGAGGTTATTGGTGAGGGGGAATTGGAGTTTGATAATGTTCAGCGTTGGATTAAAAATAATGGGCATGAAGTTGTTGAAGCATCGAAGTCTGGCGTTGAGTTTATGGTTTTAGTTAAAAAACACTAGCCGCAATCAATATTTCTAATAATATTTATCAAAAATTTTAATAGGTTGCATTTTAATACCTTCGCCCAAGGCATGTGAAAAGCAATGTCAGAAAAATACGGAGAAATGTGGAAATCCCTCGGAATGGATATCGAAAAACACAACCAACTCCTCGGCATACTTGGTCAATACTACGGAACCATATATTTAACCCAGAAGAACCGACCAAAAGGAATGGGTTACTTCGACTTTGTAGTCTCGGAAATCCACGGATTAAGAATCAAAGAACTAAACGATTCTAAAGAACAGCTGGAAAAAAGTCATTGGTGCATTCTGCATTTATGCCCCAGAAGAACTCGCAAACGCGGCAGATGCAACAATGGTTGGGTTATGCGGCGGAGCAGACTTCTCAGTTCCCGACGCAGAGGCAATTTTGCCCAGAACCCTTTGCCCCTTAATCAAATCGTTCTACGGCTTCAGACTAAACAAAACTTGCCCATATTTCCAATCAAGCGACCTCGTGGTAGGAGAAACAACATGCGACGGCAAAAAGAAAGTTTACGAGCTCCTAAACGAACTTATTCCAACTTATGTTTTAGAGGTCCCCCACAAACCAGAAACACGACAAGGAAAAGAATTCTGGTACAAAGAACTCGAAGCCTTCAAAGCCAAACTTGAAGAAGTTACAGGCAACAAAATAACTGCTGAAAAACTAAAAGAATCCATTGAATTAATAAACAATAAACGTAAAGCACTCAAACGCCTCTCTGACTTGCGCGCAAACAACCCATCGCCCATCAGCGGGTTAGATGCGTTACTCATTTATCCAAATCAGCTTCAATGACGACGTAAAACGCTTCACTGCAAAAGTCAACGAACTCTGCGACGAACTTGACGAACGGGTACATAAAGGCGAAGGCGTTCACAGCAAAAGATGCACCGAGGCTAATGATTTCTGGTTGTCCCATGGCAATTCCAAACTGGAAAGTACACAGCATAGCCCAAGCGATGGGCGCTTCAATGATTGTTGAAGAGAGTTGCGTAGGCACAAGGTACTTCTACTGATTTGGTGGAGCCGAAAGGCGACAGCTTAAACGATTTGCTGTGGGCTATGGTCGAAAAATACAGCAAGATTCCTTGTGCTTGTTTCACACCCAACGATGCACGCATAAAGAGCGTAACTGACATAGCTAAGCAATTCAAAGCGTAGAAGGCATAATCTATTACACGCTGCAGAACTGCCATGACTACAACGTGGAATCCGTAAAAGTGGACCGTGCATTGAAAGACAGCAGGCTTGCCGATGCTAAAGATTGAAACGGACTATGCAATGGGTGACTCCGAGCAGATAAAAACCCGAATTGAAGCCTTCCTTGAAATCATCCAGGCAAAAAGCAACAATAAACTGCTTTATTCTCCCCAATTTTTGGGTTTAAAATTTTTATACCTATAAAACAATGCTCTTAAATAATATCGAGTTGTTGGAGGTAAATGAAAGTTGAGTTACAGGTTAACTAAAGTTGTTCCCGTTCACGGCTGCAGCTGCAAACTTCCCCAGTACCAGTTGGGTGAATTGCTCGATAAAGCGGGGTATACAGAGGATTTTAGTGAGGAGGTGTTGGCGGGTCCTTGGGAAAACAGCAGCGTCGTCAAAATCACCGGACGGCATTGCCGTTCTAAACACGCTTGATTTCTTCACCCCATTGGTTGACGAACCTGAAATTCAAGGCAGAATCGCAGGCAGCAACGTAACAAGCGACATCTACGCTTTGGCAGTTACAAAAATTGTTAGTGTTTTGTCGATTATGGCGTTTCCCGAGAACATGCCAGACGAGTTGGCCGTGGGGATGTTAAGGGATTTGGCGATTTCTGCCGTGAAATGGACGCCCCAGTTGTTGGGGGGCACACAATTACGGAATCCCTGGCCAATTATTGGTGGCGCTGCAACTGGCATTAGTGACACTGAAAAAATTGTTTACACGCATGGAGCGCAAGTTGGTGACTAAGCTTGTTTTTGACTAAGCCTCTTGGGATTGCGCCTGCAATGGCTGCTTACCGTTTGCGGAAGGAAGATAAAGGCAAAGAACTGCTTAAAGATATTCCTGAGGATGTTATTGATGCGGCTGTCACTGAAGCCATTGAATGGAATGATATACTTCAAACAAACCTGTTGCCGAAGCTATGCAGAAAGTTCCCGTGCACGCTGCAACAGACGTAACTGGTTTCGGGTTGAAAGGTCACGCAGCCAACATGGCTATGCTTAGCAAAGTTGACATCATAATTGACCAGTTACCTGTGATTCGCGGCACACCCAATTTAACGGAAATTTTTGGTTACCCACTGATTGCAGGGTGAAGCGAAAGAGACAGCAGGTGGAATGCTCATGGCCGTAGCAAAAGAGAACGCAGATGACTTGCTGAGTGAAGAGTTAGAGAAGCGAAAGGTTAGGCATTTCGAGGTCGGTCATGTCGCGGAAGGTAGCGGAATCGTCAACGTCCTTAAAACCGCCAAAATAATTGAAGCATAACCGCTGATTGAATTAGAATAGCACTCTTGGCGACCTACACCCTTCTTATATAAAGAACCAATCGATAAATGCTATGTAGAGGTCGTCAGGTTTGTGTGCTTTATGCTTTGCGATTAAGCTTTGGATGGTTAATGAGAAGGGCGAGGCAGTTTTCGGAAATGGTTTAGCTGAATTACTCGAAGAAATTGACAGACGGCATTCTGTTTTGGAGGCTGCTAATCAGTTAAAGATGTCTTATCGGTATGCTTTGCATAGGCTTACGTTGGCTGAGGAGAGGTTGGGTGAATCTTTGGTTACGCGGGTTCGCGGTGGCGCCAAGGGCGGTGGTTCTTCGGAGGTTACGGATTTTGGCAAAGATTTGGTGAAACGCTACAGGAATGCTCAGCTAAAACTTGATGGGGTTGTAATGGAACTTCCATAGTTTGTTTTCTTTATTTTTTGAACGATAAGTTTATTTTATCGATGTTACAAAGTGATAACATCGGAGTTTTGCATGAACCAACCACACCAAAACTTGCCCAAGGGCACCCTAAAAATCGCAACCACAGATCTAGTCCTAATGGCACTCTTTGCAAGCCTTGGCTTAGCAACCAAAAACGTTATCCACCCACTCGTCGCCGCCATAACTGGACCACTTTACGTTCCAACTGGCGCTGTAGCAGGAGGATTATACATGATGTGGCCTGTAATGGCGTTTGGCTTTGTACGCAAAATCGGAGCTGCCTCAATGGTCTCATTAACTCAAGCCTTTATCAGTTTACTGCTTCCATTCGGCAACTTCGGGCTCCTCTCATTTGTCATCTATCTTGCCCCTGGCTTAGCAATCGACGCTTTCTTCTTAGTTTCAAAGCATAAAGCCTGCTGTGCAGCCTGCTGCAGCGGCGCCGCAGCAATAGCTAATGTTGTCGGTACCATTTCAGTGGGTGCATTAGTACTGTTTTTGCCATTGGGTGTGCTCTCGTTTTTGGGTGTTATTGCTGCAATAAGCGGCTGCATAGGCGGATTCATCGCTAACATGCTTCTAGTTAGAGTTGGAAAAATCGGTTTCGGAGGAAAAAAACTTTATTAAAACCAGAAAAATCGTTTTAGCGGCTGCTTCAATAGCCGTAGTAATTATTGCATTAACAGCATCCATTCACTACTTAACAGTAGTACCTGCGCAAGCAAGCAATTTGGGTTTACCCAGCGGTAATCCGCCGCAGGTTCAACTCAAAATCACAGGAGACGTTGCGGCAGAAAAAACCCTGACCATAAATGACCTCACCCAGATGCCCCTGACAAACGTAACAAGCACAATTAAAGGCGAAACCGCCAATTACATCGGCGTAACAATGCTCCAACTTCTCAACCATACCGGTGCTTCATGGGATGCAGGCTTCATCAACGTCATTGCGTCTGATGGCTTCAACAGAACCATAAACACCTATCAAGCCTACAATAGCACACAGTATCCAGGTAAAGAAATAATTTTGGCGTTTGCCAAGAACGGAAACTGGATAACTGACACCTCTGAAGGACCACTAAAACTAATAACGCCAGGTTTAGCATCAAACTTTAATGTTAAAAGCGTAGGTGAAATAAGTTTGCAACCATGGACAATCAACGTTACAGGGGCAGTTACTAATCCACTTGTTTTAACAGGCAGCAGCTTAGCAAATTATGAAGCAAAAACTGTGCAGGCGGTGCTTGCTCCAGGCGGAGAACCTCAAAGAACCTCTGAGTGGACGGGTGTGAACCTTTGGAGTATTCTGCAAGCCTGCGGCGTATCAGAAGGCGCTAGCAAAGTCACCGTGTCAGCAATCGACGGTTACAGCCGAGAATACACAATCCAGCAAGCTAAAGACCTTGGCATTTTGATTGGATACCAAGAAAACGGTGCTTACCTAACACCTATTAACGGTCAACCTTTCCGCCTTGTTGTTCCAACGGAAGATTTCAAGTGGGGTCAATATTGGGTTAGATGGGTTTCAGGAGTAACAGTGACTTAAGGCGTTTTGTTTGAAGAAATCCTCGAAAATTGTTTTTGTTCTCTTTATTTTTTTGATTGTTGCAGCGGTGCCACTATATTATTACACGCGTCCAGAAACAACGCAAACTCGATACTCTTACAGGTTAAGGGAAAAGTAAACAACCCAACAACATCTGACAATTAGCCAACTTAAAACACATCCATCAACAACGGTTCAAGTCACATTATCTTCTAGCAGCAGACCTTTAGACAATGGCGTTTACAATTATACTGGCGTTCAACTTCCAGAATTACTTGCCCAAGCTAACATCCTTGACAGCGCCTCCTCCGTATATATTCAAGCTTCAGACGGCTATGGAACAATTATACCCATCCAAGATGCAATGAACCAAAACACTATCATAGCCTACCAAAGAAACTGCTCGTCCTTGACAGCGCTAAAAGATGATGGCGAAGGACCACTGAGACTCATAATAGGAAGCGATCAATTTGCACAAAGGTGGGTCAGAGGCGTAGTAGCAATCGAAGTCCGCTAAGCTACATTTCAATAGCTCTATTCTCAATCAAATCAGCCAAGGCTTTAATTTCAACCAAGCTGAATATTGGAATTTTAATGGCAGTTGCTTTGTTGGTTTCGATGTCTGATCCAGCTATTATTCCTGAAATAGCGATAGTAGAGTCGTCATAGTAGCTTTTTGCTTCAATAGCGGTCTTTGCGGCGATAATTTTAAGAAGCTTTTTTTCCGATTCAAAGCCCTCTAAAACAACATAATCTAGTCCTATTAGAAAGGGGAGGATTTCTGCTAGGGTCAATCTTCTTTTGATGAAAACCACAGTTTCTTCTCTTGGAACAGCAACTATTGTTTCTGCGCCTGCAATGCTGTACCTGTCGGTTTCGGTTGCTGGCGTGTCCAACGTTGGAATCCGAACCATCTCCTTGATAGCTCCCACTCGATATCGGCGACGCTTGAATTCAACTATTAAATGCTCGATCACAGTGGTCTTTCCAGAATGCTTTCCACCAACAACCGCTACAAGCTTTGGCACAAACTACACCTGAACTGTTTTTATCGTAAAACAGCCATATATGGTTTAATGGCAAACGGCGGTTGTATACATTTGTAGGAAAACTACACTACAGAAAGCAAACAGCTTGGGCATAATTTATAAAAGCCAAGCAGCTTGATTCCATGCGGAGTGTGCAACTGTACGGTTTTAGTTATTGCCGCTGTAGGCGTTAGTGGTTCAGGAAAAACAGTAACTTTAGAGTACCTTATTTCTCACTTGTCAGCTGAAGGCTACCAAATCGGTTCAATAAAACATGTCCACCACAAAGGCTTTACAATTGATAAAGAAGGAACCAACACTTGGCGTTATGCGAAAGCAGGCTCCAAAGTCATTGTTGCCATTTCACCCGAAGAAATAGACATCATCAAAAAAACCCAGATGGCACTCAACGACTTAAATCAAATAATCGCTCTTCTGGAACAGGAAAACCTCGACATCGTCTTCATTGAAGGCTTCCACAGCTTAATAGCTAAAAGAGCTGATGTGCCCAAAATTATTACAGCGAAAAACAGAGAAGGACTTGAAGAAACGTTACAGGGAACAGTTGAACCAATTATTGCGATTACAGGCATTGCAGCCACAAACTCAACCAATACCACTTATGGCAACATCCCGATAATTAAAATTCCTGAAGAAGGCCAAAAACTCATCACCCTGGTCAAAAAACAATTAAGTAAAGCAAACAAAACCCATTAACTGAGGAAACGTGATGTCTAAACGGGCTGCACTTATTTTGGCAGGAGGAAAAGCCCGTAGATTCCAAACAATAGATGCAATCTGGCGGGACAAAGCCCTAGCTGAACTCAACGGTAAACCCTTGCTAATTCACGCTATAGAAAACGTTAGAGGCGTTGTCGACGAAGTCCTTGTATGCGTGAACGATGAGGAAAGAAAAGCAAAGTACACTAAAATCCTGAACCAAAATGCTGTAAAAAATGTCGGGATTGTAGTTGACGAAAAAATTAGCCCCATTAGCGGTCCAAACGTGGCAATCATGTCAGGTTTACGGGCTGTTCAAGCTGATTACTGCCTAACTTTGCCATGTGACATGCCTTTTTTGCAGCCCAAAATTGCTGAGTACATGTTTAGTGAGGCAGAAGGGTTTGAGGTGGTTGTTCCAATGTGGCCTAACGGCAGGCTTGAAACCCTCATAATGGTGCTGGAACACCAAAGCAGTTTAGAAATCACGGACACACTCTGCCAGTTGAAGCGGCCGCGCTCAGACGACATCCCACGAGGAGCACGCAAAACCCTGCTGGTCTCCCCAATAAACCACATAAAAGTACTCGACCCAGAACTCAAAAGCTTCATCAACATAAACTCAAAAGAAGACCTAACTCGTCTGCAAACCCGCCGTTCATATGGACCAGTAAAACAAAACGTACAACTAAACATGGGCAGATTTTCTGCTTCTGATTTGCAGAATCTCAGAGAAGGGGGTAAATTGCTCCAAGAAAACAAACTTTCAGAAGCACAAAAAACCTTTGCTACATCTGCCAGCAAATTGGAATCTTCTAAATCGTTTTTTTGGACCGGCGTAGCTGAAGAAAACCAAGGAGAAGCTCTGTTAACTCTATCGCACAAACAAACGGAAACCGAGCTGGCTGCCGAATTAGATTTTTCAGGCAAAGAAGCTTACCTGCGAGCAGCAAATAACTACCGTATCGAAGCAAAAATTTTCGAGAGCAACCGTTGCTTGCTTTTGACTGAACGGGCCTTCGCAGATAAGACATGGTGTGAATCGTGGGTTATGGGAAAAAGCGAGCACGTACACAGGTATCCGCCCAAGGTTTCTTAAACGATTTGGGAAAGCTCCAGTTTGCCAAACAAATAAACTTCTATGCGACTCCCCTTTGAGAGTGTTGTATGTGGCGGCACGATTATGTATCCATTTGATTTGACGATAGTTGTTAATGCACTTGACCCGCCTTCAACTTGTTCAGCTAAAAGTTTGCACTCAGTCCGTCTTAGGTGGGTAAATTGGAATCGGAATTGTGGACCAGTCTCCAGATCTTCAGTTAGCTCAGCGCTCATTTTTGGAAGCATACCATCGCCGTCTAACCCGAGACAGTGCCTGATCAACGGAACTACAAAAAGGTAGAACCCCGCAATACATGAACCAATATGCCCGGGCAACATAATCACCGGCTTGCCACCGACTATTCCGAAACCTGAAACGGCTCCTGGCCGCAACGAAACACCCTGCACAACCACTCCAGGCTCGCCAAGCGCGTTGACAGCATCAGGAACAAAATCTTTCACCCCAACCGAAGAACCCCCAATCGTGACAACAATATCTGAATCCACCAAAGCCTCGCTAATTTTTGCCGTAACTCTTTCCAAGGCATCGGGCATTATCCCAACTATCTCAGTCTCGGCGCCCAATTCAGCGGCCAAACCAGCAACGACAATGGCATAATTATTAGCGATTTTAGCGGGATTTATGCTGCACTGTTTAATCAATTCGTCTCCGCCTGAGAGTATAGCAATTTTGGGCTTTTTGATAACTTCAACATCGGCAAGACCCAATGAAGCCAATATTCCAACATCCTGCGGTCTTAGCACCTGCCCTTTCTTAAGTATTAAGTCCCCTTTTTTCATGTCGTCTCCAAGTGGTATTATGCCTTCACCTGACTGAATTTCCCGCATTATTTCAATTTTATCGCCGTTTAATCTTGTTTCTTCAACTTTTACTGTTGCAGCAGCGCCTTTGGGTATTGGAGCTCCACACGCAACGTAAACTGCTTCCCTACGCGCAACTTCAAGGGTGGTAGGGTAATCCGCTGGAAACAGTTTTCCGACAACTTTGAAAGCTGCTGGTTTTGCGGTTGAGGCACTGTTGGTAGCTTGCTGGTTGATTGCATAGCCGTCAATGAAGGTTTTGTCGTATTCAGGGATGTTAAGAGTTGAAATAGCATTTTGAGCTAAAACTCTACCTAAAGCCTTCTGCAGCTGCACGAATTCGCTGGGATTTAAGTTTGAACGAACAGCGTCAAGAAGTCGCATTTGTGCATCTATTGGGTTTGAGCGTTTTGGCAGTCGTCTAATGTCAGGTCTATTCACGACAGGTACCTACCAAATTATCCTTTCTGCACCAGAGTAAATGTTCATGCGTTTCCCGCGTACAAAACCCACCAATGTGATGTTGGCTTTTTTGGCCGAAGAAACTCCTGAGTTGAGAACCGCTGCAACGGAAGCAACTATGGGTAAACCAACTTTTGCTGCTTTGTAAATCATGTCGCCTGGGACTCGCCCAGTTATTATCATGAAACATTTGTTAAAATCAGCTCTTGCCAGCGAAGCCGAACCTATGACTTTGTCTACGGTGTTATGTCTGCCGACATCTTCGGAGAAAGCCACCATTGTGCCATCCGCGCTGGAAGATGGCCGAGTCGTGCAGTCCTCCAGTTTCTTTGAACCCTTTTGCTAAGTTGTTGATCTGGTCGATGGCGTCAAATATGGTTTGTGCTTTAATTGTGAGTTTGGATTTTACAGATGGTATTTTTTGGTCATGCTGGTAGGGTGAGGTACTAGCCTTGATTAATGGAATTATACGTGTGCTTTGCCGCATGTTTTTCATGCGCTCATCCAAATCCACACTATGCCTTCATCGTAATCTGGCAACTATTCTTTGATTCGTTGGAGATTAACTCTTGGATTTCATTAACAGAGTTAAGTATGTCCTCCGATAGCAAGTAGCCAACTGCAAGCTCCTTGAATTGGAAAGGAGAACACCAAATGACAAAAGTATAGACTGAGTTTAGGGTGATCTGGAGCGGAACCTCTTCAGCCACGCAATCAGATGTTTTTTCTGCTTTTCCAGTCGATAAGTCAAGCTTAGTCATGTCAACTTGAAGCATAACATTCACTCTTGCTTGTTGATTTGGAATCAGCCGTGTTCATAAGGTATTCGGCTTCGTTAGCACGACCAATCATAGCAGGTAAGCGTAAAAATAAAACAAAAGTAGGCAAATGCCTAAATAATAAATTTAGAGGTATTTTTCGTAAAATTTCATTTGCGGGTTGTTAGCTTTAGAAACGAAGATTTTACCTGTGCCGCGTTCTGCTAGGTCGCCTAGAAACACATAGAATGGCCCCGCCACTGAGGTTGTATCGTCGATTTTGACTTTGGGTTTAACACTGTCGATTGTGAAGGTTGGCATTACCTCTTCAACTGTACCTGTGATAACGATTTTGCCGCCAGTCATACATGCACCAGGGCGGATATCAACTTCCTTATCAACAAGGATTACTCCATCGCTCATATGGTAACCAAGGAATCTTCCTGCGCCACCTTTGATTTTGAGTACGCCACCGTGCAGGTAGCATCCGGAGTCGCTTCCGACACTACCGTCGATAATTATTACGCCTCCTTTCATGCCTGTGCTTGTGCCGCGGTATGGGGAAGCTAAATAGTCGCCTGCGTCTCCATGGACTTCAATTAAGCCACCTTTCATGTCGTTGCCTGACCATCCACCTATGTTGCCGTTTACTGTGATTTTGCCGCCGGCCATTTTTTCGCCTGTGTGCATTCCTGCGTCGCCGTTGATGAGGATTTCGCCAGTTTTCATTGCAGATCCTATTCGTTTGACTTTGTCTACATCTCCGTTTATGGTTATGTACGGTGTTTCGAGGTTGTCTTCTTGGATTTCGAAGAGGTCGCCGAGTTTTAGGTTGCGGTTTCCTTCGGTGATGGGTAGGTTTGCTATTTCGGCGGTGTCTTTTCCTTTGAATATGTCGGGGCTGATGCTTGCTGCTTGGACAGGTACCTCAAATTTTCTTTTGGGGATTAAGATGATCATTTTAGACACTTGCCTTTATTGTTAGTTTTTCTGGAACCCTCAGGTAATGGTCGAATACTGGGTAATTGTCGTATTCAACTGTCCAGTATTGTTTGAATTTGCGTCTCATTTCCTCATCGATTACGCAAGGGTCTTTGGTTTGGACATCTAGCCACATGGTTCTACCTGGCGTGGTGTTGTCTACAACTTCACCCTCTTTAACGACGATTTTGCCGTCTTTGATGGTGTAGGCGGAATGTTTGAAAGCTTTGCGTGCAATCTTGAACTTTTGGGCTATGTCAAGTTTTTCTGGGTTAATGTTATAGATTGCAACATCTGCATCTGCACCAACTCCAAGATGACCTTTATTTGGAAGCCCTAAAGCTTTAGCTTGTCCTGCCCGAGTCATAATAGCTATTTCGTAGAGAGTCATTTCGCGATCAATTGTTGGGAGCAGACTTTTTTTCTGGGCTTTCTTGTTACAATGTTTGAGTGTTGCTTCGCGTGCTTTTTTACTGTAAAGCCATGCAAGTACTCTTGGGTAAGCAAAGAATGGTCCACCGTTGGGGTGGTCGGTTGTCATGAACATTTTCCAGGGATCCTTGATGAGTAGAGCTAATTCAAGTCCGATTGACCATTGCAATGCGTTTACTGGACTGTTTTTCTTGTAGTGGAAGGGTATTATTCCGCCGCTGGTTTCCGTTTCAATGTCACTGTTGACCCATTTGTTGTGACCCCCTAATTCATAGAGTGAAAACTCGAAGGGTCCGTCAGCAGTCATAGTTGTGGTGTCTGTAAATATGACTTGGCCCATGTCAAAGGTCATGTGGTTGTGTGCGTTAATGTAATTTGAAATTTCTTCTGATGCTGAAGTAAAGTGTGCCCAGCTGTCGCCTGCGAAGCTTGCGAACTGCAAATGAGTAATGTGGCCAACGGGTTTGCCGTTGTAAGGTACGCTTTCAAGCGCCTTCATTGTATCAAGTGTGGTAGTGTAGTTGCCAGGCAATCCAAGGTTGTTAGTGTGAAGATGTATAGAATGAGGCAGATTGAGTAGTGCGTTTACTTTAGCTAAGCCACATATTATTTCGCGTGGGGTGATGCAGAAGTTGGCTACTTGATCGTCGATGCTGTGGACGTTGTGTCCGAAACCCCAAGATTCTAAGCCTCCTGGGTTAACGATTTTTATTGCATACCCCTTGGTTATATCTAGCATCCAAGCGACATGTTTAGCGCATTCTTCAACTTTACCTTTAGATAGGTTTTCTAACACAAACCACCAGTCGCCCAAAAGCGGATAAGTAGCTTTGTCAAGCAAGGGTATGTCATTTAATTCTTCATGGGTATGTTTAGCTTGCAATGGTGCCATTGATGGATTCATAACGGTTGTATATCCCATACGAGAATAACGGTAACCAGTAGTGAAGGTGGAAGGGATTGAGTAGCCAGTGCCACCGCGTGTCATGACTGTTTTGCGCTCTACATCTTTAACATGGTCATCAGGGCGAATTATTCTGCCGGTGTTAACTTCCCCACCTGCAATGTGCGTATGAATGTCAACGCCGCCCGGCATAACAGTCAAGCCTGAGGCATCAATTACGTGGGCTTTGCTTCTGACTTTGTGAACTATTTTGCCGTCTTTGATGGCTATGTCCATTTTTTCCCCGTTAATCTTGTTAATAGGGTCAAAGACAAAGCCATTTTTTATTAGTAACTCAGTCATTTAAGCGACCTTCATTTTTTTTGTTTTCTTTCTTTGTTTAATTTCGATCCTAGGTGCCAGTTTGTTACGTGCTTTAAGTTCGGCGTTAGTTTCTGTTTCTGGATTTTTGGCTTTGATTGCTCGAACTTCTTCTAGTATTTTCTTTAATAGTTCTTCATCGTTTAGAATGCCCTTTGGTGGCTCAACAACTTTTCGGAGCATTATTGGCACCAGATCCATGCGGTAAGCGGTGCCCTCGTATTCTATACCGCACCATTGAGTTGGAAACACTACATCGCCAAGCCTTGAGATAGCGTTCATGTCTGGGTTGATGGTGATTATTGGGTGCTTCATCATATTTTGCATTGATGCCTTAGGAAAGTTTGCACCTGGATCTGACGAAATAACTAGGGTCGCATCGTTGTCGCCGCGTCTGAGCAAATCAACTGCTGTGTATTCTCCAGGGTTGTATTGTGGATAACCTTGTGAGAAATCAATTGCATATGGATAACCTGTTTGCCAAGCGAAAACCACGTTTGCGCCCGTAACGTTGAAATGCCCACGCATAGGTGAAATAACAAACTTGGTTCTTCTGTTAAGGTCACGTGTTAGTGCGATTGCAATTTCAATGTTTCTGAATCTGCCTGCGCTTTGAGTTAAGCCTAGACCAAAGAAGATGACACCAAAATCGCAATTTACCATTGCGTCTGTTACTTCTTTAAGGTATTCAACTGGAACACCACCAACCTTGTCAACATCAAGTTCTTGGTCAGCCACTAAACATCTCATGGCGTCTATTATTTCATAATCTTTGTTTGGTTCTACCTGAAGGAAATAATCTGCTGCCTCGGCAGTTATTGTTTTTCTGACATCAACAACAATTAGTTTTCGCCCATCTTTCTGCATTGTTTGAGGCGGAGCGTTGGTAGCATCGATAGCACATACTTTTGAACGAATTGTAGGCATAGTGCTGCCAATTATTAGTTTTGAAGCAGCTTCCACCTTTTTCATGCCTGCCTCACCCTTCAACTTTTGCATGTAATTTTTCCATCCGCTGCCTTCAAAGCGACCTTCAGTGAAACTTGTGTATCTTTCAAGATGTCTTGGGTGTGAAGCCCATGGGTCGCATGCCCAGTAAATTATCAGGTCTGCACGGTGTCTAACCTGCCCAAGAGTACATGAAGGGATGCCGATTTCTTGTTCAGCCATAACTGATGGTCCGTGGCAAACGCTACAGCAGTTATCCAATGCTGAGCCTAATTCTTCCGCTAATTCGACACCAACTTGCTGCGCTTCGCTGGTTGAGCTGCTCCAGCCGAATAGAAGCGGATACTTTGCGTCGGTGAGAATTTGAGCTGCTTTGTGTACGGCTTCATCCATGGAGACAGGAACTAACTTGCCATCTTTTCTTATCATCGGTTTCAGAATTCTTTCTTCGCTTTTGTACCCGTGAACCATTTTGGCTTCACACTGGGCACAGCCATTCTTCATTTTTATAATTTCGTTATTTTCCACAGTAACTTCTAAGTCGTCACATAAGCATCCGCATATAGGACAAACAACGGATTTTATTTCAGTCATAACATTTACCTTCCAAATTCTTTCATTAAAAGCTCATCGAGGGATAAGACAGCTTCATTGGGGGCAGCTTCAACTTCAACTGGGAACCCCTTAAACATAGGCATACCCATGCCAAAAGTTTCGTCGCCGCATATTGCATTTGCCCATAAACCACATGGTATAAAAACCATTCCAGGTTTGATTCCGCTTGGAAATTTTACTGCTTTAACGATGACGGAACCATACTTGGAGGTCACCTGAACGTTTGTTCCACTTCTAATACCCAGTTTTAGCATGTCAGACTTATCTATAAAACAGACCGAACTGCTGTCAAAGTATTCTTTGGAGCCTTTCCCCATCTCTTTTCCTACGCCTTGATCAATTGTCCTACCAGTAATTAGAGTAGCACTTAATTTTTGCTCTACCATGGTCTACGACCTTACCCAATAGAAATTTATCCAGTTATATTTAAGAGTAGGTTAAAAAAACTTGCAAAATTCACCATGAACTCAGCACGTTACGACGTTATATGTCATTGCAAAAGCAAGGCTATTTGGTTAACTATTAAAAATTGTGACCTAAAAAAAAATTAAAAAGTCATTTAAGTTTGGCATGCACAGCATTAAAAGTGGCATTATATGTTCTTTTGCCGCTATCATTTATTACGCAGGTGGCTTTAGCTTTAAACGAGACACCCCTCATTCGCCTCAAATCTTTAGTCATATCGGGCTCAGTATCATCAAACCAGCATATGACATAGCGGTCAGCTAAGCCTTCTTTTGTTGTTAGGTAGTCAGCGTCGCCCATTAGAGTAAAGAAATCCATTATGTTGCCAGAATACTTGGCGTCCGCTCCTTTGGTTATTGTTAGCTTTTTTGCTTTAACAACGACGAAGGGATCAACTTCAGGGTTAACATCACGTTCTTTAAAAAAGCATAAGACAGGTTTATTCCAAATAAGTTCAGACAAGCCGACAGACCTCAAATAAGCTAGCTTTAGCAATTATATAACAGTATTGTAGAAGACTTTTTCTATATAAAAAAATTAAGAAATAAATTTTGTTACAGCACTTGATCCGTCAACAATAAAATCCAATTCTTTCGTAGGTTGTTGAAATTGAGTTGTTAATGCAGTTACAAGAATTGCCGCATTAAAGACCAAAAAAGACAAATTGAAACAACTAAACTTAATTTTCTATTCATATCTTTCCCCTTCTATTTCTCTGTTAATCGATTGGTTACAATCCTAAATCTATAAAGCCTCCTTTCAACAGATTGCATTTATACGAAAAATTCCAGAAGAAACTGTTCTTTTGTTATATGGTTCTCCATTAACCCTCCCCCGTACTCGTCTTAAGATACTTACCATTCGTCTCTTTTGCTTATTGCTTCTTGTTTTTGGTCTTGTTCTATTTCACGGTAAATGTTTTTTGCAGAAGACGAAACAACTGTTAAATCAGAACCTGCTGCACTCTTCACTGTGGGAATTTTCACTAATCTTGCTTCTCTAGTCTGAGGAATATATTGAACTGTAATTTCTTTAAAAGTGAAGTTTAGTTTTTCACCAGAAGACCATGGCTCATACATTTCTACCCTAATCAGGTATTCTCCTGCAATGATCCCTTTCATATCTAAGATTAGGGGAAACTCTGAGGTGTCGTTTAGTAGGGTGCTTTGAGGTATGCTAATTGTCGTTGAATTGAGCAGGTGTTCTTGAAAAGACAGATCCAAATTTATTTTTGAAAAAGAGGTTTTGGAAGGCAATAAGCCAAATTCAACATTAAGCAACAACTCGTCTTCTTTGGTTGAATCGAAGATGCGATTAATTACTATAGCTTTTGTTGGCTTGATTGCCTCTTTTGATCTTGTAGTGTTGAATTGAAAAGAGAGACTATCCAGTGTTGATTGTTTTGCATGCTCAACTTTTACCTTCATAATCTCTATTTTCTGCTGATTCTTAGTGAAATTACCCATCGATTATTCAATCACTCAGTTTAACCTAATAACATATTAGCACGTGCTACTCTAAAACGATCGAATTATTTCAGAGTGATTCTACAGGCTCATCGACAAGCGTTCTAGCCCATTTTCGAGCGTAAGCCAAATCTTGTGCATCTGGGTGCCCCCGTCTTGCCAAACCAAAGGTCTTACCCAAACATTTGAAACAGCCATCAAGCAATATTTGGTTTTTAGCTTCTAAAAGCTGTTTCACTCGATTAAACGCCAAGACATCGCTTTTGCCCCCGCCTGCCCAAGTCATAAAAAGAGCAAAATGCCTGTCACAATCTTCAAAATTCAATTGCTTTAAGAAACTTATCATGTCTGGACTTGGTTCACCACCCCGAATCCAGGTCCCAATTACCACAAGATCAAAATCCTTAATTGATCTTGCTGAAAAATTTGTTTCTCGGGATATTTTAATTGCATCACAATGGTGGATAAGTTTACTTCACCGAAGGGACTATTGGTTCAATAACTGTTGCTTCCTTGCCTATTTCTTTGCGGTTTAGCGCCTCTCTAATTCTAACAAATTTTGGCCACAAGTGCATTTCACAGAAATGGCAGAAGACGCTTTTCTTGTATTGATCAAGATCAAAAACTCTTCCGCATTTTGTACATTGATATTCAAACGCTAAGTTGGGCATTTCAACCACTGACTCTTATGTGAGCTTGAGAATTTAGAAGGACTATGCATAATAAAGAGATAGTGGCAACCAATGCAAAATTCACCGGAATTAAAAGAGTAAGCGGAATTGGCAGTATAAAAGCGGATGGAGGATGGCGCCGCTGAAAGGACTCGAACCTTTGACCTACTGATTAACAGTCAGTCGCACTACCGGGCTATGCAACAGCGGCAACCCACTGGTTCTTCGTCATCTTTCAGTTCCACAAGAGTATTTAAATTTAGTTGTTTTAAAAATGTTTATTCTATTTGCCTGACTTTATGCTTTGCAATTGCTGAGAACCCCTTGTAGAAATCTTTCATTATGCGAGAATACCATTTACCTGAAAAAAGAGGGAAGGTGTCGCTGGAGATGGGGTTTGGTGATGCCGAGTATAACTTTATTGCTTGCAATTAAAAGAGTAAAACACGAAACAAAAAATCTTTTAGACCCCGTAGGCGGTGAATCGGAGAGGTTTTGAGGCGTAACAGTAGCTTTCAGCGGCAACCTCAACTGATTCGCGACCGCGTGGAGCTTAGAGCCTCTAAACTTTCTTCTGCTCGTATAGCCCCAGCGAGCTTCCATTTCATACAGATCTACTAGCGGCGTTGAGTCACCAATCAGAAAGGATGAAAAAACCCTAAGCAAAAAAGACGAATATTTTTGTCCCAAAGCACGTGTAGGTGTGGAAGCTTAATTAGTCCTTTTGATTGTTCTTTATCTTGAGGGATTTTTTTGGTGACACCTAAAGAAGAACTCAAAAGGAAGCTGCCGGGAGTAATTGACATTGCTTATGAGCAATACAAACGTAACTTGTCGCGTTATCGAATGGTGAAGGAATTAATGAGCAAATATGTCGTCACTATAAATCCGGAGGCTTTGCTGGATGATGCTGCTATAATCATGGGCGAGAAGCATATCGGAAGCCTAATCGTAATGAAGTACCATACGCCTGTGGGGATAGTTACTGAGCGGGATTTGCTAAGCAAGGTTTTAGCGCTTGATCGTAATCTAAGAGATGAAAAAGTCGAGAATGTGATGTCCTATCCCCTAGTTGGTGTTTCTCTTACAGCTACGATTAAAGAAGCTGCCCAGCTAATGACTATTAAGAAAGGTAGGCTTGCGGTATTTGACGCTGGAACGCTTGCGGGGATCATAACTGCTTCTGATCTAATCAAGAGTTTGCCTGATGTTCCTGAAACTGAGGTCAAAGTTGATGACTTTATGACGAAAGACCTTGTGACTGCTGATGAAAAAACACCTGTTATTAGCATAGCTGCTCTCATGGGTAGACATCGCATCGGCAGCGTGATAATAACCTGTGAAGAAGAACCATTTGGGATTTTCACTGAACGGGATCTGCTTACCACTTTCTTGGCCAGAGGCAAGGCGTTGTACGAAGAGGTAGGGAAGGATTGTTCATCACCTCTAATCAATATTCCCTCTGGCACAAGTGTTCATAGAGCGGCTGCTACAATGGCGTTAAAACACATTAGACGCTTGCCTATCGTAAAGGACGACAAGTTTGTAGGCATTATAACTGCGCGCGACCTCGTCGAGGCATACGCAAAATAAAAACTCTCTTTTTTCTTACTTCAATGAGGACTAACAGGGATGTTCTTCTTTTTGAATTTCCCATTGGGCAAGTTCTGGTTTTGGGGTGCGACTCAGCAGGGGGAATTGGTCTCAAGCCAATAGACAAGCTCAAAGTTAGCGGATACATTTTTGGAAAATTCACGGTTAGAGCAGCCCTGATGGAGGTTTTATCGGTAGGTGCAAATCCAGTAAGTATAGTCTACGTTCTGGGTGTTGAACCTGAGCTGTTGGGTGCAGAAATTTTGAAGGGCATCAGGCACGAAGCAGATAAAGCAGGTCTAGATCAAAAGTTGGTGTTGACTGGGAGCACAGAAAAGAACAGCGTGGTCGAGCAGACGGGTACAGGCGTAACAGTAATCGGAACCTGTAGAAAGGAGCAATTGAGGATTGGCAGCTCCAAGCCAGGCGACATTGTTGCTGCTATTGGTATTCCAAGTGTTGCAGAGGAAGTTCTTCAGGCGGAGATAGACGGAAAAATTGCAGAAACAATTGATGTTCTAAAGCTTCGAAATCTCGACTTTGTTCATGAAATAATTCCTGTTGGATCAACAGTGATCGGTCACGAAACGACATTCTAGTTGAAGGCTCGAAAATCAAATTCAAAATTGCTAACCAATGTGAAGTTGACATTAGAAAATCTGCTGGTCCAGCGACAGTGATTTTGGTGACGCTGCCTAAGCAGAAACTTGCCATACTAAAAGGCGCCTTCAACAAACCAGTTAACGTAATCGCTTTTCTTTCTGAATAGACTTTTCGAGAGGATGGTTTTCTGGAGTTCTTTGACTATGGCTTGTTTCAAGGCTTGATTCAGAATCTGTCCCAGGTCAAATTACAAAAAAGGGAATGTTTGAGGAAATAGTACTTATTCAGTTCTGGAGTGGGCCGCTGTGATTTGAACCTGGATTGTTTGTGCAGGCTTCCAAAGGTTACTGAGAGTTTGAAAGTCGACCTAACTAGGGTTTCATGTAGCCCGGGAGAGCTTCGTACTCTTGCCTAGTAGGTTTTTGCCTGTAAAATAGGGGGATTCGAGCCTGAAGCGGTTTTGGTCTCTACCGGTCAAGCTAAAAAAGAATTAATGACCAATTATACGCGCGGTGATGCTTCCAAACCTGATTAAATTAGCATTTAATTGAGTCAAAGTGACACCAAAAAGATTATTTCCTAAAATAAATAAAGATTAAGTCTAGATTTGATGCGCTGCTTTAGTCTCCACCTGTAGGAAAGGGATAGTTGCCAAGTAACACTGTCTTCAAAATTACACTCAGTTTCTATTTTTTCAGAATAGCCATAAGTTTTGGTATTAATTCGCATCCACGCTCTATGGTACCCAAGCTTCCTTTAGCACAATCTTTTTCTGAAAACTTCACAGCTTTTCCACCATTTCTACCTTTTACATTGTCGCCGGAAATTAAAACAGGAACAGGCGTGTCGCTGTGTACCTTTAATGAACAGGGAGTCGCATGATCAGTTGTTATGCAGATAAGGTTGTCTTCAAGCGAAATCTGTTTCAGAAGTGGCCCAAAGAAGCATTTGTCAATGGCTGAGATAATCTGCGTTTTCAAGGTCGCAGTCACCATCGTGTCCTGGTTCGTCAGGTCCTTTTAAGTGAATATAGAAACAATCATGCCGAGGCAAAGCTTCAAGGAGCGCTTTCACTCTAACTTCACAGTCTTTCTCAAGGTTACCTGACGGTGGTGGAAGCAATGACGATTCCATACCAGCCAATTGGGCAATACCACGTTCTGCATGCATATCCGCTAAACAAGCAAAATTTACGTGATAACGCTCGTTAATGTTGAAGAATTTCGGCAACAAATGTCCCGCATCCCTTGTCAAAACAACGTTAGCTTTAAGTTTGCCTTCTGCAGCACGCTTCACGTTTATAGGGTGATTTTCCCAGAGCACATGAGATTTATCGATAAACTCATTTACAAGTGCAGCGGAAACTTTGGCTGCTTCCGTTTTGTCAGAGGGTTCGCAGGTTTGCAGAACCATTTCAACTTCAGCTTTAGCTACACCAAGTCCATTAACGATTGTGTAGGCAGGGTCGCTGTTAGAGATATTGCTTGAAAACGGCTTAGCTTTGCTTTTAATTAGAAGCACTGCTCTGTGCCCCAGTGTGTTACAAAACTCAAAGGTTGCAGGGTAAGATTCGAGCTTAACACCTTTGTTAACTGCTTTGCTAAGTTCAGTGGCTTCCTTAGTGCTTAAGGTACGTGCCACTCGACGATCGAGAATGTTTTTTCCTTGACCTAAAGTTGCAAAGTTGCATCGCAGTGCTAAATCTCCATCCCTCATATTCAAGCCTACACCAACCACTTCAATGACACCTCTGCCTGTGCTATACTTGAAAGGGTCATAACCTAAAAGCGAAATAACAGCAACATCGCTCTCGGGTGCAACACCCTTCTTTACCGAGTACATTAAGCCAATTTCACCGTTTTTGGCAAGAGCGTCCATGTTAGGAGTTTTCGCTGCTTCAAGGGGTGTTTTGTTACCTAAAGATTTGATTGGCAAGTCTCCCATGCCATCGATTGCAACGTAAATTAACTTCAAACCAGTTTTTCCTCCTTCCCGATTAGCTAACTCAGCTATCAAGCTTTATTATTCTTTTCACAAGGGAGCGCGCTACGTTTCAAATGAAAAAACGCGAAATATTTTGGAACCTATGTAGGTTCAATCCACGATATATCATGTCCACCTTGCAAGTAATCATGTCTCCAAACAATTTCTGCAACTGGAAAAACCCAAGTACAATGTCCCTGCGCATCCGAATGATGAATCAGTTGATATAGTTTCATCGATTCGTACAACAGGCATTATATGCCAACCCCGACCATTACCAAGAGCTAACGAAATTAAGCAAGGTTTCTGCTCTTCCAAAAGGGATTTAATTCGATTTACTTTGTCTATTCCCTTGGAGTAACTTTCCACTTTAATGTTGATTGTGGGATAAACACTTCTAATCTTCGCTGAAACAGATTCGAAACCATTGTTTTGTCCAAAGTCAAAATCCTCTTGAAATATCTCAAGGTTCACTCCTTGAATCTTCAAATACCGAATTAGCCACTCATAACCCGTTGGAACACAGCCAGATTCATGACGTTGCACAACTACAGTGTTGCTCCAATCTAATAATTGTGTCATTTGTTAACAGAATTGATAAGAAAGCAAGTAGCAATTTAAGACTTCTTACTCGAATCCTAAATTAGATTCTTCTGCTTGTTTGCTCTTTCTAAGTTTGTTTTGCATATTTTTATCGGCTTTTGTTGTTTAATGTTATATTTGGACTTATTCAAGCGTTACAATGGCTATAGAGAAATTTGGTTTTCGTTTCGGAGAGTTATACTTTAGAAACTAGGTTGTTTAAGGTGTAGAATGAGAAATAAGATTTCTTTGCATTAGAAGAGAAATGCAGATTGAGTCTGAGCCTTAAATTTAATGTTCGCGGTCCATTGAGGCAATGTCTTTGTCGCTGCATGGTCTTTCACCGTTTTTACCACGCAACTCATAGCCTCACTGCAACAATGCAATGTCCAGCCCATCGAAGCAAAGTCTTTGTTGCATATCGATTTTTCGCTGTTTTAATCGACACGCTCAATGCTTCAATGCATCACGATTAAAGCGTGCTCCTCAACCTGCAATAATGGTATTACAGATGCAGACTTTTAAATATTGTGACTTTTGTGTAACAAATAATAACACAAATGTCTCATTCAGTACAAACACTTCAATGAATCTCTTTTTCACTTCTCAAATCTCAAAATCTCTCCTTTTCTTAGCAACATTTCCCATTACGAGATCCCCTCAACTAGATTAACAGTCCATACTCAAAGAGGTTTTTAATAGTCTTACATTCATAGTTAAGTAGGTCACCCGATATGAACAATGAATATGTTGTTTATGTGAACCATCCACGAAGCTACACGATGATTCATTCAACATCCTGTGGATATTATGTTCATTCTTACCAAAAAGATCCGAAGAATGGGAAATGGAGTGATAAGTTTAAAACACTTAAAGATGCAAAAGACTCAGCCAAAAAAGAACAAAAGAAGAAAAATTCGTTATGTTCCAATTGCATCAAATCATTTTCGTTATACATGAAAATTTAAGAATAAAACTAAATGAGATTTCCCCATAGAGTTTAACCAACTCTGAACAGACAAGGGCTAAAAAAAACAAAATATAATGTGCACTAGGTGTATATATGGCAGGTGTTGAAATCCGATTAAACCGCATGTTGAAAAACGACTCATACCTCATCCCCTTTTCAGATCAGATTCGACACCGATTGGAACACATTGAAGAAACAGAATATCGGCTCACACAGGGTAAAACGAGCATTGCAGAGTTTGCGTCTGGGCATGAATACTTCGGGCTGCACTTCCAGGCAGGAGAATGGGTATTTCGTGAATGGGCGCCAAATGCAACTGCGATCTACCTAATAGGCGACATGACTAAGTGGCAAGAGATTAAAGAATTCGAATTACACAATATCAACCACGTTGGTGTCTGGGAAATTCATCTGTCCGCTAACAAACTAAAACATGGCGACCTGTATCGACTGCGTATTTATTGGACAGGAAGCGAAGGAGACCGCATTCCAGCCTATGCTCGACGAGTTATACAAGATCCAGATACGCTGATTTTTAATGCACAAGTATGGTCACCAACTAAAAATTATTGTTGGAAAGATCCCAATTTCAAGCATCCTGAAGAACCCCCTGTTGTTTATGAAGCACATATCGGAATGGCACAAGAAGAAGAAAAAATCGGATCCTACCGCGAATTTACATTCAACGTTCTTCCGCGAATTGTCAATGCGGGTTACAACACACTCCAGCTAATGTCTATCCAAGAACACCCCTACTACGGATCATTCGGATACCAAGTATCAAGTTTTTTTGCTCCTTCATCAAGATACGGAACGCCTGAGGATTTGAAATTCCTAATCGACACAGCTCATAGCCAAGGGTTAACTGTTTTGATGGATCTGGTCCATTCCCACTCAGTATCCAACGAGGTGGAGGGACTTAGCCGGTTCGATGGCACACTATTTCAGTATTTTCATGAAGGCTCACGCGGAATCCACAATGCCTGGGATTCACGCTGCTTCGACTACGACAAACCTCAGGTTTTACATTTCTTACTGTCCAATTGCCGATACTGGCTGGACGAATTTCGTTTTGACGGTTTTCGGTTCGACGGTGTCACCAGCATGCTTTACCTTGAACACGGTCTCAATAGAGTGTTCACCTCATACAAAGACTACTTCGATTACGATGTAGATGAAGACGCCTTGACCTATTTGGCTCTGGCTAACAGAGTAATTCACGATATCCGACCCGACGCCATAACCATAGCCGAAGACGTCAGCGGCATGCCAGGCTTAGCCGTTTCCCAAGCTGAATGGCGGATTCGGTTTTAACTATCGTTATGCAATGGGTGTACCTGACTATTGGATTCGTCTAATCAAAGATTTCAAAGATGAAAACTGGCCAACAAGTCATCTCTGGTTTGAACTCACCAACCACAGAACAGATGAAAAAACCATTAGTTACGCCGAATCTCACGACCAGGCATTAGTGGGAGACCAGACACTTATTTTCCGACTGATCGGTGAAGACATGTATCGACACATGGGAATCGAGGATGACAACTCAAAGGTCGCCCGGGGAATAGCATTACACAAGATGATCCGCCTGATAACGCTATCCACTGCCAGTAATGGGTATCTAAACTTCATGGGCAACGAATTCGGCCACCCAGACTGGATAGATTTTCCCCGTGACGGAAACAGTTGGTCATTCAAATATGCACGTCGACAATGGCAACTCGCAGACAACACCTTCCTAAAATATCATTTACTAGCCCGATTCGACCATGACATGATTGCACTAGCCAAGACATATCATCTACTTGAATCATCCAACCTGCAACTCCTGCATGAGGACTCCGATAAAAAAATAATTGCATTCAACAGGGCTGACCTGGTTTTTGCTTTCAATTTTAATCCCCATCAATCCTTTACTGATTATCGATTTGAAGCTCCCCCTGGAAAATACCATATTATCCTAGACTGCGATGCCGAAAAATACAATGGACATGGTCGGTTAAACCCACAGCAAACCCACTTCACTGCAGTGGACAATACAACAGGAAGACCTAGAAATATGCTTAGCCTCTATCTCCCAGCACGCTCCGGTTTTGTGCTGTGCCCAACCATAAAAGATCCACAAACATTAACTTTTCCAAAATAGAGAAAAGCAAAGAATAGTTTTTTCAATCTTTTTAAATTAGCGATTCATAGATTTTTATTGTTTCATCAGCAACTTTACGCCATGTAAAGTACTCTAACACTCTTTTACGTCCATTCACACCCCAGTTTCTGGCTTTTTCAGGATTTAACAGAGTCTCGTTTATTCCCCAAGCTATATCAAGTGGATCTTCACCGTTTACGTGAACACCGTTCTGTTCTGGACCAGAACTTAGTACTTGTTCTTTAAAACCCACCACGCCTCGTGCACCAACCACGACTGGCTTCTCCATTGCCATAGCTTCAAGGCAAACTATTCCAAACGGTTCATAAGACGAAGGAAATATGCAAACTTCAGAAGCAGCATAATGCATTATTCTCTCAGTTTCCGGAACAAAATCAAAACGATACGCAATGTTGTCCTTAATGTTTAATCTCTCTGCTGATTCAACTATGTCCCTTTGTTCTTCACCTTTGCCTAGAATTACCAGTTTAGTGTTAGGGTATTGTTTTAAAACAGAAGGCATTGCCAACAAAAGGTTTCTAGCGCCTTTCACCCAAGATAATCTTCCTACGAAAAGCAGCATGTTCCAGTCTTTAGGAACGTCATATCTTTCGCGAATCGCAGCTATTCCTTCAGGTGAACATTTTGCCATGTTGTAACGTTCCGGATTCACGCCATTCCAAACTGCACTTACTTTTGACGGTGACCAACCATGCCTTATTAGATCCTGCTGCATAGCGTAACTTACAGTGATTATCTTATCTGAGCTTTGTGCCATGGCAGATTCAAAATGAGACACTACTTCCGATCCGGGACCCTGGCTTCTTCCCCATTCAGTGCTATGTACATGAAAGACCACTGGAATTTTCGTTTCATTCTTAATCACAAGACCAGAAGTACTGCTAAGCCAATCATGCACGCAAACAACATCAAAATTGTACTTCTCTTTTTTAATTAGGCCGTTAATAAATTTTGTAGCGCTCAGAATATTGTATATAAAAATGTCACTGAAGAATTTTATGTTGGTCCCCCATTTCTTTAAATCGTCAACCACAAAAAAAGGAAAAACATTACTCGCATTAGCAATCAAGGGTCGATGAACCTCCACACCTCTTAGGATTTCTCTGGTTTTCAAATTGCCTCCATTTAGAGTGAAGACTGAAACATCATGTCCCATGTCGATATATTGTTGAGTTATATTTTCAGCATACGTCCCTAGACCGCCAACAATCGCTGGTGGATATTCATAAACAAAAAATCCGATCCGCATAGTATTCACTCAAGTTGTACTCCAAGTTAATTACGAATTGAATTCATAGTTTCATCAAGTACTTAAATGAATCAACATTCAAAGATACCGATTTGGCAGAAGAAATTTGCGCGCGATTAGTCGCAAGCTTATGTTGAGCTACTCCAACAGCTTTTTGGAGAACACTCGCATTACCATATACAACTACCAGAGATTTTGGAGAGAAAAGCTACAAAATTATCGTTGAAGAAACCCAAGTAGCTGCGAGACAATTCTGAGGAGAATTTGAATGTGTTTATATGGAATACAGAGTAATGATCTAGTTACTGAAAGAGGCATCTGAATGAGAGAAACCCTTCCATTCCGAGAAGACGTCCTGCAGACCCTACACAACCATTGTGCAACTGCTGCTGATTTAGCGAAAAGATGCGACGAGGTGGCGCGAATTCTGCAAAAAGATCCCAATGAAATAGAAGTAATCCTTGATGAATTCAAAACTGACGGGTTGTTGGAAAGCTTGTTTGACACTGAAGGAAAGAAGCGATATTATCTCACTGGACGAGGAATTATTAAGGTTTGTTCACAATTCACATAGTGAAACAAAATGCGCGCTATACTTTTCTCATGGGAATACCCGCCCAGAATTGTGGGGAAACTCGCTGAATACGTCAGCAATTTGGCAACTCAACTTGTGAAAAAAAATGTTGAGACTTTCATAGTCACCTACAACGACTCCTTAACTGGGGTATCTGAGGAAGCAAATGGTGTTAAAGTTTCTAGAGTGGTAAACCCTGTCAATTCTCAAGTTAGCCTTATTACATGGGATCTGATCCTAAACCAGGAGATAGAAAGAGCAGCCGCTGACTTCTACTACCAAGCGGGTAAGCGAATTGACCTGATTGACGTTTTTGACTGGCACTTTATACCTGCTGCTGTAATGCTCAAAAATGCATTAAGTATACCATTTGTTTATTCCGTAGACAGCTTAGAGTATCATCGTTCACCCGGTGTTGATGCACCGTTTAATATGGCTATTCGTGGCATCGAATGGCTAGGTTTCTACGAAGCTACGAAAGTAACCGTTAAATCAGATTGGATGCAAAGCGAAGTTTTAAGGTTATACAAGGTGCCCACGGAGAAAATAGCCGTCATATCACAGAAACCAAATTCCAGAGTCCAAGATGTTCTGAAAGTCTACAAGGAAGTCGTAGGAGGCGCGGACAAACAATGAAGCCCCCACTCAATGTTATGATGTTCAGCTGGGAGTATCCACCGCGAATTATCGGTGGCATATCTCCCCATGTTTTTTTCCTTTCGAAGAGTTTAGCGAGAAACGGTGTTAAAGTTCATGTAGTGACCTGTGACTTCCCTGGCGCCCCTGCACATGAAACCATTGAAGGCGTCGAAGTCTATCGCGTTGACTCATACAAGAACCCCTCACCTGACTTCACCACTTGGGTTTACCTTATGAATATGAACATGCAAAAAGAAGCCGCAGCCATCGCAGCTGAATTGCCTGAACCGATTGACGTTTTCCATGCCCATGATTGGCTCGTTGCTGCAGTAGGCATAGGCTTAAAACACGTATTTCGAAAACCCCTTCTGGTCACAATGCACTCCACCGAGATAGGTCGACGAGAAGTGCTTCACACAACCACTGAAAAGATGATTCATGAAACTGAAGCATGGCTCACCTATGAGGCATGGCGCGTGATCTGTTGCAGCGATTACATGATGCAACACGTGAAGTGGGCTTATAGCTTGCCAAACGACAAATTAACCATGGTTCCCAACGGAGTGAATCCCCATGTCTACGATACCTTAACTACACATGACTTGCGTGACTTCCGAAGGAACTACGCGTTGCCAGAGGAAAAAATCGTACTTTATGTTGGACGCTTAGTTTATGAAAAAGGAATACAGAACCTCATAAACGCCGTTCCCAAAGTCCTCGCAAAATACAACGCAAAATTCATCATTGTTGGAAGCGGCTATATGCAAGAACAACTTCGCAATACGGTAAAAAGCATGGGATTAGAACACAAAGTTCTATTCACAGGATTTGTAGAAGAGGCGAACCTTTTGAAGCTTCAAAAAATTGCCGATGTCGCGGTAGTGCCTTCTCTGTTTGAACCCTTTGGAATAGTGGCATTAGAAGCCATGGCAGCCAAAAGTCCAATTGTAGTCTCCGACACAGGAGGCTTATCAGAAATCGTCGACCACGACATAACAGGTGTAAAGGTTTACCCCAACAATACTGAATCACTTTCTTGGGGAATCAACAGAATCCTCCAAGACGACAGTTACGGCGAGCAACTTAGGGAAAATGCCTACAAGAAAATACTAGAAAAATATGACTGGAATAAAATAGCCCAACAAACTCGACATGTATACGAATCTATTTTGGACGAGTACTCCAAAAGTTCTTGGGCTTAAAGACCCTTTCAATTCATTTGATGTAGCGCGCTAGAGCTAAAATACAAACTATATGCAAAAGTTCGCGCTGAGCAGAGCGTTTATCCTAGGTGCATCCTCTCACCACTAATTATTACAAATTTAGTTGGCTTCAGTCTTCGCAATTAAATTATATGTATCTAAACAATTTCAAGTATATTTTTCCGTATTTTTTCCGGTGATTCCTCATGAATTATTTTTTGGCAAGTTTCTGATCTTCGATTGTGCCTTAATCAATTTTGGAAGTCGTTGCGTTCAAAAAAAAATGCACTGACTCTGCAGAAACTATTTGCGGTTTTTCAGTTAACTCAAAAAGCAGTCTTGGTCGCTCCGGAGAAATAGTAAAAAGATAAAAGTAACAAATTCACGTAAAACTTATCAAGTGAGATCATGTCTAAAATAATGAAAATCACGTCTAGACAGATTCTTGATTCGAGAGGTAACCCAACCGTTGAAGCAGACGTATTCACAAACAAGGGATTGTCACGAGCTTCTGCTCCTTCTGGTGCAAGTACAGGCAAATACGAAGCTTTTGAGCTAAGAGATGGTGATAGGTCTTACTTGGGGAAGGGAGTTTTGAAGGCTGTTAGCAACGTTAACAATGCAATAGCAAAGAAACTCATTGGACAAGATTGTTCTAAGCAGAAAGAAGTTGATGACTTGATGATTGAGCTGGACGAAAATCCTAACAAGTCCAACTTGGGAGCCAACGCTATTCTCGCGGTTAGTATGGCAGTTTGTAAAGCTGGAGCATTGGAGTCGAACATGCCTCTTTATGAATACATTGCTAAGCTTGCTGATTCAAAAGGTGTAACTTTACCAATTCCAGAGATGAACGTGATCAACGGTGGAGTCCACGCTGGCATAAAAAATGATTTTCAAGAACACATGATTGTTCCATTTGGAGCTAAGACTTATTCTGACGCTCTTAGAATGTGCGCGGAAACTTACCACACTTTAAAGAAAAACCTGAAAGAAGAATTTGGAAACTCTGCGATATTAGTTGGCGATGAAGGCGGCTTTGTTCCGCCCTTGAAAACCGTCGATGAAAGGCTGAAATTCATCTCAGAAGCCATAGAAGAACTTGGCTACACCAAAGAAATCGCCCTAGCAATAGACGCGGCAGCATCAGAATTCTATGACAACGGGTGTTATAGAATCATGGAAAAAAAATACTCTTCTGAAGGATTAACGGAATTCTATTCTGAGTTATGTGAAAAATTCAGGGTAATCTCAATCGAAGATGGCTTGAGCGAAGACGATTGGGCTGGCTGGACAGGGATGAAAAATAAGCTGGGGAAAAAAATTCAACTTGTCGGAGATGACCTTCTGGTTACGAACACAGAGAGAATCCAAAAAGCAATCAAATTGGATGCTTGTAACGCTTTGCTACTTAAGCTCAATCAGATTGGAACAATTACAGAAGCTCTAAATGCTTTTAAATCAGCCAGAGAAGCAGGGTGGAACGTTATCGTTTCTCACAGATCAGGAAGCACTGAAGAAACTTTCTTTGCAGATTTGGTTGTTGGCTTAGATGCAGGGCAATTCAAGTACGGAGCTCCAGCTAGAAGTGAAAGGACTTGTAACTACAACCAACTCCTAAGGATTGAAGAAGAATTAGGAGGAAAGGCGAAGTATTCAAGGGTTTTTAAATAGTAAAGATTTGGAGATGACATCTAAATGAAATGCATAGAATTTTCTTTTGGGGACGAAATGATTCCTCAACAGACGATCCTCGAAACTGCAGAAAGGCTAAAGCCTGAGATCAGAAATATGGCAAACGCCATTTCTCAAGGATATGAAAGTGATTTGGCTTCACTTTCCCTACCTGATGACAAACTCATGTTAGCCAAAGTCAGACAAGCAATAGATGAAAATATACAACTAAAGCCAGTTTACTTGATTGTTGATGGTATTGGCGGCAGCAATCTGGGGACAATAGCTGTTTTGGAAGCTGTTCTTGGAAAACTGTACAATCAATTGACTACGGCTACAAAGGTGTTATATGTCGACACAGTTGACTCAGACAGCATTAACGACATAATAATGCTTGTCAAGCCTGTATTGGAGGAAGGCGGCAACATCGTGTTGAATGTGATAAGCAAGTCGGGAACTACAACAGAAACTTTAGCTAATGCTGAAGTGCTAATAGATTTATTGCAAAGGCACAAGAAAGACTATAAAAAATGTATCAGTGTTACTTCAGATAAAGGCTCAGAACTGTGGAACATTGCTGTCAAAGAACGATTTAATGTTCTAGAAATACCAAAGAAGGTTGGTGGAAGGTTTTCTGTCTTTTCGCCTGTAGGTCTGTTTCCTCTTGGGTTGTTGGGAATAAATATTGAACAGCTATTGGATGGAGCAGCAAATATGAAAAAAGCCTGTCTCGACACAGATATTAAGAGAAACCCGGCAGCGATAAGCGCTGCAATACAGTACTTGCATTATAAGAGTGGTAAGAATATTTCTGACTTGTTTGTATTTGCGAATGATTTAGAGTCTTTGGGCAAATGGTGGAGACAACTAATGGCTGAAAGTTTGGGCAAAGAATTTAACAAAAAAGGAGAAACAGTAAACGTAGGCATAACTCCAGTGATCTCGATAGGCTCCACTGATTTGCATTCAATGGCGCAACTTTATCTTGGAGGGCCGTACGACAAGTTCACAACGTTTCTAAGCGTCGAAAAAAGTAATTCGCATATAGTTGTTCCAACACTAAAACTATACTCTAAGCTTGTGCATGGGATTCAAGGTAAAAGTTTGGAAAGCATAATGGGTGCAATTGTGGAAGGTACAAAGGCTGCTTTCAGGAAGGGTAGAAGACCATTCATAGAGGTAAAACTACCATGTAAATCGGAATATCCGATAGGTCAGTTCTTGCAGTTCAAGATGATGGAGACTATCTATTTGGGATATTTGTTAGGAGTAAATCCTTTTGACCAGCCAAATGTTGAAAGCTACAAAGAGGAAACCCGGAAGATATTAAAAAAATGACATAAAATATTCTAAAAAGTTTTTCAGGCAAAGGTCTAATGATAAATAAAATAGTAAGCTTCAAAAAAGAATGGCTACTTAAATCTGCAAAAAATGGATTTCAAGTACCAAACACTTATAATTTTATTTGCAATCATGTCTACAACTAATGTCAAATCAATCCAGTATAGCTTATCTTTCAATGGAAATTGGAGTAGACGCTAGACTGCCAACGTGTTGTGGAGGACTCGGAGTCCTAGCGGGCGACGCAATAAAAGGTGCCGCGGACATAAATTTTCCATTGGTTGGAGTATCATTAAGACATCACAAAGGGTATTTTGAACAAAAAATTGAAAACTACCAGCAAAAAGAAGTTCTAAAAAGATCAAATCCATTTGGCATCTTAAGGAAAAGAGATGAAACTGTTAAGGTAAGAATTGAAGGCAGAAACGTTACAATTGGAGCAGAAGAATACATCATTAAAAATGGCCATAACAACAAAGTAACAATATATTTTCTCGACACTGAGAATAGACGAGAATGAAGAAGAGGATAGAGAAATCAGCGAGACATGCTACTGGAATGGCAAATACACTACTTATGAAGTACACCAAAGACACAGATTCAAACAAGAAGTAGTCCTTGGAATAGGTGGAGTTAGATTTCTAGAAAAGCTTGGGTACAACATAAGAAAATACCATATGAACGAAGGTCACACGGCACTTGCCACATTAGAAATAGCAAAAAGAAACAATTGGGATGAGAACAAAACAAAGCAAGAATTCAGCTTCACAACCCATACTCTGGTTCCAGCTGGCCACGAAGTATTTCCAATGAGTATGGTAGAGAGAATTATAGGAGACTCTTTCCCGTTGGACAAAATCGCGGAATATGGTGGAGAAGAAAACTGTTTGAACATGACCAAGCTGGCGATGAATCTAAGCGATTATCAAAATGGTGTTTCTAAAAAGAATGCTGAAGCTGCAAGAGAAAGGTTTCCTAACAAAAATATAGATTACATAACTAATGCAGTACATCTTGGGACCTGGACTAGCGGCAGTTTTAAAGGATTATTTGATAGGCACTTTCCTGGTTGGGAAGAGAACCCTGAAAAATTAAAAGATGCAATGAGATTGCCTAATAAAGAGGTATGGAAGGCTCATCGGGAGAGCAAGATTATTTTATTGGACCTCATAGAAGATGAATATGGAGTAGATTTGGATAGAAATAAATTGACTTTAGGCTGGTTTAGAAGGATAGCTGAATATAAAAGACCAACATTAATTTTCGCCGAAAGGGAAAGACTTAAGTTAATTGCATCAGGAAAAATCCAAATTCTTATTGCTGGAAAAGCCCATCCCAGAGATGGTTATGGCAAAGAGGCAATAAAAAAGATCCATGAAGAAAGTCTAATAATGAATGGCAATGTCCCAACAGTTTTTATCGAAAACTATGGAATGGAAATCAGTCCAACCCTGATTGCGGGTGTTGATGTCTTATTGAATACGCCAAGGCCGCCTAATGAAGCGTCAGGAACTAGCGGAATGAAAGCCCTTTCAAACGGAGTCATAAATGTTAGTTCTTGGGATGGATGGATAGATGAAGAATTCAAGACAAAAGAAGGCGTAATAGGCTGGGCTTTTGGTCTTCAACATGAAACTGATTTTCAAGATGCAAACGGACTGTACAACGTATTGGAGCAAAAGGTAATTCCCACTTTTTACCATAACCGAGAGAAATGGATAGAAATGCAAAAAGAATCCATCTCATTAGCTTCTTATTACAATACAAACAGAATGTTAAGAGAATACATAGAAAGGGCTTGGAAATAAGCAAACGCGGAAAAACGGTTCTCTCCAATGCGCGCTATTCACTCTAGTGACCTCCACTTCCACATTACGCTTTAACTGCAGGTTTTCCTTAAGTCACGAGCAGATTTTTTCAGAGTGCAGGTTACGATGATAGTCTAGCTATGTCTTCGTAATTCTGTAGAAACTTATCTTTGTAAACCATTCCGGAGGGAATAGTTAAGCCAGGGTTAACTTTTGTATTCACTAGTCTGCAGCCTTCTCTGATGTGAACAGAATTGCCAACAACCGAAGTTGATTCGATGCTTGTTACGTTTTCGTCGGTTGATTCTACAACTACTTTCCTTCCTAAAATGCTGTCAGATATGTTGGCATAGTTCCCGATCTTTGCAGCGTCCATAATTGCTGAACTTTCTATGTTCGCATGTTCCCCAATGATAGAGAAATTGTCGATACATGAATCTGAAATCCTAGAATAATCACCTATACTGGTATGTCTGCCAATTAGTGCAGCGCCTTCTAGCACCAATCTATTCTCTTTGTATTTTCTGATTGTTTCCATCCGTCGTCGTATCGACTCCTCGCTGTATCCTTGAATCCAAATGTTTCTGCCGGGCAAAATTCTCTCCTCCGTGATTCCTATGTTCAGCTTCCCATACAGCAGGTCATGCATGGCCTTTAGATAGCATTCAGGGTTTCCAATGTCAAACCATTCGGAAATTTCGTAGCCGAAGACTCGATAACCATTGTTAACAAGATATGGGATAAGATCGAAGCCAAAATCTAGTCTTGCATTCTTCTGCATTAGCTTCTTTACGTCGTCGCTTTGAACTATCTTTCTAATTTCGGACGATAAAAGGTAGATGCCGGCATTAGCTAGATTGCTCGGTGAATTTTCTGCTGAAGGTTTTTCAACAAAGCGCATGATCCTTTCGTCTCTACCTAACTCGGCTATTCCATATTGCTCAACTTTTTCCACCGTTGTCAACGCGATAGTCATTAGCGCGTCTGATTCTTCGTGTTTCTTGATAAGGTCCGTCAGATCAAAGTTGAAGAGATTATCTCCTTGGACAACAAGGACGGGATCGCGCACATCATAATAGTCCATATTTAGCCTGTAAGAATCGGCACTTCCCAAGTCATCCAGGTTAGGTTGATGTTTGATATGTGCTCTTGGCTCAATTTGATATTTCGCGGAGAAGCCAACACCTTCTCCGTACAGGTCAAAAAGGTTCGAGTAATTAGTGTAGCCGTACTCCCCGAAAATAAAGTTCCGAACACCTTGCTTAGCTAGTGTCGCAAGCGAAAACTCAATCAGTGGCCTGTTCAACAATCTAACGCACGGTTTGGATGTGTCATGAGTAAGAGGCCTTAGTCTTTTAGCTTGACCCCCCACAGGGATAAAACAGCGTATTTTTCCTGGATCCATGCTTAAACATGTGTTGATTAAGAATTTAAAAATTTGGCTTTGTAGATCACGCATACGAAGCTGTAGTGCCCCTTTTTTGGGCGAATAGGCGCGTGTACCCTTTTCGTTAAGGCATGACTCATAGAAAGCTCAATAAATGAACGGTAAAAATGTTTCAAACCTTTTCCTTTAAGAGTCGTACGATTAAATATCCTGGACCTTAAGCGAGCCATTTCACTCTAACATTACTGTTAGTGTAGTGGGCGTGGTGTGTTGGTTGTAGCCGACCTCTAAAATGTTCTCTAAAATGCCCACCGCTAGAGTGTTATACAATGAGTAATTATCGAGCAAATGTAACGGAAATAGAAGGTTAATTTATTAGAATGACAATATTACACATATTAAAGCAAGTTGACGTCGAACTTGAGTAATACAAATGCAACTGTTGCTTTACTATCTCCCTGAATTAAACCAACAAAATAAAATATACGGGATTTAGTAAGCTCAGATCTATGTAAATCAAGGTATGCGTCAATTTAGCTAGAAAAGACTTAGAGAGGGGAATAAGTTTTGAAAACTATGGTGGAGTTTAGATGGCATGGTAGAGGTGGACAAGGCGCTTGGACAGCCAGCGAACTTTTGGCTCGAACAGCCCTTGACGAAGGTAAATACATTCAATCTTTCCCAGAGTTTGGACCTGAAAGAATGGGTGCTCCAGTAACCGCTTTCACGAGAATCAGCACTAAACCAATAAGGTTGCATTGTTCAATTTATGACCCAGATGTTGTAATTGTCTTAGACAATACACTACTAAAGACTGTACCAGTAACTGCTGGATTAAACCGAGACGAAGACGCATTAATTATCAATTCAAACGAGGATCCAGCCGTGTTAAAAGAGAACCTTCGAGTTACCAAAGGCAAGGTTTGGACGGTGCCAGCAACAGAGATTGCCATTAGAATATTAGGTGCCCCAATAACCAACACAGCGCTCTTAGGCGTTGTTGCTAAGGCTACCGGAATAGTGACTTTAGAGGGCATAGAAAAAACCCTAAAGGGGCGGTTCCGATCTGACTTGGCGGAGAAAAACTTTGCTGTTATCAAGGAAGCCTTCGAGGAGGCAAAAGTGGTATGAACATAAAAGACAAAACCTGGAAAGAAATATCAATTGCCGGAGTTAGCTCAAAGTCAAGCATTGGATTCATGACCGGCGACTGGAAAACCTACATGCCAATACGCGACCTGGAGAAATGCACAGTCTGCCTAACATGTGTTATGTTTTGCCCCGAAGGTGCAATCAATTGGAGACCTGAACTTGGAAAAATCGATTTTAACTTCAGTTTCTGTAAAGGCTGTGGAATTTGCGCAAATGAGTGTCCAACAAAAGCCATAACCATGAAGATGGAACAGGAGTAGTAAAAATGCAGAAAATAATTAAACAAGAGATTCTGGGATTAAACGGGGATGAAGCCGTTGCATATGCAGTTAAACAGTCAGATGTTGATGTGGTTGCAGCCTATCCGATTACTCCGCAGACAATTATTGTTGAAAAATACAGCGAGTATGTTGCCAACGGTGAAGTACATACAGAATTTATCTGCACAGAATCCGAACACAGCGCTATGACTGCTTGCATCGCGGCTGCAGCAACTGGTGCAAGAACATTCACTGCTAGCGCTTCAGCTGGGTTAGCTTTGATGCACGAAATGTTGACAGTGGCTTCTGGTTCTCGTGTTCCAATAGTTATGGCTGTTGCGAACAGAGCACTGTCTTCTCCACTTAATATTCACGGCGACCACTCTGACAGCATGGCTGAACGTGACAGCGGATGGATTCATATCTACGTTGAAAATGCACAGGAAGCCTACGACTCTATCCTCCAAGCTTTCAGAATCGCTGAAGACGTCGGGGTTTCTTTGCCAATTATCGTGGGTTTAGACGGTTTCACACTTAGCCACACACTTGAAAGAGTTGATACCCTATCCAATGAAGCAGTAAAAGCATTTGTTGGGGAGCGTCAACTTCCTTTTGTTCAAACACACGAAGGAAAAACTGTTCCTTTCAAACTTGACCCAGAAAACCCAATGACAATGGGACCAATTGCTTTACAGAACTACTATTTTGAATTCAAGAGGCAACAAGACGAAGCCATGAAGAACGCTTACAAGAAAATCCAAGAAATCAATGCTGAATATGCCCAATTAAGCGGCAGAAGCTACGGCAACGGACTTGTAGAACCCTACAAGCTTGACGACGCCGAAATCGCTGTGGTATGCGTTGGATCAACAGCTGGCACACTAAAAGTGGTGATTGATGAACTTAGGCAAGTAGGCATCAAAGCTGGTCTTCTGCGTCTACGAACATTCAGACCTTTGCCTGTCGAAGAACTTAGAAGCGCACTCAAGAACGCCAAAGCCATCGCTGTTATGGATAAGAGTATTAGTTTTGGCGGTTTCGGAGGCGCAGTCTACCACGAAGTCAGACACGCATTATATGACGTCGAGACCCATCCGCCAATCGTTAACTACATTTACGGTTTAGGCGGTAGAGACACAAACCCAAATGCGTTCAGAACCATATTCGATGATCTATCAGGCATAGCCAAAACAGGTCGAATTGAGAAACAAATAAACTATTTTGGAGTAAGGGAGTAAAGGAGGAAAAAGAGATGGAAACTACACAAGAATGGAAATTCACAGCCAAAGACATAGCATTAAAACCGGACCTTTTCCTTTCCGGACACCGCGCATGTGCAGGTTGCGGACCAGCCACTGTTCTGCGTTTGATAATGAAGGCAACCCGAGGACCTACAATCGTCACTGAAGCAACAGGTTGCATGGAAGTGGTTTCGTCAATCTACCCCTACACATCCTGGGCTGTGCCTTGGCTGCATACAGCTTTCGAAAACGCCGCTGCAAACGCTTCAGGAATCGACGCCGCAATTAAAGCCATGCGCAAAAAAGGAAAAATCAAACAGGAACACATAGACATAATCGCGTTGGCAGGAGACGGAGGAACTTACGACATTGGTTTGCAGGCGCTCTCAGGCGCAGTGGAACGTGGACATGATTTTCTCTTTGTACTCTATGACAACGAAGGCTACATGAACACAGGCATCCAGAGAAGCGGCGGAACCCCCACAGGTGCTGCAACTACCACCACCCCTGCAGGATCAGTTGTGCCAGGTAAACTGGAGAAGAAAAAACCAATAACCGAGATAATGCTTGCCCACGAAATGCAATACGTTGCCACAGCTACCCCCTACTACTGGAAAGACTTGTTAACTAAAGTGCGCAAAGGCTTAGAAGTTGAAGGCCCAGCATTTCTGCACGTTTTTGCGCCATGCCCAAGAGGTTGGAGATGTGAACCAGCAAAAACCATGGAGTACTCTAAACTGTCAGTTGAGTCATGTGTTTTTCCAATCTGGGAAGCGGTAAACGGCAAAAGACAACTCTCAATACCCAGCAAATTAATTGCCCTGGCACCGCAGAAAAAGAAGCCAGTGAAAGCTTACCTTGAAGGACAAGGTAGGTTTAGACACCTTTTCACTCCGCAAAACCAGCATATACTCGACGAAATCCAAAGTACAACTGATCTTCGTTGGCAACGACTTTTGCAGAAATGTGAAACTGTCTAAATCTTTTTCCCCTTTGTTTTTCTTTCACTATATTTCTGCCCTCGACCATTTTGTAAAAATCAAGCAGATAGCACAACTTCATCTTTCTTGACGAAGATACGCCCTGTTGTTTTTCAAGATGCCTTATTAATTCAATCGCGAAAACGACCTAAAGCCCCTCTTAGGGTTTTTCAGCAATGTTTTTGACCAAAAGTCTGCTACCGAAAAAGGCATATATGTCAAAACAACGTTTCTCATTAAAAGCACTGGTGAACATAAACGGCGAATGCTGAAGAAAACAACGGCGAAATGGTAGTTACTCCTTGGGAAGTAAAGGGCAAAGTAGACTACGAACGCCTCGTAAAAGAATTCGGTACCCAACCTTTAACTCCTGAACTTCTCAAGCGAGTGGAAAGCAACACTGGTAAACTCCACCTTCAGCTTGAACGAAAAATTTTCTTCAGCCATCGAGATCTCGACACCGTGCTTGACCTCTACGATAAAGGCATAAAATTTGTTTTGTACACAGGCAGAGGACCATCTGGACCTGTCCACATCGGACATCTGGTTCCATGGATATTCAGCCTGCATATTCAGCAAAAATTCAAAACACGACTTTACTTCCAATTAACGGACGATGAAAAATTCTTAATCAGTGACAACACAAACCTCAAACAAACCCGCAAATGGGCTTACGAAAATGCGTTGGACCTCATCGCATTGGGATTCAAACCTGAAGACACCTTTATCATTTATGATTCAGAGGATATAGATTTACTCTACGATATAACACTTGAAGTAGCCAAACGCATAACCTACAGCACAGCCCGCAGCAGCTTCGGCTTCCAAGATAGCACCAACATCGGCTGGGTTTTCTGGCCAGCCATCCAAGCCGCACCCTGCTTTCTACACAAAAAATTAACAGGAGAAAACGTGCCGGCGTTGATTCCGGCTGCCATTGACCAAGACCCCTATTGGAGAGTAACACGGGACATTGCTCAAAAACTTGGCTATTACAAACCCGCGCAAATCCATTGCCGCTTCCTACCAGGTCTTGGTGCAGGAGGAAAAATGAGTGCTTCTCAACCAGAAACTAGCATATTTACCATGGATCAGCCTGACATAGTCAAAAAGAAGATCTGGAATGCATTTACAGGTGGTAAAGGTACGGCGGCAGAACAACGTAAAGATGGCGCTGATCCCGGTGTCTGTAGCATTTTCCAATACTACTTCTTCCTTTTCGAAGAAGATATGGCAAAACTTGTTGAACGCGAACGTAAATGTAAAGCTGGGGAAATGCTCTGCGGGGAATGCAAAAAAGATATAGCAGAAAAACTCAACGCATTCCTTGGGCTACACCAGGAGCGGCGAGAAAAAGCTAAAGATGTAATCGAACAATACCACGTAAAAAGGTAATAATTCCATAATACTTAGAAAAGGATGGGAAAAATCGCGCTATTTATTATTATCCCTATATACTCCAGAAGCCTTTATAGTTGATTTGTCGGAAATTTTTCAAGAAGAAGAATCACATGCACGTACCTTACCGCTTTTTCAAGACGTTCTGGCAAAAATCAATGGAGTTAAAACAATGAACTACAAAGAACCAATAATAATCGAGCACCTAGCATTTCTATCTGTTAAATATAATTTGTACCTATCAGAACTCTACCAAGCACTAATTTCAGCAAGAGCAATTGAAAGATCTACATGTGGAGATCTGACAATCGATTACCGCGGCATCATAAATCATCAAGCAGTTTTTCTAATTACAAAAGTTAACAAAGTTATAATGCAGTTCCGAGTCGAAGAAGCATTTCTACTTAGAAAAAACATAAGTTTCGAAAGTTGGTTGGACACTGACAAGATACGCCGTCAAATGTCCAAGCAAAATCTCGGAGTCGACTTAACTTTTATCCAAAACCTGCGGCGTGGAATGAAAAAGATCAATTTAAAAGCAGAGGTTTTAGAGACTGAAGAACCAAAAATAGTAAACACTCAGTATGGAAGCAGAGTTAAGGTAACTAATTTGTGGGTAGCAGATGAAACTGGGAAAGTCAAGCTTTGCCTTTGGGGTGAACAGGCGAGCCTTCCTTCTGTAGGTGATATGGTACAGATTAAGGGTGCATCAGTGAGAACTTTTAAGGGTGACAATCTATTGAGTTTGGGAAGATATGGAACTCTAACTGTCTTACATCAACTATTGGTTAATAACGGGAAAAGATTTGAATAAGAATTCTCAAATTAAACTTTTTGTGGGTTCAGAAGATAATAATTTTTTGAAAAGAACAACAAACGAACAACTTTTGCCTCAAATTGCAAAAGTAAAGTTTTTTATTACACTCTCTTCAGATAGCAGATGACAATTTGTTGATTTCAAGGTTAGCAATACCCCTAAAGTGACGTCCCAAATTAAAGAAAAGGAAATAAGTTTGACAAACACAATGACTGCAGATTACAAAGGTGTTTAAGTGTCTGCTAAAACTCAAGTTAACATATCTTCAGCTCTCAGGCTTCTTCACCCAATGCACACAGTGCTGATTTCATGTGTTGGAAAAGCTTGCAAACCAAACATCACGACTGTTGCATGGGCCATGCCAACCTCAATCAAACCGCCGCTCCTAGCCATAAGCCTCGCACCTACCCGCCACAGCCACACCTTAATCGAGGAATCAGGAGAATTTATCGTTAACATCCCAACTCTCGAAATCCTCCAGGCAGTCTATGCGTGCGGCTCGTTAACCGGCAGAAGCTTCGATAAATTCAAAAAAACTAGTTTAACACAGATGCCAGCAAAACAAGTCAAAGCACCAGCCATCCGCGAATGCATAGCCCACCTCGAATGTGAAGTAGACAGCCAAACGACAGCGGGCGATCATACAATATTTGTAGGCAAAATCCTCGAAGCATACGCTGATATAGGCGCCTTCACTGAGAGCGGCTACGACCTAAAAAAAACCCGAATAATCTACCACACTGGCGGAAACAACTTCGCTCTACTGGATCCTAAACTTTATAAATCCTGACATAAAACACAAATTATAAAACGTTAATCCAACCTTAATGTTGCTCATGACAAACAAAAAGACCAAAAAATACATAATAACACAAAAAACAATACCAAGAGAAACCACCGTTACATTCAAAGAAGTTACGGAATAAAAGAAACCTAAATAATATTTTTGTGAAAAGTTTATTCAATTTAAATTTCAAAAAAACCAAAACTATTTCTTGCCAAGATTGGTTAACCCATTTAAGCATGAAGTGCATTAACCAAATTCGTAAGTAAGTGAATTTTAATGCCGTACGACAAAGAAGAACTCGAAACATTCCGCAAATCAGGTAAAATTCTACGCGAAACACGCGAGCAAATGCGAAACCAAGTAAAAGAGAACATGCCAATCATTGATGTTTGCGAGAAGGTTGAGGGACTCATCCGTGCTAAGGGCGGCAAGCCGGCTTTTCCATGCAACGTCAGCATCAACGAGGTTGCTGCACATTACACTTCACCTCCTGAAGATAAATCGTTGATTCCTGCGGGCTCCACAGTTAAAGTGGATTTAGGTGTCCAAGTAGACGGTTACGTCACCGACACTGCCTTCACAACCTGTTTTAGTTCAGAGGGAATAAGTATGGCTAACACTGCCGAATTTGCTTTGAAAACGGCGATAGAAAATATTCATGGTGATATGGCGCTTGGCAAAATCGGCGCTTTAATCGAAACCGCCATAAAAAACCGCGGATTTAAACCCATCAGTAACCTCACAGGGCACTCAGTTGGACGATACCTTATCCATGCTGGAACCTCAATTCCTAATGTTGCTGGATTTTCACCCAACAAAGTAAAAGCGGGCGAAGTATACGCAATAGAACCCTTCGTTACAGTTCCAGACGCGATTGGCCGAGTTGATGATTACCCACAAAAGACCATTTACCGCTTATTAAAAGCCAAATCAGTGAAAACTGACTTGGCAAAAAAAATGTTAAAACACATCGAAACTAATTTTAGAACCCTGCCCTTTGCCGAACGCTGGCTCATCGGCGTTGTACCTCAAGAGCAGCATAAGGCAGCCTTCAAAGAATTATATGATTCAAAAGCAATCATGGGGTACCCAGTTTTTGTTGAAGCAAGCAAAAAACCTGTTGCTCAAGCTGAGCACACATTGTTGATAAAGGAAGATGGTTGCGAAGTTTTAACTTAAAGAATAAAAGTTAAATAAGGATAAAAAAAAAGAAAACTATACGTTGAAGGTTTTTTCTTTTTCTTTAACTTCTTTGTAGACTCCAGTTATCATTTGCTTTGTTGTAGGGCATTTTTGGCATGGAATATCAAGTTCTTTGTATACGTAGTCGCCGCGTTGGAATTCACGTACAGTTTTGCTGCCGCATTTGCATTCGATGGTTGTCATTACTTTGGGTACTTCAATTTTTACTTTGGCTGACTGCAACTTTGATTGGTAGAGTAAGAATAATGAAAGTATCAATGCGATTAAGCCTATGCCTGCTAATACGAATGCAGCTATTTGATCGCCTGCCAAATAAGTTTCGAAGGCTATGAACAGTGCTGTTACAGCGAGTGCCATGACTATTAAGACTATCATGGTGAGGTAGGTGGAGATTTTTTTGCTTGCTGATTCTGTTGCTTGGGTTTGGTTTTGTGTCATGTTTTTCATCCTCATTATTGTCCAACTCCGATTGAGTTGCCAACGCCCACGATTATGACTTTGTCGCCTTCTTTGGTTCGTTCCAAGATGACTCCTTTGACGCGTTCGATGACTTTGTCAGTTGCATCGTGGATTTCCTTGCGCATTGGAGATACTGCGTCACCGATGTCTTCTTTTACTATTACCGCGTAGTTGCGGATTTTATATTTAGTTAGTTTTTCTTCTATCTTGTATGCGTCTACGCCTGGTCCACCTATTGCTGCACCAATGCCTTCTGAGACTTCTCCTACGAGTTCGCCTTCAAGTTTTAAGCCTGCGTCGATCATGATTAGGAGGCCGATTTTGCCTTCGTTTTCTTCGATAACTGCTTCAACTGCCTCACCTGGTTTGCCAACGTTTCCACCGGGTCCTTCTGCTTTGATTATTATGGCTGTACGTCCTTCAATAGGCACTGTTGCCATTACACAGTCTTTTGGCAGTTTACGAATTTCGTAGCCGTGCATGAGTTTTCCTGCCACTAAAGGACCAGCGCCATCGCCTATTGGCTGCCCAAATGCGAATGCTTTGAGGGCGCTTGAATATGCTTCAGCTTCTTTCATTACCAGGGGCAAGATCATTTGAAGCTGCATTATTACATAGAGGCTTAAGGTTTTCTTTCCTTGGATGTAATAGTGGCGTACGACTTTGTAAATGAAGTTAAGTGCCATTGCTGCCTCCAGTGTGTTTTCGAGGTTGTTGATTTGGACTTCGTCGTTTTGGATTGCGGGCGCCATTAGTCTGACTTCTTCTTTTAGTCGTTCGTCGCGTACGTCAAGGATGTGATCAAGCTTATTCACTATCCCTGCAGGATCCATGTTTTGGGGCCCGATTGTAAAGTATTCTAAGTAGCGATCTACGCGGGTTGAGGGGTCGGCGGTTGGTTTCCCAATTTCCTTTAATGTTTCTATAGCGGTTTTTCTACCTTCTTCCTTTATGTGCCGCAGTTTATGGAGGCTGTTTTCGACCTCTCGGATCATAACGTACATTTGAATACGTTGACCGTAGAAAATTAAAACTATGAAGAAAACGTATGATAGCAAACTGATAATCTGAGTAATTGAATCGCTTCCGGGAATAAGACTCACTTTAAGACACCACTTCTCCAAAAACTATTACAAGTAAGTTATAAAGCTATGCCAAATCACGTTGAAGTCTTTATTAGAATTAATAAGAATAGGTTGCCAGCTTTCCCAGGTTCACGTGGCCTAAGACCACACTACAGCTGGAAACGGAACACGGTTTAACTTCTGAGTTCGGAATGGGATCAGGTGGAACCCGAGTCCTTTGACCGGCAAACCCAACCCTATTGTTCAACTATCCCATATATACCTTATGTTTTTGCTTCCGAAAGAAGGACATTCACAGCTTTTTTCCAAGGCTTGACGCTTTGTATGCGCTAGCATGCTTTGTTTATAGTCGAATTGGAATTCATTCTACATGTTTTAGCGTGGGAATCCGTTGCTCTAGACAATCTAACCTCGCCATTCAAAGTATTTCTACAGAAACTAATATTTATAAGAAAAAAATTGATTCTAAAAAAGAACCTAATGGTTCCTATGAAGCTAAATAGTAATAGAAGAAGAACCACATCGCAATACCACTTCTTCCATCAAACCCTAAAATAACCCATTTTGATAAAATCAAATAGCTAATGTTCTTAATTCATATAGGTAAAACGATGGGCAAAAGAAGTCAAATTCCATGGTTTTTTGCTCTCTATCTAGGAAACATGCAGTTAAGGTAAAATGTAAGCATGCTGCTAATGAGTGGTGA
Source organism: Candidatus Bathyarchaeota archaeon (assembly GCA_963705145.1). Lineage (GTDB taxonomy): Archaea > Thermoproteota > Bathyarchaeia > Bathyarchaeales > Bathycorpusculaceae > Bathycorpusculum. Next base: position 102,635 of record CAVPJA010000003.1, read on the forward strand.
TATGCATGTCTAGCCCCGAGTGGAAGTACGCTGAAACCGTTCAGAGGAGAATTCGAGTTATGAAAGTTAACTATCAGGAACGACACCTTGATGCTCAGAACATCGATGATCAGGTTCCATTCTGTCTTGACGCACAAAGCGGGCTCGATTTGGATAAAATAAAGAAAGCGAAGATTTACAATGCAACCATCAAAGTGTTCACTGCCGAACTCAGCGACGACCTTGAGAGACAACTAACTGAGCTGTCAATGGAGGACGCTAAACTTCGCCATAGTTTACAAGTTATGAAGCAATCGGGGTCGCAATTCAAGAAATTTGAGTTAATAGCTATCAAATAGTCACCATAATTTTTCAGGAAAAGCCTAAGCAAGACATTGCAGATTATCTGTTTTGGCAACGCAAACAGGGCAAAACGGAATCAACAATTACATGTAGAGTTAGGGAACTTAAGAAACTTGAACGTTTAGGCATACACCACCAAGATGTAATTTACTCTTTTTTGGTTGTTTATCACCGTAATTTCTGACAAAATTTAATAAAAATTTGCCACTTGAGAAAATACTATTTCATTAAAAGTAAAATGGTGGGGCTGATCGGATTTGAACCGATGACCAACGGGTTTCCCCAAAGTAGACCGCTCCAGAATTTCGTCATCCCCTAACGGGTCAAGCAATCTAATGCTTTCTGGAGCCCGCCGTACTACCTGGCTATACTACAACCCCAAACATTTACTTTTAGAAACATACAATACAGAATTATAAAAAGACATTGGATTTAAAGAGTAAACTCTTCAAATTTATCAAAAAGTTTTCGCTTCAAACTACAACAAAACAACAGAAATCAATAACGCGCGGAGACAAAGAAGCCCTAAAGCAGAAGAAATTAAAAGTGAATTTTCTAAATTTTCTTGAAGACAATGCTTTGTTGTTTGGTTCATCCGGTTTCTCTTCTTGTTTTTCCACAATTTGTGCATCTGAAGAAGGTGATCGTTGAATGGATGGTCTCATCTGCTGCTTCCACGTTCCAAGTTTCACTTTCGGTGTGGCCACATATTAGACAAACCACATTAACTATCGGCATTTGTCTTAGCGATGCTGCTTTTTTGTCTATGACCGCAATTTCTGACGATTTGCCGCAGTGAACACTTATTTTTTGATTTCTTTCTTCTTGTTTTAGAGGCTTTTTGTATTTACATTTTGGGCATCTGAGTGAAGGAACACCCTTCTTGACTACTTGGAGCAATCCCCCGCATTGTGGACAGAAGTTCATTGATGTCACCTTAAGGAGGCTTTTCTAAGTACAAATGATTTTTATGGTTTGTGACTTTCACGTTACAAATAACTTATTTTATGTTCCATTTGGTGCAATTGTATGACTTAACTAGTTCGATTAGCTAGTTTGTAAGCTATTTTGGAGAGAGCATCCAAACGGATTTGTTATCGACAGTCTTTCGCATAGAAGGTGTCATTATTATAGTTCTTTTCTTCAATAAATTGAAAATCGCCGTGGAACAACACAGAAAGCATATCTTTCCTGAAACAGCAGGTAAACTAGTCATTAGTGAAAAAAATTCTGCGGTCAATTCAAGTTAAACGCTGGGGGGTTATAGCGTTTGTTTAAATATCAGCTCATACAATTTGGGAAACACTTTGAGTCAGCAGTTCGGCGAAAGGGTTGAATTAATGAGACGCATTCCGATACAATTATTTGCTTTATCGTGTAAAAACCCTGAATTTCTAATGATTCTCGCTGATGGAACCTTTCAACGACAGCAAAGGAGCACCCATTAAAATGGAAGCTATAGATGTTGCAATTTTAACTATGAATAGCGAAAGAATGCTAAAGGAATGCATAAACTCGGTTTACAAGAATGTGCCTGTTAGGAACTTGATTGTAGTTGACGGATTCTCCACTGATGCGACCGTCAACATAGTGAAGAAATTCCAAGAAAAATATGGAAACGTAAAATTCGTCCAAGAAAAAGGAACCCGAGGCAAAGCTAGACAAACAGCAATTCAACTAGTAAAAACCGAATGGTTCATGTTCGTAGACAGCGATGTCATTTTGTCAAAGAACTGGTTTGCAAAAGCTGAAAAATTCGTAAAGGATGATGTGGGAGCAATCTGGGGAATTGAAATCTGGTCGGTTCTAAAAGGAGCAAAAATACTAAAACTCTTCGAAAGAATGACACTAAAAATATTCGAGCAGAGAGGCGGAACCCACGACATTCTTATTCGCCGAAAAACCGTTGAAGATATTCAAATCCCCTTTCATTTGCACACTTACGAGGATGGATTCATTAAATCATGGATAGAAAGAAAAGGCTTCAAAGTGATTGGTGTCTATGAACCATATTGCATTCATTTTCGGCCAGATACAGTTTGGTCAGTCAACAATAACGTAGGATTCGTGGTCAGTGACATTAAGTACGCCATATATCGTCCGGTTCTTTTGCTTTCATATGGTTTTTACTCCGCAATTGTCATCTATCAAATTGTCTCAAATATTTTCAATAAGACAAGCCGTTTTCCAAAGCTTATTAATTGAGGAATTTTTAGGAAGGGACAATAATCGGATTGTGCCTATGAGTTAACAGTTTTTAGCCACTCCAAAAAGCCTTCATGTACCTTAGCGGGGTTCTCGAAAACGCGAACATCCTCAGTTTGCTCCAGTTTGCGTACCTGGTCGGCCTCTTCTTTGCGCACCCGCAGTTTCATTTCTTTGCCGTTGGGAAGTTTGGTGTAAACTATGCTTTCCTTGTAATCTACTGGCATAACCCAAACAGGTACGAAAGCCTTGAGGCTCATTAACGCAGAGTTTGTAAGTAATGTGTCTCCAATGCCGTTAACCAGTTTTGCAACGCTGTTTGAGGATGCAGGCATAATTAAGAGGAATTCATATTTGCCGCTCTGCACCATACCTGCCAAAAAAGGCGAGTTTGCGTTCATTTCAACTGTTACTTTGGCAAAATTATTCTTTAATTCTTCATCTAAACGGTAGAATTTGAGCATAGTTTCGCCTGCTTTGGAGATGTAAACGTCTATTTCCAAAATGTCCTCTGATTGTTTTTTTAAATCCTTCATGGTTTCGATGATTTCAGCTATTTTGTCGCCTGCCCCTGTTATGCCCCAAGCGACCTTACGCTTCTTAACCTTAACTTCCGCCAAAACATTCACCAATTACTGTTTCTTACAATAGAGCTCCATGTAATCAGCAAACCGTTTCGTCGTCTTCTTTAGGCTGCGAAAACCTTCCTCATCTAGCTTAACGCCTTCTAAGGTGTCTTTACTCCAGAAATTCGCGCCCAAATTCGCACCAAACGGCCCACCTCCTACAGGAATCATACCGTTAATGACAAAGAAAGTGTGAATCTGCCAAAGCGCCAACTCTTGTCCACCAGCACGGTCACCACCGATAGTGATGCCCATGCCGATCTTGCCTTTAAAAAAATTCTTATCCGCAGCAACAACAGAACGAGTCCTATCCATCACAGCCTTGATTTGAGCACTAACGCCGCCATTGTACACTGGCGTGGCAAAAATTAAGCCCTCAGCATGCACCAGCAACTCGTAGAATTCTCCCATATCATCTTGGAAAAAGCAATTCTTGTTTGTTAAACAAAAGTCACAGTGCGTACAGAACTCAAGCCATTTATCCCGAACCGTCCAGAGCGCTGTCTCAAAGCCTTTCTCTTTTAGCATAGAGAGGGCTTGTTCTAGTACGTATTCAGTGGCTTGCTTTCTTGGGCTTCCGCAGATTCCAACAATCATAAACAGTCAACTAAACTTAAGCAAGGATTTGCATTAAAGCCTTCCTCTAAAAAACAAACGTGGCTTCTGGCAAGAAATTGTTTATTTTCAAAAAACAAAATGAAGAAAAAGAGAATAGAGAAGAAAGCTTGAGGCTTATTCTTTCTCGAAGTATTCTTCTGGTTTTGGTGGAACTAAGGGTAATCCTCTGCGTTCACGGATCTTCTTTATGTTTTCAGCTTGCATTTGTTCTGGAACATATGCCCAACGACTGAATTGTGTGGCCCAAAATGCTCTACCTGAAGTTGAACCACGCAATTCATCAGCTATACCGAAGCTTTCTGAAACTGGCATTTCTGCTTTAACAGTAATTATGTCATCTTCTGAAGGCATGTCCAGTATTTTGCCGCGACGTTTGTTTAGCATTGTAATGACGGCACTGACATATTCGCTTGGAACTTTGCATTCGAAACTCATCAATGGCTCAAGCAGTTTTGGATCGCTCAAGAGTATAGCGCAGTAGATTGGTCTCCAAGTCATAGGTATTGCTTGTGCTGGACCCCTGTGAACTGGGTCTTCATGCAAGACTATGTCTTCAAGGTTAATTTTTAAGCCGTAAGCTGGTTCTTTAGCGAGTGGTGAAGTGTGAACTGCTTCGCGGAATCCAGTTTTAATGTGGTCGATGATTTCTTCAACATATTGGCGTCCTCTAATTCGGTTGCAGAGTATGCAGTTTTCTTCAACTGCAACGGCGCCTTTGGCTTCGTCTGGTGCCCAACCAAGTGATCGTAAGACTTTGGTTCTTTCGTCTCTGCTTTGCATGTCGCTGATTTTATCGGATTTGATTGCTTCAATGACTTCTTCAGATAATTTGTCGATGCTAATCCATAGTTTGTTGTGTTTGTTGGGGCTTTTACCCATAATTGCTGGTCCTCTGTAGTCATGACTTATTGTTTCTCTAAAGATAACGATTGGCTTGCTGAGCTTAACTTTTAAGCCTGCCTCTTGCATTCTGTAAGCGGTAATTTCAAGGTGAAGTTCACCCATACCTGATAAGAGGAATTCGCCGCTTTCTTTGTTCATAATGAAGTGAAGGTTAGGGTCTTCGGTCGTGAGCTTATGCATGACTTTGTCGAATAAGGGCAGGTCTTTGACGTCTTCAGGTTCAACAGCGACAGTCACGACTGGGTCTGAAACATAACGTAAACCTTCAAACGAGTGAACCTCTTCACCTTCTTCAGCGATTGTTTCGCCAACGTGAATGGATGGTAAGCCAGAGATTGCGCCTATGTTTCCCGCTGGAACTCTGTCGATAAGGACTCGATCTGTCGCCATACTCATGAATACTTGTTGAATAGTGCCTTTTTGGCTACTACTTAAAAGCTGAACGGTCTTGCCTCTCTCGATTGAACCGCTGAATATTCTGCCGATTGCAACTGTTCCGCTATGTGGATCAACTTCAATGGTTGAGATACACATGAGCAATGGTGCTTTAGGATCAACTTTTGCCATTCCCTGACCGGTTTTGCTATCTACGTCGCCTGGCCAAATTTGAGGTTGCCTATATGGCTGAGCTTGATAGGGGTTTGGAAGATGTTTAACGAACATATCTAAGATCGGTTCTGGCAAGGGAGCTCGTTTACTGAGTTCGTCGACTTTTCTACCAACTTCAATTGGATCACCTGTGTAAGCATCGATGATATCTTGGAAGGTGACTTTCTTCATTTTCATGTGATCAAGGTTTAACCCCCATTTGTGAAGGGCTGAACCAAATGCTACACGACTATCTTCAATTGTTACTTGCCAGTCTTTCTTGTGCTCGGCAGGTGCATATTTCTCGATTAGACTGTTAACTCTTAGGAGAATCTTTGCAAATTTCTTCTGGATTTCTTGGGGGGTTAGTTTAATTTCTTTTATCAAACGGTCAACTTTGTTGATAAATAGAATTGGCTTTACGCGTTCTCTTAGCGCTTGCATTAGAACGGTTTCAGTCTGGGTCATTGGTCCCTCAACTGCATCTACAACTACGAGTGCACCGTCGACTGCTCGCAGACTTCTTGTTACAGCTCCTGAAAAGTCAATGTGACCGGGGGTGTCGATTAAGTTGATTAAGTAATCTTTTTCTTGGTAAGTGTGGACTAGACTGACGTTTGAAGCGAAAACGGTCATTTGACGTTTTTGCTCAAGATCCCATGAGTCGAGGAACAGTTTTTGTCCTGCCGTTTGGGTACTGATTATGCCTGCCGCTGCCAGAAGACTGTCGGCAAGGGTTGTTTTTCCATGGTCAACGTGGGCGATGATGCTGGTGTTGCGTACGAAAATGGGGGTTTCCATTAGTTTTACAATTTCGTCTGTTTGCCTATAACGCGCCATAACTATACAAACTCCAATTTAATTGAATTTATTACTTGAAAGACTTGTTTTTTAATTACTTGAATCATTATTTACTCTCTCATGAAATTGGTAAGCTACATGGAAGTCGAGTTTGTAGCCTATTAACTTTATGGCATTATTTTCTGAATATAATTGAGCTAAAAAATGGGTGTCAAGTGAGTTTTGGCTGCGTTTTTCCTAAAACAAGGCCTTATTTGCTAACAATTATTGTTTTTATGAAGATTTTAAGGATAATTCGGAAGTTGGTAAAGGATAATTCGCAAAAAAGAATAAATCTATATTATTTTTTTTAATAGACAAAGAATTCAAGCTAAAGGAGAAGAAAATATTAAATGATTAAGGCAGGCTTTGCATACAATTCAACAGTACCTTTCATTTCTTTCGGGTGAAAGCCGATTTAACGTGCGATTAGTTTAAAAGCAACAACCAACAAATTACTTAAAATTAAACCATCAAAATAGACGATGTAGTTTAAACGATGAGGATATTAATGTATCATCCAAACGATGCTCAGGAAAATAACGCATTGCATAAAGAGTCCTTAGCACCAGTCATCTTCACTTATTGCCGAGGTTGTTTACTAACTATTTATTGAGGTTTTGGCGGAATAAAATTGGAAAAAGCTGCTTCTTTGCCGATTAACGAGGTTTTCGAGGACTTAAATACATCGGAAAATGGATTGACCGGCCAAGAAGCTAAACTGCGCCTAAAGAAATTCGGTTACAATAGGTTATCCGAAAAAAGGCAGGCTCCTTTCATTTACAAGTTTATCCGCAATCTCAAAGATTTATTCGGAATCTTGCTACTTGTGGCAGCTGTCCTATCATATATAAGCGGAAGTCCAGAACTTGCCTTAATCATTCTTACTGTCGTTTTCGTGAACATTTTCGTCAGCATCTTTCAGGAGGCACGTGCAGAAAAAGCCATGGAAACTCTCAAAAGCTGGATGCCCGAGTACGCCAAAGTATTCCGAGATGGCGAACTCAAGAAAATCTCAGTAAAGGAGATTGTTCCTGGAGATATCGTTCAATTGGAGGAAGGCGACCGTGTTCCAGCAGACGCACGTTTGCTAGAAGTTTTTGATTTATGGACAAATAACGTGCCTTTAACTGGGGAATCTGAGCCGCAACCGCGGGTTGCTGAACCGGTAAAAGTAGTTGAGAAGGCATACTTGTATGCGCCTGACCTTGTTTTTATGAGCACAAGCGTGGCTAAGGGTCAGGGAAAAGCTGTTGTTTACGCTACAGGCATGGAAACGCAGTTTGGCAAAATCGCCAGTTTAACCCAAACGATTAAAGAAGCAGACAGCCCCTTGCAGAAGGAAATAGCTTTAACAGCAAAGTACGATTTCATAATTGCGGTAGTTGTTGGAACCGTTTTCTTTATTGTTAGCTTTCTCTTATTGGGTGCTTCTGTTCAGGCAAGCTTCCTTTTCATGATCGGTGTAATGGTAGCTTGTGTACCCGAAGGCTTACAGGTTACAGTTTCCAGCGCATTAGCTATCAACGTACTCAAGATGGTTAAACAGCACGTTCTAGTCAAACGCTTATCAGCGGTGCAAACTTTAGGCAGCGTCACCGTAATCTGCACAGACAAAACAGGCACAATCACCAAAGGCGAAATGACTGTTAACAAACTCTGGGTAAAAGACAGATTAATCGAAGTTTCAGGCTTAGGATATATGCCAGCAGGCGATTTCACCATAAACGGTCAACCCCTCAAAGAAGGCGAGACAAAATCTCTTGATAAACTCCTTGAAATTGCTGCTCTTTGCAATGGCGCCAAAATTGATCCTCCTACCGACCGTAACAAAAATTGGAGTGTAATCGGCGACCCAACAGATGGAGCACTTCTTGTTGCAGCATTGAAGTATGGTCAAAGCATTGAAGAATTAATTGCAGAGAAACCTACCATTGATATTTTACCGTTCAGTTTTGAACGAAAACGAATGAGCACAGTTCACGAATTGAACGGCAACGTTTTGATTTATACCAAAGGTGCACCAAGAAACATCTTAGATTTATGCAATAAAGTTTTCGTGGACGGCAAGGTAGAAGATTTATCTCAAGAAAATATGGATTGGATAGAGACAAGAATCCACGAATTTGCCAACGAAGGCCTACGTGTTATAGCGTTTGCTTACAAACAAATTCCCAAAGGCGATTATAAGAAAGACGAAGAAACCGAAAAAGACCTCATTTTCGTCGGTTTAGCAGGAATGCGAGACCCACCGAGAAAAGAAGTAAAAAACGCAGTTCAAAAAGCTAAACAAGCCGGAATAAAAACCGTTATCATCACAGGTGACTATGGCCCAACCGCTCAAGCCATAGCTCAAGAAGTCGGCATAGTCGATAAGGAATTCGCCCAAGTCATAAGGGGCGTGGACCTTGAAGACTTAAAAGACCAAGTCATAGTAGACGAAGTTAAAAAGGGCAACGTAATTTTCGCGCGAGTTTCTCCAGAGCAGAAGCTCCGTATAGTTAAAGTTCTCAAGAAAAGCGGCGAAGTAGTTGCAGTTACAGGTGATGGAGCAAATGATGCACCATCACTCAAAGAAGCCGACATAGGCGTTGCAATGGGGGCTTCAGGAACCGACGTGGCGCGTGAAGCCGCAGACATAGTGTTGCTAAACGACAGCTTCGCATCCATCGTTAAAGCGGTTGAGTCTGGCAGAGCAATCTACGAGAACATCCGCAAATTCATCGTTTACGTTTTCTCGCACAACTGGGCAGAACTAATCCCCTACGTGCTCTACGCAGTACTGGCGATTCCCTTGCCTTTGCTCGTTGTCCAAGTTTTAGCCATTGACTTAGCCATAGACGTCATTCCCAGCTTAGCCCTCAGCAGAGAACCGCCAGAAGCAGGCATAATGCAGGAGCCACCAAGAAGCATTAAAGAAAGACTTTTCACTCGCAGAGTTTTCGGACGTTCACTCTACATCGGAATAATAATCGCAGTTGGCGCAATGATCGGATGCATAAGCGCTTGGACAGCTGGAGGCTGGCAATTTGGTCAATCTTTAGCCCCAAACAGCCCAGTTTACATAAAAGGAGTAACAATGACATTTGCAGGCATAGTGGTTGCTCAAGCAGGAAACGTACTTGCATGTCGAACCAGCAAACAATCAATCTTCAAAACAAGCATTAAAACCAACAAATGGATAATCGCAGGCATAGTGTCTCAAATTTCAATTCTTGCAGTCCTAGTGTATGTGCCCGTGATGCAACATGTCTTTGGAACAACCGCGTTGGGCGTCACAGACTGGATATACCTAATTTCACTGGCATTGATAGTTGTGTTTGCTGAAGAAATCCGTAAGTTCTTGTCCAGACGATTCGGCAAAAAAGCTGAAGACCTAAGCAAACACGACCACACTTAAACATTTCAAAGCAACCTCAAATTTTTTTAATTGCCTTAAACTTTTTCGAGCAGTTTTTTAACACTTTGAAATTTGCATAACCTATTAAGCAAGACAAGGATTTCTTACGCTTGAAAAACATGCCGAACATTACTCCAGAAGCAATTTGGAGCCTTAACGAAGCTGAACTCCGAACTCTACTGGATTTGGATATCCTTAAACCAAAGCAAAACACCATCCGTTTTTACGCTCCCAGCTTCACCTATTACAAAACCAAACATTATTGCTCATTAACAAACGCATTCCCAACCATATCGGTCACAGGCAACGTTTGCTCGTTGAATTGTAAACACTGCGGAGGCAAAGTCCTTGAAACAATGCATTCAGCAGTGACACCCGACAGGTTGTTTGAGTTAGGCTTGAAATTGAAGAAAAACGGTGCTAAAGGGTGTCTCGTCAGTGGCGGATGCTTACCAGATGGCTCAGTACCTTTAGATGATTTTGTGCCTGTACTTGGGCGATTTAAGCGGGAACTCGACTTAACCGTCTTTGTTCACACCGGTATAATCAAGCAGGATACTGCTGTTGCACTCAAAGAAGCTGATGTTGATGCAGCCTTGATAGATGTCATCGGCTCAGCTGAAACAGTAGGGAAAATCTACAACCTCAAAGCAAGAATCCAAGATTACGCCAGCTCACTCAAGGTACTGAAAGAAGCAAAATTAAAGATCGTTCCTCACGTTATAGTTGGGTTAAACGATGGCAAACTCGACGGGGAAATTCAGGCGCTTAAAATGATACAGAAAATCAAACCGTCTGCTCTTGTGATAATTGCGTTCATGCCCATCCAGGGAACAGCTATGGCAAAAACACCGCCGCCCAAACCAATCGACATATCCAAAGTTACGGCATTAGCACGGCAGATGTTCCCAGAAATCCCTCTTGCCTTAGGATGCATGCGTCCCAAAGGAAGAAATCGAGGAGAAACCGACGTTTTAGCCCTGAAAGCAGGGGTTGACGCCATCGCTTTTCCAAGTGAAGAAGGAGTTGAATACGCGAAAAGCAAGGGCTACAAAACGGATTTTTCGTCTTTTTGCTGTGCCCAAATGTATGTTGACTCAATCAGGCTTTAGGGCTTAACATCTTTTTGCCGAGAAACATTGCCCAGACTGAAACGGCAAGTGCCGATAGGAACTCGGGGATGGCGACGTTAGGAACATAATTAAATGTGAACAATAGAATCCATGGCAATGCTGCCGCAACACCAACCGCAACTGTGAAAGTCGCCATGCCGCGCTGGTGATTGAGCCAAAAACCAAAAGTTAAGACGAATAGAGCAATCGGCGCCAACGTGAAGAACGCTACGGAAACGAGATAGTGGGTTGGCGAAAAATTCTCATTAAATACACTGATTGCAATTAGTGCTAGGGCTGCAGCTGCAAAGACTACTGAACCTATTTTCCCGACCCACCTTTTCCCAAAGTAGGTGAATAAGCCGAATATTGCAAAGTTGAAGGCTAAGATTCCGCAGGCAAGGAGCCCAATGTTGAAAAGAGAGGCAGTTATGCCTGAAACGACACCTAAATCGCTTAAGGCGTTGTTTGTCCAGCTGAATGGGGGATAGGAAGCGATGGCAGTTAAAATGCAGATGAACGCAATTATGGGCGCTACTATTCCGGAAGCTGCCCCTATTCTCGGGTAAACAAAATTTTGTGGCTCAGACATAGTAACCTTATTTGTAGCAGCTTGCTTTAAGAATTTGTGTCTGCCAGAACAAACCGCCGGAGTCTCTGTAGCGATTCCAGTTTTTCTTTTTCGCCGATTTTCGCCTCTTCCATTGTTTGCCTGAGAATTTCTATGGATTCATCCATTGCTTTGCGATCTTTAGGAAAAGATATGTCGTCTTTTCCACCATGAGGAAAGCTGAATATGAATCGCGGTTAAGGTCGAGAATTAAATGTCAGGTTTGGTTTCTCTCTTTGGCGCTTTTAGTTTATTTGGATCTTTTAGAAAATTTTGGAGAAAATCTTGGACATTTTCGTGCAAGTCTAAAATCTTTTTTTTATTTTCTTCCTTGGTTTCCGGTTTTGGCTGGAAATAGCCGTGTTCAGTCATGTAAAAAATTACGCTTGAGAAATCTCCTGCGAGGGCGCAATTGTCTTCCCGTTTTGAATCTTCTTCTTGTACATCTCTGTGGCTTCGGGGTCGACTTTTGTGTCGGCAACGAGTTTTTCAATCGGCAAACAAATCAGGTATTTCTCAGGATTAGCAAAAGACGTCTATGTTGATTTTTAGTTCCTTTCACCTCAACAAGCCCGTAACTCGTAATCTTAACTTATTGACAATTTCGAAAACGCGTTTCGCCAAATGAGATACCTCTAGAACCATATTAATAAAGTGGATAAATAGGTTATATAATCGGATTTTTTGTTGCATTTGGAGAACTGAGTTGGAATTATGGTAGTTCTATTGTGCCGGCTACACGGAGTTTGGCTCCTTCTAAATACATCAGCACAGCTTTGTCGTTTGGGCGATGGACAAGTGGTTTATCAAGCGTTAGGGTTAGGGTCGGTTTTTTCCAGTCGCCTGCGTCAGCTACAGAATCTACTTTTGCGGTTATGAACTGCGTCCAGTGACCAACATGCATAACCATGCCTGGCTTGATTGGGATTTGCCAATATTTGACAAGCGCAGCCTGAGTGTTCAATGTAGTTGTGGTTTTTATTGCAGGATCATTTGTTAAGACGGTTCCGCGGTCTAAGTTTTCCACTTCAACGTTTTTCAATGCTAATCCAACTCGGTCGCCTTCCCATGCAAGGTCGAATTCTTCGTCATGTTTTTGGATAGAGCGTACCTGAGCTGTTTTGATCGCGGGAAGAACATTGAGTGCTGCATGCTTCTGAACTACGCCGTAAACAACGATTCCGAGAACTACTACTCCAACGCCTTTAACGTTAAAAGCATGATCTACCGGCACCGATCCGATTGCTTGCTGTCCGGCTTGAACTTCAACTGGTTTATGTTGGGAAGCTTCTATCAACAGTTTTTCACGTAGAACGTTTAGGTCATCTGCTACAATCTCAAATTTTTGCAGAGTTGTTCCTTTTATAAGGGCTTCAATTTTTTCTTTAGGAACATAGTTTCTCAGGATTATATAGCCGCTTTTTATTTCGCTGCATTGAAGCATTACAAGTTGCTCGCCGAAAGTGGCGTTTATTTCATCAACGATAACTATGGCTTTTTTTGCTAAGGCACAAGCATAGAAGAGCGGTGCCAATCGTTCGGGGTATCTTGTGGGTTCGATGAAGGTTACGGTGTCTTCGCCTTTTTTGAGGTTATAGAGAGTTATGTCTGTAGATGTTCCTTTTTTGGCAAGGTTGCTACCGTAATCTATTGGACCAAGGATGGCTACTGTAATGTTTCCCATAATATCATGACCTGTAAGCTATGTGCATTTGTGGTTTGTTCTGCAAGATAATGTTATTGGTGACTCCCATGTTTTATTTTGAATCTGGAATGAAAAATATGGATTGATACTTGCATAATGCATGTACGAAAGGTTCTTAAGGCATCGGGTATTCTGTTAAACGGCAAGAAAACGGCGGATAAAACTGCCATTTCAGGTAACGACCATCTTCTAATTCGAAGCGGGTCAGACCAATAAAAAGTTTAAAATAGTGCAATAAGAGGTGAAAAAGTATGGAAAATATTTACGCAGCAATGCTCCTTCACAAGGCAGGAAAAGAAATAAACGAAGAATCAGTAACAAAAGTTCTCACAGCAGCAGGCGTCACAATAGACCCTATACAAGTTAAAGCACTCGTTGCATCACTCAGTGAAGTAAACATTGAAGAAGCAATCAAAGCCGCTCCAGCAATGATGGCAGCAGCTCCAATCGCTCCAGCAGGAGAAGCAAAACCAGCAGCAGCCGCACCAGAAGACAAGAAGAAGAAAGCTGAAGAAGAGAAAGCCAAGGAAGATGCAGCACTAGAAGGATTAGGCGCCCTATTCGGGTAAAATAAGCCTTAATTTTATTTTTAAGCAATTTTTCCCAAAAAATCTTTTACTTTATAATCAAATTAACGACTTTCATAATTGAGATTGATAAATTTATGGGGAATTTGTCGGCGGCTCGATTGGTTGATCGATTTGTTCAGCAACTGGCAGAGATTTAGGTTGGTTTCTTGTAGTTAGTAGTTTCCAAGCGACGATCGGTAACCAACCGGTGATTATGCACACAGTCGCCGGGAACCCTCCAATGTTGAAGTACTTTGTTATTTCAGGCAAAAAGGCTTCCCAGATTCCAAAAGCTAAAGCCATTGCAACAGCCGTTATAATGCCAGTTCTTTTGCCGAACTGCTTGAATGTTTGGACGGCTAGAATTCCTGCAAAGAAGAAGTCGCCAAGGCCTAGTCCGCGGAGTCCAATTTCGCCTGCTTGGTTTAGTATAACTGGGAAGTTTGGCAGGTAAACCAGAACTGGAAGACCCAGTCCAGTGAATGTGCGTGCTGCTGTCACCATTGGTCCGCTAAAAACCAGTATGACATCCAGAATCGTTAGCAGCACTGCAAAAATTCCCACTGTTTTCCAGTTAAACATTGATGAAAGATACAGGATGATTAGGATAGCGAATGTGAATCCGAAGACATCCATTAGGACTGGGAACCAAACGCTGACAGTCCCTCCGTATGCAACGTTGAAGAATGCGAACAGTAAAACAAATATTGCTGGTGGTTGAGCAGCCAAATACCACCGTGTCTTTGAGATAACTTTTTTTTGTTCATAAACTACAACGCCGTAGCATAATGCTGTGAGCGCAAAAAACGCAATTGCCCTATAGATTGTATAGGCATCGGATAGCGGACCGATAAGGCTCGCTACCCCTACAATTAAGCTTGCAATACCGAATCCTGCTGAGAGTAACTGCACACGAATTCTGGTCAGGTTGGAGAATACGAGTGCAAAGGTAAACAGGAGCATAGTGTAGGAGGTTAAGAAAACTATCATGAGGATGTTTGGGAAGACTTCTCCTAGGTTTAGCATTGAAGTGACAGCGATGACTGAAATTGCAGTGGCTATGAACAGTACTAGAAGAATAATGTCTCGAGTCTTGAACTCTTTCTGCTCGACTGTCGCTGCCAATTTGCCTTCAGCACGCTTGTTTAAGAACATAGAAACGATCACTACAATCAAAAGCGCAGTTGGCATAGCAAAGTCAAGAGAGGGCATAGACTCCACAATAAAACAAAAGAGGCTTTTATGCCTTTAGCCAAAACTTCTAAATAACGACAGAGAAAAAACGTTAGTTGAAATATACGTTTAGAATTGCTAAGGAAGCCAAAAGCGCCTCTTCTGTACGAACGGTTACGGTTCCTTGATTAGGCACCGTGTTAACCACAAAATCTGTGACGCTGTCCAGTTTTAAGCCTTCGTCTTCGGCGATTTCATGTAATCCTCGGGAAGGAGCACCAAACGCCACTAAGACACGTTGGCTGCTGCACCATTTCGCACCTATTTTGTAGGCAACGTCCATAAAGTTGTCACCTACCTTTGCCGTAGCAATCTTTAAATCAAAATCCCGATCAAACATTAATTGCCCAAAAGAACGCTTCTCCACACGAACTTTATAACCCCAATACTGCGGAACATCATCGCGGTTTGCAGCTTGAACTTCAATCTGTTTGCCAACGTTGATTACTTGCAGCGTTAAACGCTCCCCCAACGCAAATTGTTTTTGCCTCAAAACCGCCGGTTGCTGAACTCCAATGTCAACAACCAATCCTTCTTTGGTCTCAGATAAAACTACTCCTTCACGGTATTCGCCTACTTGCAGGTGCCTGGTTTTGCCGCTCAATGGATGATGTGGTGTACGTAACGGAGGCAGAATTCCCGCAAACTCCAAATCAGGGTCAAGTTTGAAAAGCGCTTTGCGCAGGTACTGAGGGGTTTCCAAGTAGTTGAGCAGAAGAGCAATGTAATCCAGGTCTCTGTGCTGGTCCACTTTAAGGTTGTCGGGGTAAACTATGATTTCGTTCACTCTAAAAATCGCCGCTGTTCGCCCAATCAACCCGATTTTCGCTGTTTTCTCCCTTGGATGCGGAGTGTCGGATATTGTAGATGCCGGAATCGCGATTGAAAGTTTATTTTTATTCATGCTGTTCTACCCCTCAACGCTTACTTGTCTGCGGTGTGCTTAAAAGGCAGAGATGAGATATAAAACTGCGTATTATTTGGAGGACCCAAGTTGCCAACAGCACTTTTAGATAACGTTGAAAGAATAAATGCAGTCGATAAAAGCGGTATGCTGAATTTTTCTGTTAATGCCGCTAAACATTACCGCGAAGCCGCAAAAAACGCAGAAAGAATTATTGTAGATTACCCCAAGCCCAGCAATATTGTAGTGGCAGGTTTAGGCGGTTCAGCCATCGGGGGCGACTTACTAAAAGACTGGGCAAAAACCCAGTTAAACGTACCCATCGAGGTCAGCAGAGAATACAAACTACCAGCGTACGCTAACAAGAAAACGCTGGTTTTCATCACGAGCTATTCAGGTGACACCGAAGAAACATTGAGCAGCTTTCTCGATGCACTCAAACGCAAATGCATGATTTACTGCATAAGCAGCGGCGGCGCACTCATCAAGTACGCTCAGAAACACAAAGTGCCCCACCTTCAGGTTCCTGCTGGAATGCCTCCACGTGCAGCCCTGCCTTACATGCTTGTGCCGCTTCTTGTTTACATTGAGAAAGCAGGATTAGTCAAAGGAGTAAAGGAAGAACTAAACGAAACCTACAGTCTTTTGGAAAAAATCAGCGAAGAAAACTCGCCTAAAAAACCAACAAACGAGAACTTTGCAAAAAACGTTGCCCAAAACATCGATGAATCAGCACCTGCGGTTTATGGATTTGGGTTCTACCGCAGTGTTGCCCTGCGATTTAAGCAACAGTTTAACGAGAACAGCAAATCAGCAGCCAAATGGGAATATTTCCCTGAACTGGATCATAATGAGATTGTTGGCTGGGAAGGCAGGGGCGAACAGTGCAAATGGTTCTCAGTAATATTCATCCGCGACGTCGACGAACCGGTGGAAATCGAGAGTCGAATTGAAACAACCAAACAAATCATGGAAAGGGTCGGGTTGGTAATGTTTGATTTAGAAGTGCAGGGCAAAAGCTCGTTGGCAAAGATGCTCTCAACCATACTTGTTGGTGACTTTATAAGCGTCTACTTAGCCGTGGTTCGCGGAGTAGACCCAACACCAGTCAAAACCATAAATACACTAAAAGACACCCTAAAACACAACGGTACTAAAGAGAAGATAATTGAAGAGCTAGAAAAAATCTAGCTTATGCTAAGAATTTTTTGAATTCTTTTTCCGCTTCTTCAAGCGACACCATTTGAGGTGGACGCTTAAATCCGTAAACGCAAATTGGTTGCACTGCGCCCTTGAATTTCTTGTCCAACGCCAATTTTACTGCACGCACAACGTCAAAGAGCACGCTGCCTGCGTTAGGTGCGTCAACAGTTTGGAATTTAAGGTCAATCTTCATAGGTGCATTACAGAAGTAAACACCGCTTATCCAGAAGTAACTGTCTCGTTTGTTCTGCAGAAAATCAACGTAGTCGGTTGAGCCTGCGACGATTTCGGCTTTGTAGGGGATCGAGGATGCTACGGATTCGGTTTTTATGGTTCGTTTTGCATCGCGTGTGCGGTCCATGGTGTCAACGGATTCGGTTCCTCCACCAACGTCAAGCTGGTAGGTTTCGTCGATTCGGACTCCGTTGTCTGAGAGCAACTTGAGCAGGGTTTTGTGGAGGGCGGTTGAGCCGACTTGGTCGACTAAGTCGTCGCCAACAAGAGGAAGTTTTGCTGCTTCAAACTTTTTCGCCCATGCTGGGTCGCTTGCGATAAAGTTTGGTGTAGCGTTAACAAAAGCGCAACCTGCAGCGAGAGCTTGCTCAGCATACCACTGTGTGGCTTTTGTGGCGCCGGACGGAAGTAAATTAACCATGACTTCTGCGCCTGAGGCTTTGAGAACTTTAGCTACATCCGCGTCAGGTGCCTTGCTGACTTGAACTATGGCTTTAGTTTGGTTTCCAACACCGTCAAGCAATGGACCTTTATTTACTTTAACACCCGATGGAGCGATATCACAAACTTTGGGGGCATTATTAGGTTTAGCGAAAATTGCTTCTGATAGGTCTTTGCCGACTTTGCGATCATCCACATCGAAGGCTGCGACTACTTGGATGTCTTTGGGACTTAATCCCGCTAGAACTGGGTTGCGCAATCCAAAACAGTCTTGAGGTTTCTCAAGTTTTCCATAGTATTGGACGCCTTGGATGAATGATGAGGCGCAGTTTCCAACGCCGATTAATGCAACTTTAACTTTAGGCATTACTTTTGCACCTTGCTTGGCTTTTCTATTTGCGTTTGCCTTATAAAAAGCTACGCCGCATAAACCTTTGAAAAAAGAATTTAGTTCCAAAAAACCCAAAAAAGCACTCTGAGTTCATTGGTTAGAATAAATTTCTTTGAGTCGATACAATCTTTAAGTTTTTCCTACAATGTTTTTTAATGGTTTCCTTGGCTCTATAAGAAACGCTTATTAAATGAGGCAGGGTAACTTTCAGAAGCCAGATAAATTTGGGCGAGTAGATCAGTCTGGCATGATCGCCACGTTGGCATCGTGGAGGTCCCGGGTTCAAATCCCGGCTCGTCCACCAAACATAAATCAAGTAACCAACCAATAGACCTTTTGTGCAAATGTGCCTGTTTATTGTGTGTAACTATTTTCTAAGCGCAATTTTTTGAGAGTTAAATTTCTATATAAACTGAAAAACAAGGATTAGAGAAGTAAAAAATTAGTTCATTTATGCCTGAGGTTAGAAATAAACAGGTTTTGTATTTTGGACGAAATTAGAGCAACCACTTTTGATCTTAAAAACCAATTTAGAATGAAACAACCCAACATCAATATCCAAAAACAAACAGCACATTCTTTAATGGCAAAATTTCATGTTACAGCCATGTATCAATTCAATGACCTCAAAAAGGCTCTGCTAACGAAAAAAGATGAAGAGTACCAGATGTTACTAGAAGTTGCCGAAGAATTCATACATCAAGAGAGAGAAAAAACAGCCCAGAAAAAAAGCGGAGCGCCAACAGAAGTAGTGATTCGAGAACATCTTTTGAGAAGAGGGTTTAACCTGACTTTCAATCCGAACATAAAACTTGTGGGATCAAACAAAAAGAATGATTTATTTTTACTTAAATCTACAATAAATCCAGATCAAAAAGAGTATTCTCCCAATGAGGTTAACCTAGTAATTGAAATTAAGAATAATGCTGTCGCTAATCAGTCAGAAATATTAAGGAAAAATTTTGATGAGTTAAAAAAATTGTCTCCAGATTTACGTTTTGCAGTGGTTATCCTTTCAGAAAAAAAGGGTTACTCGCATGAAGTAACTGATGAAAAATTAGGAAATGAAGGATATTTATCTTTCACTCTTGTTTCAAGGCGAATTTACCCCAAAGTCGGCGGATTGTATAGCCCTGGCGGGATTATGGATTTATTGAAAAATAAAGAATTGAAGAAGACAGGCGACTGGGAAAGGCTCATTGCTTATCTAAGAGCCGCATAAAACAGGTTTCCCTTTGCAACGGTAAAAAATTTTTTAAAAAGCGGTAATAAGCCCAAAACTGTAAAGTTTTTGAAATCAATTGTTTTTGTTGCTTTCAAGTTTGTTTTCTTGCAGCCAATTCCTGGAGGTCATTAAAGTCTTTCCCGCAAACGTCAGTTTCAACGCGCCTTCATAGGGGCAAATTTCAACACATCGTGCACAAAGCATGCATCTTGATTCTGTGACATCTCCCCCTTTCTGCTCATACATCGCAGTGGCTTGGGTAGGGCAAACCCGTTTGCAAACGCCGCATTTAGTGCATTTATGTTCATCTTTTTGGAGCTTTGTTAGAGCAATTTGTTTGAAGGGCGTAAATGAACTAAACAGTGCAGTTATGCCTCCAAGGGGACAAATTCTACACCAGAACCGCCTATAAGCCAGGGCTAAAATCGTAATTGCGACTAGAATCAGCTAGATTTATAGAGGTTAAGTAGAAACCTGATATCCATCCAGGTCCATACACAATTTGAGATATGTAAGAGTAGTTCATTTGTCCAATGGCGCACTCTATCAAAATGCATAATGGTCTCATGGGACAAACTAGGCAGAAAGGTTGGTTGATGTTGCTAACTATTCCTGCTTCGGTTCCTTGTGGTCCACCAAGTTTGGTTCCAGGGATTACTTCAGTTCCAAATATTGTGTATGAAGCGAAAATAAAACTTAAAATCATAAAGATGGCGATTATGATAAATCGTGATTGCCCAAGTTTTATGTTGGTTTTTTCAGAAAAACTCAGGTGACGCCGTCTAGTAGATTTGCGAAGTCTTGTGAGTAAATCTTGATATAAGCCAAAAGGACAGAGCCAACCACAGAAAGACCTACCCAAAATCACAGATGCCACAACCAGCATACCTATCACTATTCCTATTTTTTCAAGACCTGAAGTAGAATAGATTACTTCGTAGCCTCTTGAGTAGTTCCAGAAGGGAAAAACGTAGGCTTGTAACTGCCAAATAGCACAGGTGACTGTTCGCCCGTTGGGGTAATAGCATGCTAAAATGGGCACGGAGATGCCATCAGGAAATTGATTGCCTAAAATTTCTGAGCCAATTAAGTGGTCACGAGGTGAAATTCCTAAGGGATAAAATAGTGATCCCGGTTTGTTGAAAGGTCCTATTAGCAGTCCCATGAATACGGCGAAGACTGCGGCTATTTGAATGAAGAGGCGTAGAGAAGTGATTTTTCTTGTTTTGTCTTTGGAAAATTTTAGAATAGCGATAATGCCTACCGCCACTGTTAGGGCGTAAGCCGATAATATTATGGTAGATGAGTCAGCCAAAGACATATGTTAATCCTTCCTCACTTTAACTCTTATTACTACAGCAACCGCAACTGTGCTCACTATAATTATAACTGTTATAATTGCAATTGAATGCGCTTGGTAGAAGGGCAAATTCTCATCAATGTTTGCACCAAAATTGTAATGCGCTATTGATAAGTTGCCTGTTATTCCAGTGACAATCACTGTATTGTCAGGCAAGAGTTTCCAGCCTTCATTTTCAGCGAGCCAAATGGTGGTTCCAGCTGGTCTGACTGTAACACCCCATTCGCTGGAGCTAGTTGGTTTCGAAACATTAAGCCCAAAATTCACAGTCTGCGTTCCAACACCGTTCACATTGCATCTTAGAAATACACTTCGACTAGAGAAATTGCTTGCTTGATAAGAGTAAATTGTCATGTTCGAGTTTTCAGCGGAAACTTTGAGGTTGCCAAGAGGTCTGGAGATGTTGAATCTTAAATCGTTAAAAGCCCAAGTGTTATTCTCCAAATTTGCCGATGAAAAGGAGCCATTGAAGGCAAAACTTATGGTACCGTTAAGTTGGGCGATGCTAAATTTGTCTGACGACGTAAAGGATTGGCGGACTTGTGCTTTTGAATAAGGGCAAAAACAAGAAAATACTAAGGCTACGATAATAACTACTGCAAATCCAATTTGGACCGGTGTGCCTTGGGTTGCCGTCAAAGGAGCCACTGTTTTAAATGTATTGTTGTTGGCTTAAGCTATAAGCCTTTTCAACCTACGTCTCCACGGTTAAAACCATTCTGTAAGGACTGAAAATCGATTAAATATTGAAGTCTTGTTCAGGATTAGGTGTCTCTTCTGGTGCGGATGACTTTGGTTGAACATCTACTTGATTTGCCGCCTTTTTAGAACCTGTGCGCTTTTTCCGCAGCATAAAAATTACTATCAATAAAGCAACAATGACGACAATAGCGACAATCGCTCCATAGAGGAGCAAATTAGGTTGTCCCTCAGGCTGCTCCCCTCCCGAGTTTGTGCTTGATGGTGCAACAGTAACGCTACCGATACCACCTGTAACATCTACGGATGCCAGTGGAGAATCCCACGAGAAAGGAGTACCATTTTCTGTTCCATCAATACCAATGTAGTAGGTATGAGTGCCAGAATCTATGGTTACTGGAATTTGAATTTGCATTGGGTCAAATAAGTGGTTACTGCCGCTTTCAATGGTAACTGGGGTAGTTAACTGATAACCCACTACTTGGCCGCTGGGCATCCAGTCGAAATGTATGCTTACAGCAGTTACAGCTATTGAATAGCTGGAAGTGCTGCTAAAGAAAATGGCGCCAGTTATTGGTTGACCTGCCGGCAGTGTCTCGCTGGAAAACAATACTCTTGCTGTAGCTTGATCTTGATTTAAGCCTACTACAAGACCACTGCACAAGAAAGCAAATAATACAATGGTCAAAATAAACGATATTCGAAGTGACGTCACTCTGAATTCTCCCCTAAACCTTCAAAGTTACTTTAGAACTTTATGCTTTTTTAACTTTACCCCAAAACCCTCCCAAATTGAATATTTCCTAAAAATTAATTGACTCACAAATGTTTTAGGCAATTTACATTTTGAGCTTGGTATCTGCGATAGTCTTAAGTTGAGCCAAACCGTTTTTGGCTTTAGGAAACAGAATAAATGGATACTTTAGGCATAGCTAATTTAGCTTTGGATTTGGCAAGCATCATAAATTTCCTTGCTTTGCTCTTAATGTTAAGAGCAGTCATAAAAAGCCGAAATGCATTGCATGGTTACAGTATTATAGGTTCATTTTTGACTTTTATTTCCATAGTCGGCTTCGAAATAGCTTATTACCTGTTGGGTAACATAGTGGGTTTCGCATTAGGTTGGGCTACAGTTGCCTTTTGGTTTATTGCGTTTGTTTATAGTCTCAGACAAAGACTAAAGGGTACCCCGAAACAAAAGGAAATGATTGAACCTTAATTGTTTGGAAATTGAATCGTGAATTCGGTTCCTTTCCCAACTGTACTTTCAAAAGATATTGTGCCGCCATGTGCTTCTATAACTCGCTTGCAAACTGCTAGTCCGAAGCCTTGGCCTCGTGGTTTAGTAGTGAATAAAGGAGTGAAAATCTGGTTTTTAATAGAGTTCGGGATTCCAACTCCTGTGTCCTTTACTGTAACGAAAACTTGCCCTTGAGAACCAACCTGTCCAGTCAAAGTTAGTGTGCCGCCGTCAGGCATAGCCTGAATTGAATTAGTTACCAAATTGATCAAAACACGTTTTATCAGGTGGAAGTCGGCTTTTATCAGGGGAAAATTATTTTTAATTTGCATCTTTGCAGTAATATTATTTGGAGTGATAACCAACGCCAAAATCTCTTTTACGAGTTCTTTTAGGCTGAAGGGTTTTTTGTCTACCCTCACGGGTTGCACGAAGGCTTGCAGGTCAGAAACAATTTTATCCATGTAAACCGCTTGCTCTTCTATCGCCTGAATGCTCTCATTAAGGTTGTTTTTAACTTCCCCCTCAGCAAGAGACACAACCTCTTTTTTTGCCAAGTACAATTCGCCGATTACAGTTTGCAATGGATTACGAAGGTCATGCCCGACCATACCAGCAGTCTGACCAATCGCTACTAAACGTTCTGAATCTTTAAGTTGCTTTGTTCTGTCCGCTATTATGTTTTTAAGAACATCCGCATATTTTTCAAGGTTTTTCTGTGAATCTTTTTGCTCGGTGATGTCTCGAACAATGGACCATATCCCTATTACTTTCCCTTTTCCATCAGTTAACCGCCAGGTTCTAACGGATCCTGGAAAAACTGAGTTATCCTTCCGTTTGTATTCTCTTTCAAAAACGATAGAACGCCCAGTTTGCAAGACTTTGTTTACGACTTCTTCTCTTTGTTTATGCCACTTTTCAGGAAGTAAATCCTGGACCGCGAGATCCCGTAGTTCTTTTTTTGAGTACCCAAGCATTTTAGCATAGGCTTGATTGCAGTCAATCATTTTTCCTTGCAAGTCCCGGGCCATTATGCCATCCTGTGTTGTCTCGTAAAGTTTGCGATACTTTTTTTCTGAAAACGAAAGCTTTTGTTCCGATTTTTTTTGTTCCTCAGATTCACGCGTAGCCTGTTTCTTTTGCTGGGTTATATCCATAAAAAATGAAATAAAAAAGCTCTTCTTTGGGCTGTATACGTAGATTTGATACCACTTATCCTCATGCACGCTGTAAGTTTCAAATTGATCATGCATGCAGCTGGTGGCTACCCTGCCATAAATCCCAATCCAGTCTACATTGTCGTTTTTTATTTTTGGATTAAAGTCATTTGAGTTATTTCCGCTGCCGATATTACTTCTGAAATATTGAAACTTGTCATACACCTTATTACTTTCAAGAAGAATGAACTCAACGGGTAAGCCTTTTGAGTTATAAATCATTTTATACAAAGCGACGCCTTGAGGCAAACTATCAAAAAGCGTTTTGAATTGTTGACCGGTGATGCCTAACTCTTCAAGAAAACCTTTGATTAAATCAAGATGTTTTTTAATTTTTGAGTGGGTTTTTAAAGAATGAATCAATGGAGAAATCTGTTTTCTTGCCTTAGACCGGGTAACATCGATAGAATCCACTATCTTTATCCCCAAGTAATAGTTCGAGTGAAATGAATAAAAGACTTTCTAATATCTCAAATATCAATAAATAAAAAGTAAAATCCTTGCTCTCAAAAGAAGCAATCATTAATATTGGAAATAAAAAGTTGGTAATAAAGAAAAAGACAAGGAGTGCTGTAAGGGTGTTTTTTGCGATTTATGGGTAATGCTGGGATTTTTTGGTTTTTGTTTTAGAAATAGACTTATGGTTGTTTTATAGATTGTATTTGCGAAGTTTGTATGCCGACTAATTTACCGCCTGAAGCAATGGATAAATGGGAAGATGTTGAAGCTGCCCATACTCCTAAAGAAAAAATGGATGCCATGATTGAGTTCCTAAAATATGTTCCACATCACAAAGGCACCATGAAACTGCGCGGCGAAATGAACCGCAAGATCGCGCTTATCCGAGAAGACCTCGAGAAAAAGAAGCGCCAAGGCACTGGCAAGAGCAGCGGCGGACCCAAACTCTTCATAGAGAAAGAAGGTTCAGCACAAATAGCATTAATCGGCATGACAAACGTGGGTAAAAGCGCCCTCATGACAGCCGTAACAAACTCAAAAGTCCTCGTTACACCTACACCCTTCAGTACGCATGAGCCCAAGCCGGGCATAATGAGTTACATGGATGTACAATTCCAAATTGTTGAAGCACCAGCAGTGATGGAGGGAGCAGCGGAAGGGAAAGCAGGCGGCAATGTTACTCTTGGCTTAGCACGCAACGCCGATGGAGTAATTTTGATGGTAGATTTGGGCAGAGACTCTGTTGAACAATTGGAGTTGGTTTTGGCTGAACTTGAGAAAACCCGAGTTTTAGTCTACAAACCCAGCGGAAAAGTCGACATTGACAGGCGACATTCTGGAACAGCTCTGCGAGTTATCCTCGTGGGAAAATTAATCGATTGCAGTATGAATCAAGTGGAACAGTTGCTGCGTGATTACAAAGTCCACGATGCAATCGTACACATAAGCGGCGAGGTTACACTGGAAGATGTGGAAAACGCGATTTACGAAAGCACCATCTACAAACCCGCAGTCATTGTAGCTAACAAGTTGGATTTGAAGGGAGCTCAAGCGAACTTGAGACATCTAAGAGCGTTTGTGAATGGAAAATTACCCATAGTCGCTATGTCAGCTCAGAATAAAGTTGGACTTCAAGAACTAGGAAAAACACTGTTCGACGCATTGGGACTTATTCGAATCTACACTAAAGAACCTGGCAACAAAGTTCACGCCGACCGTCCCTTCGCACTCAAAAAAGGCGCCACTGTAAATGATTTAGCCAAAAATATACACAAAGAACTGCTCATGAATTTTATGTTCGCCATGGTTTGGGCGAAACGATTGCCATTTAGCCCCAAAAAGGTCGGGATGAACTTTATTTTAGATGATGGCGATATTGTGGAAATCCACGCTAGAATTGCATAATTCAAAAAGAATCAAGTTAATTAGATTTTTAGAAAAATAAAGAATCAAAAAAATATGAAAAGATTTTGTTGGGAGTTTATCTGCTGGATTGTGCAACGCGTTCGATTTCATTGCGTTTGGCGATGGCGACGCTTTTTATGTCTTTGTTTGCTGCGAGGACGAGTTCGTCTGCGAGGGTTTCTTGTATGCTTCTTGGGTTGTTAGCTGAGGATGCACGTGCACCAGTTGTAATGTGACGTATGGCAAGGTCGATTCTTCGTTGTGGAGCAACATCAACTGATAGGTGGTAGACGACTCCTCCATAACTGACTCTTGTAGTGTCTTCGCATGGGGAAGCGTTTTCAACTGCTTTCACTAGAACTTCAATTGGGTTTCTGTTTGTTCGTAAGTTGATGATTTCGAATGTTTCCTTAACGATGTTTGTGGCTTTGGCTTTTTTTCCGCTGTTTTTGCCTGATCGCATTAAGCCGTTGATTAAACGTTCGACAACATTGACTTTAGCTTTGCGGAACCGCTGGTGTTCGTGTCGTCCCATGCTGTGGGGTGCAACCATCGGGGTTAGATTCAGGTAGCGTTGCAAGCCGATGTCTACGACTGCAATGTCCTTGAAACTCCATTTTTGGAAGAGTTTAATTTCTTGAGGTTGAGCTACTGATACTGTTGACATAATCTATTACCTTGCTGGTTTTTGTTTACGTCCGTAGACGAGTTCATTTAAGCTTACGCCGTTAACCATAACGACCTTCCATCTAACTCCTGGAATGTCTCCCATAGCGCCGCCTCTTGTTCCTCCGATGCCTTCCACGACAACTTCGTCGTGTTCATCAACTACGTTTAAGGCGCCGTCACCTGGCAAGAACGCTGTGATGGTTCTGCCGTTCTTGATAAGTTGGGTGCGGACACATTTGCGGATGGCGCTGTTGGGTTGCTTTGATTCGACGCCGACCTTCTCCAGAACTATACCCCGACTCTGCGGAGCACCCTGCATAGGGTCAACTTTCTCATCTAATCTAAGCATACGACGGTTAAAGTAACGATCAGACCAACGGAAATTCTTCCGTTTCTTTGCTAACTGCCTTGCGGCAAATTCGCCTCTTGGTGACTTGGAACCCATTCTAAGATATTCCTTCTTTTTGCAACATCATAGTCATAATACTAATATTTAAACAAAACGAACCAGCAGCATCTTTTGAAACAAAGGCTTAAATTATCTCTGAAATTAAAAGACCCCTTAAACTAATAACCTAATCAAACAAAAATAAACATTTAACCTAAAAAGTCCATTCAAATAAATGGCTATTCTATGTATTGATTTATTCTGGTTGTTTATTTACAACGGTGTTTAAGCTAAAATACTTGACAAGTCTTAGACCCCTGGGCGAAACAACGTAAGCTGGAGTTGTGCTTGAAGGATTTTTTTCAATGACGTTTTGTTCAAGCAAGAAAGTCAGGTCTTTTCTTAGCTCAATTCGCTTTAAGCTTACAAATTCTTCAATTTCTGTTAGTCGTATTGGTCCATGGGTCAATAGGATTTGCAGGAGGGTGATGTATTCTTCGAGCTTTGTTTGCTTCATTGGGGGTCTCTGTAGTAAGGTATTAAGGGCATGAACTATATTAAGCGTTTACTTGAGTACTAGAGTCTGGCTAGTAAATATTTAGATTTTTCACTTACTTTTTGAGTGTTTTCTATCAAATAACTGTAGACTTACCATTGATGAGGATATTGTTCTGGTCTTGCGAAGATTATCGAAGAAAAACCCTCATCAAAACAACAAGCGGCAGCCATTCGCCATCAACCATCAATTCAGCATGCAATTTAGGACGATCGCGCCTAAAAAAATACCAAATAATTCCGTATTCATAAACAACTCCAAAGGCAAGAGTTGAGATGAGGTTCATGAAAACTCCAGTCAACAAACAACAGAATAGCCATATCACGAGTGAGCCATTTATTGCTAGAAGAAGTTTCTTAGTGTTTTTCAGGCCAAGTGCTATTGGAATTGTAGTAATTCCAGAAACACGGTCGCCCCTTATGTCTAAAGCATCGAAGATTATGGTATTAACAAGTATTTGTGCAAATAAGTAAAAGAAAACAAGGACTTCTTTGTATGCAGGTATGGATTGTATAGTCACTGGCAATAAAGCTCCGGTGAGCGCCCAACTAAGTGCAACTACAACGCTTTTAACTCCCACCACCTCTTTGAGCCTTGGAATTGATTTTGTAATTTGTATACTGTAAGCGCAACCGATCAGTAATGGAGCAGCAAGAATTAGAAGAGCTAAAAAGCTAATTGAAATGCCTATAGCCATGCTGACAAACATAGCGGCGGCAGATGCAACTATATAGTACTGAGTTTTTTTTGGAACGGCCCCAGACCTGTTGATGGCATCTTCTTTTTTATCCGTAACCATGTTTAAACAATAAACTGAAAAAGTTGCAAGAAACGCAGCCAACACCAATTTAAAAGAAATTTCGGTACCATAAAGAAAACACGCAAAAACCACAACTAAAGCTCCATTCAAAGCCAAAAAGACAGAGTTTGACATAGTCAGCTTTAGGGCTTTAGCTAACACTCGACTTGTCTTACATCTTATGCCAACTATAGTTCTACCTTCCTTGCTTGCTGAAGATAATCCTGAAAAACTTCTTCCCCCCATTGAAGTGACTCTGGATCCAAAGATATTAGGTCCATACCGTAATCGTATTGACCGTTTAAATCAAAAAGACCCATCGAGAAAAGGTTCTCCGTGACAGTTAAAGCAATTTTCAATTCATCTATTATGTAAATTTTAAGCCTTCCTTCACTCATGAATTTCTCAAAAAGTTCACCATCCCCTGTGGAAACAGCATTCTCCAAGGTTTTACCAAGAACTGCGCTAGTTAAAATGAGATCTATAGTTCCGCCTTGATTGAGAAGTTCTTTAAAGGCTCCCAAGTAATCCTGGTGAAATATCGGGGATGTACCAACAACTTTTTTTGTGTTAGCCATCATTTTTAAATATGTCGCGTGGACTTTTCCAAGTTCGCTACTTTCAGTTTTTACTAAGGTTGCCTGTTGGAGCGAACCTATTTTGAGCGTTAAACTTGGTGGTATAGGTTTCACGTCATGAGTTAACCAGAAATCCTTGAATTTCCCCATGACTTCGGTTGCTTGGTAACATTCCTTACAAATTTGCGCCTCTATTCGTCCTAAGGAAGATAAACTGTATGTTCCTACGCTTTTTGTTGTGAGGTCGAGTTTTTCGAATTCTTTTAGAACATGTAGAATGGTTGTTTCTGTACTTTCCAATTCAGCCTTTAATTCTGAAAGCCTTTTATCGCCTTTAAGAAGACGAAGCAAGATTTCTTGTTTGAGTTCCGATCTGAATAGTGCTCGGTACTCCATGTTGGTCCTCCCCCAAACTAAAAGTTGTTGTCTTAATACTTATTTAAGTCGACACTATATTTAAGTTTTCAGAAAAAAGGGTTTAGTTTTAACAAGATTATCCATTGTCCACCAATCAACTTACGAATTGCTTTAATCAAGCAATTTTGCCTATGTTTGGCAAGATTTATATTCTTAAAAGAGATAATATTAATTTCCGCGAGGGAAGATATGCACGGTCAAAAGAATTTTCATTCATATGAAAGTCGCTCCATTATCAAATGTGAATGTGGATTCGAAATTCCTGTAGTTCCAGAAATAAAAACGGTTGGCTGCGCTATAGATGCCCACGTCGAGGAACATAGAGGAAAACAGAAAGATTCAACAAAGGGCCAAATCGATGCGAATCATATTCACGATTTCTTATTCAAGAAGCTCTTCGAAAAAATAGCTCAAATGAACATCTGAGCTACTCTTGATTAACTTCTTAAGAAAAAGGAATATCAAAAATAATCAAGTTTCGTCAAAGATAACTTCTAGCTTGAGATAATGTTTTAAAAGTTTTTTTCGTGGTTGCGACTACTCAGTCACACATGTTTAAAATGGTTTACGCATGGATTTGATTTAGGTATTTGGAGGTCAGTTTGTTGGTTGAGGTTGAAGTGAGCCAGTATGAAGATGAAGAGAAGTTTGCAAGCGCGAAAATGGATGTTAACGAAATAATCAGCAAGGTCCGCGATTTTGTGGACAATATTAAGGAGACACACGTGGATGGACAACGTATGGCGGTTGGTGTTGACAACTTCAACTTTTCGGTAGGCAAGTCCGAAGAGAATTATAATTTGAAGTTGAATATGGTTTTTCGTTTATTCCCAAAGGAGCTAGTTTGATTCCCCTAAGCTTATACTCTAGAGCAACATATTTACTGGACAGGGTTTATCATGGAAAAGAAATGTCCAGTCTGCAAAAAACCTTACACCACATTTAATGCTAAATCGAAGTATTGCAGCGATGCCTGCGCTAAAAAAGCTGGCAAATCAAAGTAAAACCAT
The DNA here is from genome assembly GCA_963705145.1 of Candidatus Bathyarchaeota archaeon. Taxonomy (GTDB): domain Archaea; phylum Thermoproteota; class Bathyarchaeia; order Bathyarchaeales; family Bathycorpusculaceae; genus Bathycorpusculum. The sequence goes on from CAVPJA010000003.1 coordinate 132,580, forward strand.
TAAAAGTTAGCGGCAACCTGCAATCCCCCAAAATTTTCTCAACCTAAAGCAAGCAAAATTAAAAATATTTCTATTGATATAGTATTACTTGGTGATTAATGTGGAAGAGTATGTTAAAGGTCCAGAGCCCGACAGGTGGCATTGGTACAAAAACTGCAAACAGTATCCACGAGTTACCATTCAGAAACGCAGTTGGCGACCGAGTTCTGATCTTTGTGATGAGTGTCAAGATTTAGAGCGGGTTTTGATGCATAAGGCAGCTTTGGCATAGCAAGTTTGTGGTTGACTGGGCATTCAAGGTAGAAGGAGAGATAGCTAGCACATTTTTTGTTCACGATTATTCAGTTGAACTCAACAATTGATTAGCGGTGGCGCAATACTTGGAAATTATTTTGATACTAATTCTGATTGCAGGTTGAAACTATAAGGCATAGTTCTAAATCAAAGTCCAAATAACTATCATGGGAGAGCTATACGTGTATCCATAAGGTAGTAAAGTTGAGAAGTATATACTCATAGTATATGTTTGTGGCATTTACCCCATGAGTCAAACAAAGATTATAACCGTAAAAGTACCAAATGCACTCAAAAAAGAAATGAAGCAAGTTGACGTCAACTGGAGTGAATACATTAGAGAGTGCGTTCAAATAAAAATAGGTGAACAAAAAATGAAAGAAGCTTCTGCTAAACTTGACGAAACTAGGATTCGCGCCAAACCAATATCGGAAGATGAATTATTAACTTGGATTCAAGAAGGCAGAGAGAGATAAGACCTATTCAATACGTTGTCGATGCAAGCGTAGTTGCCAAATGGGTTCTACCAATTGACCCCTATCAAGAAAATGCATTGCAATTAAAGGATGATTATATTTCCAAAAGAGCCTGTTTATACGCGCCTACTATCTTAACCATTGAAGTTACTAATGTATTGTGGAAAGCAGTAAAATTCAAAAGGCTATCTCGAGAAGACGCCTAAGAAGCGCTAAAAACACTTGGTAACATCAACATAGACCTTCATGAGTTTGATTGGAACGAATCCTCACAAATACTCAACATAGGGTGCAAGCTAGAAACTGCAATCTATGATTCCGCTTATCTCTTCTTAGCCCAAAAAATTAAAGCCCATTTCATAATAACTGATAATAAATTATATGAAAAGGCAAAAGGGCATTTTCAGGTCTTACATATCAAAAACTATGAAAAATGAGTGCAAAATCCAAGAATTTTATTTTTTACCTAGTTTGTTTTCAAGAATTTGTTTAAAGTTAAGCTCGAAAGCTGCAGCTGGGTTTTCAAGTTTCCAAGCCTCCAGCACCAAAGGATTAACCTCGCCAACAACGCCCACCTCAACACCGGCAACAATAACTTTGCCTACTCTGCCTTCGATAAAACTTGGATAAACGTTTTCTTTTATTTGCCATTCAACCCCAAAATTAGCCATAAATGAGTCTAATGTGGATTTGATTTCGCTGAAATTTGCTTGGGGATGGGAGGTCACTACTGCTAACCAATCTTCGTCACGTGTTCGTGTTTCACAGGTTTCATCGAGCAGAGTTACTTTGCCGAGTTCAAAGATTTTCTGCGGAAACTCCACTGACGGGTTATTGCTAAGGAACTCCATGAGGCTTGGCAGAAGCCAGTTGCGAATGCAGGTCATGCTTACAATTTTGGGGTTAGCGAGTTCGACGATTTTAGTTGGCGGCATGTTCATTTTTTGGAAAAGAGTCTCCTGGTTAGTCAAAGTGGTGTTAAGGGTTTCTTGGTAGCCCAGCCCAACCATTAGTTCACGGGCAACATCGATGTAACGTTGGTCGGGTTTTGCACGTCCAGTAGTTGGCAGTTCACGCCAAGTTGGCTCTATGTTATTATAACCGTATGCGATGGCGACATCTTCGATTACGTCAACTTGGTGCATGACATCTACACGGTAGCATGGTACCAGCACCGACATGCAATCGCCCGAAACCCTTTCAACCTCCAAACCCGCTGTAAGCAGCAAATCAGAAATTTGTTTTCCACTCAACTTTAAGCCTAAAAGCCTGTTAGTGTACTCAACACTCAACGACACAACGCGGTTGTTAAAATTAGGTGTAATTACTACTTTCTCAGTGTATTCTGACTTTGCAGGGTAATTGATTGTTGCCGAATAAGCTCTTCCTCCCCTGTCGATCAACGCCAACGTAATCAAGTTAAGCGTGTTTAAGACGGTTCTATGCAGGGTTCCAGTGACTTCAATGAGGAGATTGCGTGATTCCTTAGTAATCTTGCCTAAATCATTCGAGTTAATTATGGGTGGAAAAGAGAGAACTTTGCCTTCGGAGTCAAACAGCATAGGGTAAAGAGGATTTTTCTTAACTATTTGACCGTACTCGATGCCTTTTGGGTGGCGCTCAAGAATTTCGTCTAAGCCCATTTTTTCAGTGAACCCTAATGGAATAAAACTTACATCCGTTGGCTTAACTGCAGTGTATTCAATTGGCGGTTTAATAAGGTCCAAGTTGTAGATGCCGATGGATGTTTTTTGGCGGCTTCGACCGTTAGTTTGGTCCAATTTGTCCTGGAGGTGCATGATTCCTTTGATGGTCGTGTCTGAGAGGTGAATGTCTTTGACTATCGAGCAGCAAATGTAGGGGCGGATGTTGTACAATTGAGGGTTAACATTGACTTCGATTGCTGATTTGCCAACTGAATACTGTTTTATTCCCTTTGCCTGGTTTAGGTAGCCTTGTAATGCACGACTTAATCCTTCGACGCTCCAAAGGTCAGGACGGTTGGTGTCTTTCATTTCTATGCTGACGACGCATTCTTTTTCGTTGAACCCTTTCACTTCAGCTTTGACGTAAGCGAGGATATCGTCAAGTTTTGCCATGTCACCGTTCAATTTCACGTTGAGCAAACGTTCCAGTTCAAGGTAATTTACATCGATTGTGGGCATTTATGTCACCTGTTTTTTCCGTAGCCAGTCGAGGTCTTGGCTAAAAATCATGCGGATATCCTCAATGCCTGCACGCATCATGAATAGACGGTCCACACCCAAACCCCACGCGATAACTGGCTCTTTAACACCCAGCGGCAACGTGACTTCGGGGCGGAAAATTCCTGAACCGCCGAACTCTACCCAGCCGTAACCTTCCTTGTAGGCACTGAGTTCAACGCTGGGTTCGGTGAATGGGAAGTAGTCGGGTTTGAAGCGGATTTTGTCTGCTCCAGCAATTTCCATCGCGAACTTGCCCAAGACTCCGAGCAAGTCTTTGAGGTTTAGGGTCTCATCGATTATTATGCCTTCGACTTGATTGAATTCTGAGAGGTGTGTTTTGTCGGTTATTTCTGGTCGGTAGACGCGTGCGATGGAGAAATGTTTGCTTGGCACCTCTAATTTTCCAGCTTCAAGTGTTCTTGCACTAAGACATGTTCCATGTCCCCGTAGAAGTAGACGTTGAGCAGTTTGAAGTGAGTATTTGTATCCCCAACCTGTGGAGCCTGTTTTCGAGCCGTTTTCATGAGAACCCTTCACCTGCTGCACTGTAGCATCGTCAGGTATACAGCCAGACTGTGGGTGTTTAACGTAATAGATGTCGCTGGCTTCACGTGCTGGATGGTCCTGCGGTACATACAATGCGTCGAAGTTGAAAAAACTGGTTTCAACGGCAGTGCCCACCATCTCTTGGAATCCCAGTTGTACTAGTTTCGAGCGGACTTCATCGAGAAATTGGAGGTACGGATGTTTTTTTCCAGGCCAAGTTTTAGCAACAGGCGCTTCGATGTTATATTTTTGGAGTTTTGCAGTGTGCCATTTGCCGGTAATTATCATTTCAGGGGTGAGTTGGGTGATTTCTTGGGGGGCAATTTTGGCTTCGGACACTGCTTTCTTGCCCTCTTCTGTGATTTGAAGTGTTCGGGTAGTTTTGGGTTCGATTGTAAGGAGTTTTCGTTTTTTGAGTTGTTCCGTGGCTTTTTGGAGTTCTGGACTTAAGTCTTCTTGATAGGCTTGGTGTTTTGTGTTTAGGTGCTTTAGGAAGGTTTCGTCGCAATCTTCCGGAATGGTTGTTTTATGTAGGAGTGCTTCGGTGATATGAAGGGAGTTGTTTTGTGGCGTGTAAGTTGCCCATTTCTTCCTAATTGTCCATCCAAGAGCAATTTGAATGAATTCTGGTGCTAAATTGGCTTTTTTAGCGGCTTCTTGGAGGTCTGCGGTTCCGCCAAATTCCGCAGTTGCTAAGATGAGGTTGCGTTCGGGCAAGCCATTTTTGGCGTAGGTTTCGCCTTCAGGGGTTAGTTTGATAACGTTTTGGATTTTCGCGCGAATGGCAACAAAATTTTTTTCTTGAAGTGTCAACGCGTTACGCATGACAGCTGTATCTTGGATTCTGCAAGCCTGGATTAAATCCTCCACAGTTGCTGATCCGCCAAGCGATTCCAACGCGGAGAGTAATTGCTGTTCTTGGGTTCTTAGTTCAGCCATCGGTTTGCCTTCGCAGTTAGTTTTTTGCTATTTGGATAGTTGTCCCGACAATAAAAGCATGCTGATTCAGGATACGATCCTTTACTCATGCGTACAGCGTTACCTTTAATATTAAATGAAATATCAACATTAGATACCTTTAAGGTGAAAGTCATGGGAACTTTAAGCGTTAACCAGATGGCTTGGAAAAAAGCCCAAAAATTCATCGAAACCCCCGAATCTTACGGTGTAACAGTTTCTAAATCAGCTTCTGGAGCAACAATCGTTGATGCAGGCGTCAAAGCTTCAGGTGGTTTTCAAGCTGGCAAATTGTTAACTGAATTATGTTTGGGATGTGCAGGGAAAGTGCAGTTAGGGTTCAAAACATACGGCGATTTAACTTTTCCCTCAGTCACTGTTTCCTCCGATTTCCCAGCAATTGCCATGTTGGGCTCGCAGTTTGCGGGGTGGCGCATCAAAGAACCAGACGGCTCCATAGCTATTGGTTCAGGACCCGCAAGAGCCTTAGCGCTTAAACCCAAAGATGTTTTCGAGGAAATCGGCTATAAAGATTCAAGCGACAAAGCCGTCATCACGTTGGAAAGCAATGTTTTACCTTCTGATGCACTTATCGAGAAAGTGACAACTGCCAGCAGTGTTTCAGCCCAGAATTTAATTGCAGTTGTGGCTCCGACTGCAAGCATCGCCGGGTTAACTCAGGTAGCAGGCAGAGTGGTTGAAGTTGGCATTCACAAACTAAGAACACTTGGCTTAAGCCCTAAACTGATCCGTTATGCAACTGGGTACGCTCCGATTCCGCCAATGGGTAAAGACTTTGAAGTTGCCATGGCAAGGACAAACGATGCTATACTCTATGGCGGAACAGTCTATTGCACGGTTGATTACGATGATGAGGACGCGTTGCAAAAGATTGTAGAGCAGGCGCCCTCGTTGGCATCAAAGGACTATGGCAAACCTTTCCTGCAGATTTTCCGCGAAGCCGACAAAGACTTCTACAAAATCGACCACGGCCTATTCGCCCCTGCAGTGCTCATGATAAACAATGCAAAGACAGGCAGAACCTTCAAGGCGGGAAAAATAAACCCTAAGGTACTGGCAGAATCCTTAGGATTCTAACCTTTCTTTTATAGTAGTTTTATTCGCGACATTACCGCAACTGTTATACCAATTGCAATAGGTACGGTATACAATGCCACTATGGCATTGAAGATTGCACCTAAAGGCAAAAATGCCAACACTGCCTCTTGAGGCATCGAAAAACCAATAGGGTAAGGCTGTTGCAACGCAAAGTAATTGATAACAGTCAGCAGCAGGACGCGCAAAGCGATGCCCATTCCAGTTGCCGACAGGCTGAAAAAGGCAAGATGTTTCTTTAGGTAAGTGCCGAAGTTTTCATTTTTGCACCCTCGCTTCGCAAACCAATAGGGCAAGTAGATTCCGAGAAACATCGCTACCAAAGCTACAAAGTTGTACAATGGTCCTGTTGGTAAGGCTCCTGGGAAAACAATCAGCAAAATCAAAGTGTTGATTACACTTACGATTATTCCTGATTTGGGTCCTACCATGAGGAACCCAATGACTATGGGAATTTCCCAGAGTTGGAAATATAGGAATGGTGCTAGTGGAAAGGGAATTTTTGGTCCATAAATGTTCAGAGCTGCTGCTAGTGCAGTAAAGATTATGATTAGTGAAAGGGCTTTGGTGTTCATTCCTTGGTTCCTCGTATGGCGTTCAAAGGCTGAGTTACCTATTTAAGAGTAGCTACCCAATAAAGAGTTAGTGAATTGGGCTAAAATAGATAAAGAAGCCAACAATAACAATAGGCAGTGAAGCAGAGTTGACTGAAACAACCTTCCAGTTCTCATCTTCAAGCGAAGTAAAACGTTGGCTTGAAACCCAAACCAGTTCCATCCTAACACCGGTACATGCCCAAGCCAAAAAACTTCGCGATGACATGAACACATCAGTCCAAGCATTAATAGAAGTCAGCAAAATGCTCTTCGACACAAGCTCAAAAGAAATAGAAAAAAGAAACATGAAAGTCTACAACCGCGCAAGAGCCCTAAACAAGTTGGCACGTTTATTCCTTGACCGCCTCAAAAAACTTAACCCTTCCGAACAGGTCTCTTACGATAGCTTAAGCAAGTATGCCCAGGAAACCCAAAAAGTCATTTTGGTAACTGACATCGACATCAAAAATTGGTTTCCAAGAATCTCTCCATTCTTCATTATGGATAGACGAAAATTCTCAGCCATCTATGAGCGATCCAAACAATCCTACACATCCCTAAACGACTACGTAACCAAAGAATACGTTAAAACCAAAACTTTAGAAGAAGCACTCCAGCAAATCAATGAACTTCAAAACGTAGAAAAACAATTGACAATCCTGAAAAGCGATAAAGAAACAATAAAGAACGAACGCATGCCTATCGAGCAAGAAATTGCGGTGTTGGAAGAAAAAATTAATACTCTAAAATGCAAAGGACCCGTCGACAAACTCAACATGGTTAATTGTGAAATTGATGCATTAAGCAACGAATTAAAACATTCGCTTAGACACTTCCAAAAGCCATTTATCAAAATGCAAGCTTTAGCCACTGGAGGCGGCGGTGGAGGAATAACTCCTGACGAACTAAACAAAATAAACCAATATTTAGACGCACCCTTTGATGCGCTGGTGTCCGAAAAGACAGGTTATCCACTGCTCAAGGAAATTCTACAAAAACTCACAGAGTTAATGGCTGAGGATAAACTAAAGTTGAAGCCCGAGAAAGCACGCAAAGCTGAACAATCAGCAAATGAAATTCTGGATAAAGACTCTTTGGCGAACCTTCAGATAAGATGTGTGGAGATGGCGACTAACAAGGACCAGTTGTTAGCTTCTTCGAAGATGGATGAGATAAATCAAACCATCACACAATTCCAAGAACAAGTCGATTTGCTAAAAGCAAGAAAAACAAGCGTAGAAACTCATGAAACCGTAAAAGAGAATGCTTACAAAGAGTCAGAGGACAAAATTTGCAGCCTCAAACGCACAATCGAGAAAAACGTCTACAGTTCAATTGACAAAAAAATCCAAATAGCATAGTTTTTTGTCCTTGAATTTTTTGCCTTGATTAAGATTATCGCCAATATTAGTTTCTATATATAAAAGAGAAGGGGCAGCCAAAAAATGACAAAACCTTTCAAAATATCTTAAATTGAGATTAAAGAATAGAGGGAGCAAGTTAACTTTAAGCAATAGACGTAAAACAGCATGCCAGTAGGGCTCAAGGTCTGTATCCTTTGAGGGTACAGAGCGCCAACGCAGCTGCAGTTATGTCTGCTGTTGTTCCAGGGTTAAAATTATTTCCAGCTTTTCGCAGTTTCTTATCGAACTCTATAAGGTATTTTTTGCCTTCCACTGTTTCTGTGCCACCAAGCTTCAAGATTTCTTTGGCGCCAAAAGAAACTTCACGAGACTTTTCAATGCCAACTTTTCGTGTAATAAAAGTGTCAGGATATTCTGAGAGAACCTTTAGAAAAGTGTTAACGATTGCATTATTCATATCTTTCTTATTCAATTGTTTCATCATGTAAGGATAAGCGATATCAAATGTTATAGGAAAATTCTTAATCCACTCACTGCAAATATCATCATAACCAGCCGCGATTTTAAAAACTTCAAATAAAGTTACATTTTCTTTAATTAGGCGTTCCTTGGAGGCTGGATCTTTAACACTTAGATCAGGTGCGCTGTTAAGACCGCTTGGCTTTGCAATATCAATGGCTTGATAGACATCGACTGAATCTTGGGCTGTTGTTGATTTAACAACCAAATCCATATTCTTCCTCAACTCTGAAAAGTCAAAGGCAAAGTTTTTTTTGGTAGGGGTCATACCAGCGGCAACGGCCAAAGGTGCAAACAACATAATGGTTCCAAGCAGAGTATTCCCGCCTCTCTGCCAATCGTTAATGTCAGCAATACCCATTTTGATGAGTGAACCTAACCCAGCTTCAGCAAGAGACCGCTTTTTTCCTGCAATTTCAATTCCCCGGCATGCGGCTTCTTGAAATGAAGGCCCTGATGCAATGGCGGAAGCTAGAAAGTGTTCTCCTCTTGTTCCTTCAAAACCAACAACTAAGTTAACATTTCCAGGTTTATTTGCACTAACTTCTAAAATTATAGCTAGTTCTAAGCATCTAGAGATGTAAGTGGCTTTTTCGCAGTTTCCCATTTAATGGGTGCACCGACTTTATGTGGTTGAAAAAAAGGTTTATTAACGTTATGTAAAAAATTACAAACAATTGAAGCAAATTACATCTGTAAAGCTAAAAGGGGAAGTACATGAAACCAAGAGAGGGCGACTTAATCAAAACCATAAGCAACGTTGTTTTTGACGTTAAAGGCTTAGTTCATCCACCCAACAAAATTATTGCGTTTCCCCGCTTCATTCCCTCGCCACAGGGCACAAGACAAGGCAAAGAAGCGCTTTACGGTAAAGTATACAGCCTTAGCGACCGCTTCAAGTACTTGCAGGAGAACCAGCCTGACCTCATCGTTTTTGACCCCGTATTCGGCGAGACAATATGTGAAGTCCCCATTGACCAAATCAGTGAACACTACCAACCCACTGAAAAACTTGCATCACTACGCGGCTGCAAAAACCTCAACGCTCTTAGAAAACAAAGCGTTACGTTTGGCAACAGCTTTAAAGGAAAAAGCCGGAATTCCATGGAGCGCAATTGGCATCTCTGGCTCAATAATGGCAGGGTTAACAAACGAAAAATCAGACATCGACCCATTAGTTTACGGCATAGAAAACAGCCGCAAAGCCTACACTGCCCTTAAAAGAACTTCTTACAACTGCCGATTCAGGCTTTAAACCATACAGTCGAGAGGAACTCCAGAACACTCTTTGACTTCCGTTCGAAAGACACCCAGATGAGCTTCGAAGACTTCAAAAAGGTTGAAAGCCGCAAAGCCTTCCAAGGCATGTTCATGGGAACCGACTATTTCATTCGTTTTGTGAAGAACTGGGACGAAATAAGTGACCAGTATGGTGATGTGTGCTACAAGAACAGTGGATACGTAAAAATAACCGCCAACATAGCTGACGCAACGGATTCACTATTTACTCCTTGCACCTACAAACTCAAAGATGTTGATGTTGTTGACGGACAAGAACTCTCGCCAATTACAGAGATTGTTTCTTTCCGAGGCAGGTTCTGTGAACAACTGCCCACAAATCTTAGAGAACCCCCAACAGTTGAAGCACAGGGAAAAGTCGAACTTGTCACGGACAGCAAAACAGGCGCAACTCACTATCGACTTATTATCGGAGGCAAACCTGCAGACTTCATGGTCGTTAAATTCAAAATTTAGCCCTTCAATTCTAATCGTTCTAATAAAGGTTATCTTTTAAACCAGCAGCTACGAATTCAGCACCTCTAAGAGCGGCAAAAGGAGAAATGTCATCAGCGGGATTGGGAGAAGTTGTTGTTGCAACTGCACGCTGCACATGGGTTGCAACAATCACACAGAGTGCTGGACTTTGAGTACCTGTTCGTAGTAGCGTGGACAATAAGTCAGTGTTACCTGCCAGAAACTTCCAAACGGCGATTCGACTTCTTCTAGGTTACCTTCAACAACTACGGTTTCATCTTTCTGTACCTGCTGGCGGAACTCTTCCATGTAACTGAAAATCCTTGTGGCTTCAAGTGCCTCTTTGGAGCCGCTTAATACTTCTAAGGGTTCGATGCCGTAGATTGACGGAATGAACGGCGCTTCATCGTCTGATGTGACACGGGCTTTTAGTTTAACCCAGCCCTTTTGCTTAATTTTAGCTTGCGGGTCGTATTCAGATTTGATTTCGCTCAAAGCCTTCACGGGTTCGAATTCTGCTTTAATGACTCTGCCACTCTTTGCGGTGTCATCGTATAAGCCGTAAATCATTTTTCGTCGTTGATGCCAAACGAAATCTTCTACATCAAAGTTTTTGAATCGCCAATCTTTACCCTTCATGACATCTTCGGATTCAAACTCATTTCTTAAACCCGAACTTCCATCGGAATATAGCTGTGCCATTGTTTGGCGCATTTTGGCGTTTTCAGCTTTACCATAAATAGTAAAGTCAATATCTGAAAACTTGGGGTGATGGAAACCGTGGAGCATAGAACCAAAGACGCCGAAATCAGAAGTTTTTAGCCCCGTGTGTTCAAGCGATATGTCAAGGACCCGTTCCATTGCCCTTAGGAGAGGATCGGTTGGTCCCGCCTTGAGTAGTTCCTGAAGACGTTCAGGAGGTTTTCTTGCCTCCATTATAGAGGTTTGGGGTACGCCCACGATTTTTATTCCAAGCATTTCATGATTGATGAGGTACTGTGGGTATTTTTTAGTGATTAGCTTCATGCCCTCGTCATTGTAGAACTTGTAGAAGACTTCGCTTCTTCCTGTCCGAGGCGCTCTTGGATCTTTGGACAGAAAAATTTTGGATGAAGCATACTCAGCATCGCAGACATAAGCGTCCTTGGGGTGGCTGTAGCCGAAAACTCGGAAAATCAAGCCTTCTTCGGTTTGGATGGCGTCGCGGTCCCGCAGATCTAAAGTGGCCATATGTACTCTTCTTCCGAAGTTGCTGTTCCAACAACGACTTGGTAAGAGACGCTGTCGTTACGTGTTGATTGAACTTTTTCAAGAGTTCCTGCAACTTTGATTTGTTGCCCTACCCTTGCGACGTTTCGATAGCAGCCAATGTTTGAGACAACTTGTATAGGGATTTTTTCAAGATCAAGTTCTGATTGGTCGTCTTGGGGTTGGTAGTGGCTGATTCCATAGATTGCTGGACGATACATGGTTTCAGAGTCGTCACAAACGGTTGCAATGAAACGAACCTGAGCCAAAGGTGTGTAGGTATATTCGCCAAATTGAGTTTTGATTTCGTCTGGTTTTTTTGTTGCATTATACATCCAGATTTTACCCTGGTATTTACCTACGAATTTTCGAGCTGCTTCAATGCGGTTGCCCGCGATGTAGGTGAATTTGTTTTCGTTCACGAGTCTTTGTATGGCATCCTCTACAATGCGGAAGTTGGTTGTGCCGTAGACGACAAAGTCTATGTCTGATTCTGGCGCATGCATCTCCAACGCGATTGAGCCATGTATCCCCAAATCGCTGTACGATACACCTGATTCCTTAGAGATTAAATCAATCAATTGAAGCGACATGGCTTGGAGTTTATCGGGGTTCTTGAGATTCTGCAACCAAACAAGACGGTCTTTAGGAACAAAAACTTGCTCGATTGCGTCAAGCGGTGCTGTTATGAGTTCTTTGCCACGGGTTTGGTCAAAGAAGAGGTAGTTGGGAAAGGTTTTGCGGAAGGCTTCGATGAAGGTTTGGTAGTTTTTGGCGGTGTAGAGTTTTTCAGCGCGAAAAAGCTGGTTTGTAAGTTCGCTTGTTCCAAATTTCCATGTGCGTGTGAGCATTTCCACGTTGAAAAGCTGTTTATACTGAGCAGGGATGTACTTGAGGAACGCAAAAACTCGGTCGTCTGGGTGTTCATACCCAAACGTGTTCATGATAAAACCGTCTTTTGTAACGAATGTATCCCCGTCCATGGGAGTCCAAATGTCTGCTTTTTCTTCCGTAATTGTGCACCGCAAAATAAGGGTGAAGCGTGGATTAAAAAAGCTATTGCATCCGCTGAGCAGACATGTTAAGGTTCAAAAATAGCCAATTTTATTCGATTATTTTTGAATCCTTGCGGCATCTTAAAATTTTAATTGCCTTGTAGATTTCAAACCAAATTATGCTGGTTAACCCGGCACCTATCTTGACAATAAAGTCAAGTGGATTCAGAGGGCTAAAGCAATCAATAAACTAATTTGTATTTTTTTTGGTTGGGAAGGTTTTTTAAAACTTGTTTGGTTAGCTTACATAATATGTATCTAAGGGCCGTTGCAAGTATACTTAGGAGTAGGCGATTTTGGATTTGGCAGTTAGGCAGCGCCTTCATCTATTCTATACCTGCTACGATAAGGATTGCAACCGGTAACGTTCACTTGCCTATTTTGAGCATCTTTATGGTTCCATGGGTCACCCCATACGTTCCCGGAAATATAGTTGAGAAGGTTTTGGTTAACGCATTCTTCCCCGGAGGCGCAGGCGCAGTGGCAGGTGAAATCCTTTACTCAAAAATGCATAGCACAGATCCCAGCAGCCGACAGAAGTATTTGGCACGGCTTACCGGCGCATGGCTATGGGTGGCTGCATGGTCACTATTCCAATTCTGGGGCTACATTCAAAATGTTACCGGATCATATGGCGGCAACCTCTTCGAATCCCCGCTTGTTTTTCCACTCAACTTCCTATTGGCTTCGCTTGCCATCTTTACACCTGACGTCGTTGGTTACATCAAGAATAAAATGAGCAATGCTTGCCATGGATTGCGCCGCAAAAAAAGTTAATATTGCCTTTCTTGTTTTAAGTCAAGTATGTCTTTTCATGTTAGGCGAAAGGATCGAGAAATCACTGAGTCTGATGAGATGCACCAAGTTCTAAAAGCCACCAAATATGTAACAATTGCCCTCTGCATGGAAGGTGAACCTTACCTTGTCGCTTTGAGCCATGGGTACGACCAAACTTGCAACTGTCTCTATTTCCATTGTGCCCCCCAAGGCAAAAAACTCATCTATGCAAAAGCTAACCCAAAAGTTTGGGGACAAGCCGTGTTGGATTTCGGCGTTACCCAAGAATGTGACTATGCTTATAGTTCTGTCCATTTTAGCGGCAATCTCTCTTTAATTACTGACTTAAATGAGAAAAAACACGCTATGGAAATCCTCATTCGTCAAGTATCGCTTGATCCCGAGGCAAAACTAGCAAAAATCAAGTCTGAAAAACTTGGATCCACCACCATGGGTAGAATTGACATCGATTACATATCTGGCAAAAGTACTAGGCGTCCAAAATAAATAGCAAAAACTATTGGGTTACTGCTTTTACAGTGTTCATTTTGCTCCAGTCAAAGTATGCTATGGTAATTAGAATAATGCTCCAGACTGCCCAAAACACGAACGCAGGGCTAATGAAATAGAGAATTAGGGCGAGTGCACGGTTAACCACGCTATTGACTATGATTAGTTGGTGTGTCCACTTCATTCTTTTCATTAACCCATACAACGCTATTATGTACACTACTGCAACAGCCAAAAGGATTATTGTGCCTACGATGAGAGCATTACCAATACCTACAGTGACTCCAATATAACCTGCGTTTAATGATGCGGCACGCGAAGCAGAATTTACCCACCAGAAAACAACATTGCCGATGTCGCCAATTATGTTAACTAAAACAAACAGCATGAAGATTTTGTGGATTATTCCCAGACGTAGCTGGTTTATTTGCCATATATTGTCTTCTTGTCTGTTTTTATATTTAAAAGTTGCAGCACTCAACTGCCTAATCGTGACCAATTAACTTGGTAAATCCGTAGATCCCCATTAATGTAAACCTGAGTAAGCCACCCAACATCATTAAAACGTGCTACACAACCCGGATAATTAGATAACTCTTCACCACCTACGTACACGTAAGACACATTGTATTCGCGAACAACCGCCTCCAAATGGGTTACCGTGCCATTATATGCCTATGTCAATGTCATGCCCCCTCTGGAACACCTTATCCAACGGCACCCCATGGCCATAAGGCCAATTAAAATAAGAAGAAACCCTTAGTTGACCCCCAATCATGCTCGATGGAGCATGAATAGAATAATACGTCAAAAAAACAGAACCGGATGTTGTGTTGTCCCTTACCCACAACCCAAGCTGATATTCATTCCAACTTGCGCCAGAATAATTGGTACCGACATTGTATACAACCACGCTTACCGAAGTTAAAACTGAAAACAACAGCAACCCAAAAACAGCCACCCGCCACCTCCGAACCCAAATCTTAGCCAAAACAACACTACTCAAAACGGCGATTGGAACCCACGCAAACATGAAGAATTTATACATATCCCAAGGGTTAGGCGTCAACAACAACACATTTGGAATCAAAATCAAAAATAAAAGCGTGCCTTTAAGTTCTTCATGACCCTTAAAAAAGAAAGATGCAATTGCCAGCAGAAATGGCACGCCCAGATTCAGGGGATAGTAGATGAAGGGGTTCTGAGCAAAACTAGCAATCCAAGCAGCGCTTACAGCAACCGTCAGTGGCGGTCCACCCACTAAAATAAAAGGCAAAGCCAAAGCAGTGGGTACCAGAAAATATAGAAAACTAAGGTTGAGGCGTTTAAAGTTAAAGAGAACGCAAATAGCGAATGCAACATAGCAACAGAAAAACGCTACATTATGGAACTGAAACACTAAACCAGTAATAACGCCTGCAAGGAGAATTCTTTTTTTGTCATCCATATTTCGTAGCAAAGTCAAAACCAAAGCAAAAACCGGCAAGCCAATCAACAGCGGTCGCTGCTGTAACAAATTGTCAAGAATCGAAGGTAGACCAAATGTGCCTCCATATTGGTAAATGTAATTTTGTGTTGGATCAAATTGCCCATTAATTAACGATGAAAAAAATCCAAAGTAACTTAATCCCCATCCAAACACTCCCAGAACAGTCGCAAAAACAGCAACTTTCCTGCCATAAATTCTTGCTAAAGCATAAATTGAGAGTGCAAAGACAAGAATGAAAACAGCGTTTAATACTGGCAGAAGTGTAGGTAAATAGCCATAGACTTTTTCAACAATAGCGGTGTGGAAATCAACAAAGTAATGGTAAGTTAATCTTTCTCCAGAAAAATTAGGCATCTGGGGAGGAAAATTTCCACTGTTTATGCTTTCAATTATTTCAAAGTGCAATGGGGTGTCTTGCCAATTTGAACCTGTTAACACTATGCCGTACTGGTTTCCGTACCAGACGCTTCTGGCGAGGACTGCAAGTGAAATGAGAAAAATTACTGCAAAAACCAAAAGGCTGGTTTTCTTGATTTGTTTAATCTTAAAAAACTTCTCAATTTTAACTGGTTCTCCTTTTTTGTAAACCACAAACGCATAAAGTGCCGTTAAAGTCAGAAAGCTTAACAGTATTATATTGCGTGAATAGCCAAAAAACAATGACAAATAATAAACCAGTTGAACAGAAACTAAAACACTGAAAACGGGTACAAACGCCCAAATTTCATGTGACTTTAAGCCGAAAAACCTGTAAGCAAATAATCCAGGAACCAAAAAAGTAAAGACCAACGCAGTGAAAATGGCGACATAACCTGAAACAAACGAGAAAACAGCCGCGAGCAGCAACATCATTGTCAGCCAATATTTTTGAAGAATCTCAAAGTAAGCCAACTTAGTTTTTACTCTTATCACCAACCTCAATCAAGGTTAACTAAATAATTATTTTGAAAGGTATTAAAATTGTTGCTAAACTAAACCTTCAACCCAACTAACAGTGCCTTTGTAACGATACTTTCTTTTCCATCAAACTGTTCAATGTCAATTCCGAGAAAGGTTAATTAGCTAAAGTTATTAGTATTCTTGCGGCGCTTAATGCCCAGGTAGTATAGTTCGGTCCAGTATATGCGGCTGTCGCCCGTAGGACCCGGGTCCGAATCCCGGCCTGGGCGCCATTTCTTCTTCAACTCTAAGTGCAGGTAGCGATTTTGAAGATTTTGAATTCAAATAGTTGCTTAAGAGTATCTTTTCATAAATTGTAAATAAGCTTGAAACAATAGATGCATGATTGTCATGGAACATCAAGAAGAAATTCCCTGTGCATCTTGTCAATCATGGAACGGAAGACAGAAAAAATTTCTCTGTAACCCCAATCTCTGCAAGGGACTATCCGATTGGATGCATGAACATGTTTCTATACCAAATGCAGCAGAGCAAATCCAGATACGGTTTTCAGAAACCGCGATACAATATGTAGTCTAGATAAGAAAATAAAGAAGAGAAGTTTTTCATTGTGTTTAGATTTACCAAGACAACCCTTTAAAAAGTTGTAAGAACCGATGGTTTTAGACATTTTCATGCAGAAAAAACATATGAGAGCATAATCAGATATTGAAACATACATTATGTTTACACAGAAAACTCAAACCATGGCAAAACCCAACAACTGGTTACTGGACATAATAGAAAAAGTAAACAAAAATGCAGTTGAAGAAAGGCAAATCACAACCCGAGCCAGAAACGAAAGCCTCTGTATCTTATGCAAAGGAGCCCGAGCCTTGTGCGGCAAAACTCGATGTCCAATAATGGTAAAAGTCAACTATTTCCTCAAAAGCGTACCATTTATGGATACTGAAAACATTGATGGCATGTCGCCGCCGAGTGTATTTATTGGAAGAATTGGTTACCCAAACGTTTACGCTGGACCGCTTGTGCCGCCTGTTCATGAGGATACTGAAATTTACGATTTGCCTGAGCGGTGGTTTGGGAAGTCTATGGATGAGATTGTGGGTTTTCGTAGCTTACTTGTACGCGGTAAACACAGGGTTAATGTGCAGAAGTTTATGGATGGGGGAAAAATTCTTGATCAGACGCGGGAGTTAGCCCTTGCTGATAGTTGTGTTGACATCGAGTTGAACCTTACAAAAAAACCTCGAGGATCAATTTACCTCGATGATAATGTACAACCGTTTGGTCCTTCTGCACCCATTCGCGACCTTCACGTTGGCAACGCACGTTACGATGATAAAATTGAGAAAGCATATTATGATACCGATTTACGAGCAACCCAGGCTGTAGTGGAACTATACAGCCGAGGCGTCATAGTAAGCAAAATCCAGAAAGCATTCAGTGTCGGCGCCTTGGGTATGGAAAAGAAACGACGCCTCGTTCCAACCCGCTGGAGCATAACAGCAGTCGATGACATCATTTCCAAGAACCTGAGGGAAAAAGTCAAAACTTTCCCTGAAATCAACGAATACCGAGTTTACGAATCCATTTACATGGACAATGTTTTTGAGATTCTAATGATTCCTGCCCAATGGAGTTACGAATCCATGGAAGCATGGTATCCAGGCACTGTCTGGAACCCAAATGGCTCAAGAATCTCTATTTTCTCCGATTGGGAAGGCAACAATGGGAGAACAACTTATGCTCAAATTGGCGGCTGTTATTACTCTGCACGGTTGGCTGTCTGCGAACAACTCCAAAAAGAAAGGCGTCAAGCCACCGCTATCGTGCTCCGAGAAGCCAGACCAGGCTACATAATGCCCATCGGCGTCTGGCAAGTCCGCGAAAACGTCAGAAATGCAATGCACCAAAAACCCTACATTTTCAAGAACCTTGCTGAATCCCTCCAATTCATTAGCGGCAGATTTGAAATTCCAATGCAACGGTGGATACTGCAAAGCGAACTATTAAAGAGAGCACTATTCCAAAAGAGGATATCTGACTTCTTCGGTGGTTAAGTGAAGACAAGTTTTAAAAAACCAGCATCTCTATACTTTCACTGGACCTACAATGTTAACCTCTGCAACTAAACGCCTCAGCTTACCCTTCTCAAATCCAAAAACCACCTCACACGAGGTTGAGGCAGCAGCCGTTTTCGCCGTTGCAGAGCTCGAGAGAAACAAGGGTGGCGGCTTAATCTCAAGACAACCTGAAGAAAAACTGGTTTTCCTATCTAAAATAGGATATCCCCTGTGGTTTTACCCCAAAAACAACGTAAATTTTATTTTCGACGGATTCGGCGATTCAAGCTACAACATTTCTTACACTGAGGTTCCGTCGGCTAAAGCCTTTCTAGAAAGCTTGGAAACTAATTCGATGCCACGGGAAAAATACATCGCATTCCTGTCAGACCACGGTAATTATTTTCAGCAGCCGATTAAAGAAAAGCAATTTGTATTTAAGGGCTTAATTGCTGACGCGGATTTTAGGAGTGAGTTTAGTGTTTACTGTAAGGAAGCATCAGAAGTAAATCCCACTAAGTTCCGTTCAGCTTTCACCTACTCTTGATGAAAATACTATTTTCTCTTTGATAACCGTGTTTGGCAAGCTCCTATCGGGTCTTAGGGAAGAGGTTGAGATGCTGCCTGAATGCTCAAAGCTCATGAACAAAATAACAAGTCAGTACATAACTGAACTCAACTATGAAGCTTCAGCCGCAACTGAGGAAACAGATGCGAAAATCAGAGCTCAAGAAGAACTCGCAAACCCCAAAATAGCTAAACTAAACAAGGAGTACAAAGCCAAAATAAAGGGTTTAACTGAAAGCCTTGACAAAGAAATTGAAAGCTTACAAAAACTTAAAACTAAAACCCAAAAAATCATAGAAAACAACGAGGGAAAAATCAAACTCTACCAACAAGAAGTAAAAGTGCAAGCCACAAAAAACCATGCAATTTACGAAAAACGATGGAAATTGAAAATTAAGCTAACTCAAAAAGAACTTAATGATTTGAAAAAGAGACTAAAGGACATAGAGGGTAAAGTTACAAAACTAAGTCGCCAAAAAGTGCAGGAAACTTCCAAATTAAATTTTGAGCTCGACGCTGAAATCAAATTTGTCCGTCAGCCTTTGCTGGAACTGAAAGTTGCCCGTGACGCTAAAATGCTCACATTCAAACTGGAAACCGACAAACTTCTTAAACAAGAAAAACCAGTAATCGAAGGCTTAAACAAAACCATCAAGCTAGGTGAAACAACAAGAGTTAATTTCGAGGCATTGGGCATTAGAGAACAAGGATTAAGGAGTTCGGCATTGTTTTATGTTCCTTTTTACGTGGCTTGCTATGAGGCAGATGCATCAAGACGATATCTTTTCATTGCACCATCCACGATTGCAGGAGTTGATTTTTCTGGAAAACTGAAAAGCGCATTTGGCATGTCAAAAATCAAAGACCGCCTCAATCCACGCTTCAAATCAACAACAAACCTAATTAACAATGTTGAAGCTCTTACCAAAAAAAACATTGTATTTGAAAATCAACTCAGCGACTTATCCCAAAAAAACAATCTTCTAAGAAATGGCTTATTCATGGAAAAAGTTGCCAGTGGGTTAGGTTACCTGAAAAATGAGGGCTGGCTCTCCGATAAAGAACAGCAGGCTATAAGCGGCAGATTGAAGAGTTAGTTTGGTTGTTTCAAAAAACTTATTGGATGCCCCACATTGTTACTGTTATGCTGTTTGAGCTGTTAAGACAGGGCCAAGGCTTTGGTCAATTATGACTGAAAAAAACGATTACATATTAAAAGTTTCAAATCTTGGAGTAAAACTTCAAAACCAAATCTTACTTGACCACATAAACTTTAACGTCACGAAAGGTACCACATTAGCCATACTGGGACCAAACGGTGCAGGAAAAACAGTCTTGCTCAAAACCCTTCTAAACCTAATCCCTCACACAGGTTCGATCGAGTGGACAGAGAAAGTGAAAATCGGCTATGTCCCACAGTACGTTGCTGTCTCCGATATTCCGATGTCTGTAAGAGAGTTTCTCTCGATTGGAAATGGAGTTGACGTAGAATACTCGCTAAAAAAAGTAAGATTGAACGATAACAGTATTTTAGATAAGCGGTTAGGCGTCTTGTCGGGTGGACAACTTCGACGGGTTTTGATTGCATGGGCGTTAAACGATAACCCTAACGTGTTGCTTTTGGATGAGCCGACAACGGGCGTTGATATGGATAGTGAAGAACCTATCTATTTGATGCTTAATGAAATCAAGAAAACTCAGAAAATAACGATTTTCCTAATAACCCACAACATACACATCGTCCAAGAATACGCTGATGCTTTGTTGGCGATAAACAAATGCGTTACGTTCTGTGGACCAGCAGAAGAAATAGGGAAACCAGACATCCAAAGACAGATTTACGGCGAAACAGTCTGCGTTGAAACTGCACGAGGAGAAACTTGACCAAAATGCTTGACACAACAATCTATAGTTTAATACTATCAATATTTGTAGGCATTGCAGCGGGGTATTTGGGGTCTTTGATGGTTTTGGAGAAAATGGCGCTTGTTGGCGATGCTCTGTCACATGTGGCGTTACCGGGATTAGCTATTGGAATATCATTACACTTTAATCCATACATAGGTGCCTTCGTGTTCCTGTTTGCTTCAGCTGCTATAATTTGGCAAATTCAAAGAGTAACAAAAATCTCCTTCGAAGCCCTCGTCGGTGCAATGTTCACTTTGGCATTAGCAATAGGAATACTACTCTATGGAAATGAATTGGAAGCTCTCGAAGAAGCACTTTTCGGCGACATTTCCCAAGTCACGTTACTTGGCTCCGCGACCGCAGCAGTAGTTTGCGTTGCGGCAATAGTACTGACCAAAGTAATTTACAACAAGCTCGTTTTAGCAATGATTTCTGAGGACCTTGCCATCTCAAAAGGTATCAGTGTTGCTAGAACAAATTTGCTTTATCTTTTCTTAGTTTCTGTGGTTGTAGCCATCGGAATCCAAATCGTTGGAACTTTGCTTGTCGGTTTCCTGGTGATCGTTCCCGCTATAGCCGCCAAAAACTTAAGCTCACATATGAAAAAATACGCCCTCCTAAGTGCAATTTTCGGTGCCATTACCGGATTCACAGGTGTGTTATTATGGAGTGTTTTCAGTCTAAACTTGCCCTTTCCAGGACCAATGGTGGTTTTCGTCGGCATTATAATTTTTGCTGCAACCGTGGTAATCAATTGGAGATTGAAAATAACCACATAGGATTGGATTACCGTGAAAAAGTATACTGGCAAAACCTCAACCGCAATAATATCCTTACCCTGATAACAAGATTTTGTTGATTAAACGCAACACAATTCCATTCAAAGGTTACTGGGCGTTGCCTGGCGGCAGAATTGACCCTGATGAAACCATTGAACAAACGATTGTTCGGGAAGTTAAGGAGGAAACAGGACTCGACATAACCATTGTACGTAAGATGGGCGAATATTTTGAGAAAGGCGTTAAAGACGAAGTGGAATACGAGTATTACCCAACCTGTTTTCTTGTGAAACCTGAGGGTGGAGAAATCAAAAAGCAGGATAGCGAAATCCAAGAAATCAAGCTCTTTAACTTAAGTGAGCTTCCTAAACCCTTAGCCTTTGAACATGACCAAATGATAAAAGATTACATAAAAAGTGATTTAAATAGGCTCTAACTAATAGCCAAAGCTAAGTTTTTTCTACATCTGTTTACTTGCTTTTTTGTTGCGGTGGCGGTGGTATAGGAAGAATCGTTGCCTTTGAAAGGTTCTCTTGCTCATTGAGTATCAGTGAAATTGCTTTTCCTTCAGGAACAATTATCTTGGTGTTATTTTGCAAAGATGCTGTAATAGTTTCCAGCTGCTTGAAGGTGATTGCGCTGTCCTTGAAGTAAGTTGTTAAAGCCTCGTTTCTCAGTCTTGGTTGCTTGTGCGTCTCCTTCAGCTATGGCGATAGTTGCGGTTTTCTGGCCTTCAGATTGCAGGATGGCTGCTTGTTTTTGTCCTTCAGCACGTTGAATGGCAGCGTTTTTCTCACCGCTGGCTAAGGTGGCTTCGGCTATGGCGGTTTTCTCGGCTGCTTGCCGTTCGTTGTCTGCTTTGAGGACAGATTCCATGGAACTCATTAAGCCCCTAGGAGGCTCTAGATCTTTAATTTCTGCTCTAACGATTTCTATGCCCCAATCCCTGGTTTGTTCATCTAATGCTTCTTTTAGTTTTTCGTTAATTGTGGGTCTGGAGGTGTTTGCTACGGTCATATCCATACCTCCTATGATGTCCCTGAGAACTGTTCTTGCAAGTGTATCAATCTGGGATTCGTAGTTATTTACGTAATACTGCGATGCTTTTACTGATGTTTCATCTGTTTTAACTTTGTAGAATACGACGGCGTCTACGCCCATGAAGACTTTGTCTTTGGTGATAACATCTTGTCGCTGCACCGGCGTCATGCGTTCGGTGATGTTGACTTTGATTATTCGATCAACGAAGGGAACCAAGAAAGTTATGCCTCCTTGGACGAAGCGGTGATATTTACCCAAGCGCTCAACCAAGCCTTTTTCTGTTGGTCTAACAATACGGAGCGCCGAAAGAATCGCGTATACTAATACAATTAAGGGTACAACTATTGCAAAGATTTGTATTATATCTACCATACTTTCTCCCTCTTCCTTGCGCTTTGTTATTGGAATGCAGATAGATTTAAGATTTACTAAAACAGAAAGGCAACTGTTACTTTGGCAAAATCAAAAAGAGAAGCGGGCCCGGTGGGATTTGAACCCACGATCTCCAGCTCCGAAGGCTGACACCTTAATCCGTGCTAGGCTACGAGCCCTTTTACATGCTTTCTGGTTGGAATACTTACATTTTAGTCTTTGCTGAGGATGGACTACTTCAATTTTTTGGCTGGAATAGTTACAGTCTGTTTCTTGCATTACCAAGCGTTTTTCTCCTTCCTTAAGTAGTGCCTGCCTGTTGTCCGGTTGTAGTTATATTCTTGATAGCCTTCAGCGCCATAGCGGCTCATTTTCTCGCTGTAGTCAGGGTCAGTTTCACAGATTTCTATTGGTTCCCATTCCTTGTCGCTGCCGTAGAGTCGCTCGGATATTGGAGCGTAAACCTTAACATATTTGTCAGAGTTTTCTCCAAGAAGGTTTGCGACTGCATCCGAGTTGCCTTTCAAGTATCGCTCAAGAACTGCGCGCCAATGACGGTTACTATAGAACGTGATCCTGTTCAACTCCGGTATGCCCAAGCGTTTGGCCGCGGTTTCTCTAGCTCGCCTAAAGTTTTGCCCAGCAGTATCTGTGTTTTTGTATGTAAAGACAAGGTTCAGGTTTCTTTGTGTTCTGTTTCTGCAAGTTGCAATGTTGATCTGTCGGTTCTTCAATTCTGCCAACATATCAATGACTTTAATGAAACGACCTTTCATTGGGACAGTTCTTGTTCGCCCTCGTTTAGCTGGCTTGTTAATCGCAATTGTTTTTCTTGCAAAGTCGATGTCTTTCCATTCGATTCTTAGAGCCTCGACGGGTCTGGCAGCGGTTGCCATAAGTACGAAGCAGAAGACTTGCATTTGAAAGCTAAGTGCAGCATAGAGCATTTCCATATGTTGAGTTTGCGGAACGTTATATTCAGGCGTTTGATATTCAAAGTGCGGTATCTTGACGTCTTCCATGTGAAGATATTTTTTGGCAAAGTTAGTGTAGGCTTTGCAGATGCTATTCTTATTGCAGTTGGATTTTGTGCTTAGTTCTGGGTCAAATCCTAGTTTGCGTTTGAAGTTTTCGGGGTCAAAGAGGTCAACGCCGATTTTAGTGGCAAGCCATCTGAGTCGGAAGACATATTTGCTTAGAGTTAAGTCGTTTACGAGATGCTCTTTTTGAATGTACTGCTTGTAGTCTGCAATCACCAGTTCTATATCAGCTTTAACGATATGCTTAGTTCCAGTTTCCTTTTCTCTCAGCGAAACGCTGATTTGCTCAGACGTTTCACTGGTCAAGTTTTTCGCCTCTTCCTTTAAGACGCATACTTGGCTAGTCTCAATATTAGCGCCCTCCACTTTTAAATTCAACGTCGACAGATAGCTGTCGGCAACCTGTTTAGCCCGTTTTAGGTCATCTGTGTCGGAAAAGCGGCGGCCACACGAACGACATACATAACGTTGGATCCTAACGTCAAAATTGCTGTAGGCAACCCCGTTTCGGAACGCTTTAGAGCTGCTGCACTCCGGGCATTGAACCGCTTTACTATGTACATCCTCGATAGCTGTGGGTATGGTCGTAATATTGTCTGGTTGAGGTCCATTTGGGAGCGTCCCAGCATCAATGTCAACACGGACGCAGCATGTGTCAATATCAACGCTGTTACTGCCAAGTATGCCGAAAGAGGCGGACGCTTTTCCCTGAACCTCAACCTCAACCATTACTTTCAAGGCGTCTCCTTATCGTTAAAACTGGGCATTTCCTGGTAGGCAGGTTTCCAGATAGCGTTAGGAAAACTTTGTTTCAATTTCTCGTAGCATAGTGTACAGCGTTTTATGACTTCATGGCTTGGCTCAGTTAACTCTACCGAGACGTTTAGTGCGCCGCATTCGCATTTAACGCCCTGCGAAATATTCTTGACATACCAAGTAGGCTTTGCATTCTCGTTTTCCTCTCTCCCCAACTGCTCTTGTTTCTGAGATGCAAGTTTTGAAGCATCTATTTTGATTTGCCTTGGCGTGCCAGGATAACTAGTAATTTCGCAACCAAACGCTTTCAGCGCTGGTGATACATCGTTAATTCTTCTTGTCAATGCGTTAGGTGTTTTAGGCCAACCTTTAGCTTTGATGTCTATTCCTGTTTGCAAAGCACATTGAGAAAGTTTAGCATGCAACTCTGAAGGCTGCCCTTTCCAGCAATCTGCCTCAGCGCTACCTTGAATTGAAACCAACGATTTGCCCTTAACTTCGTTTTCACAGAATTTAAGAAGCGCCAAAGCCACTGGATCAGCATTTAACGCTTCTTCATTTTGCGCCTTGACCTTATCAGCATAAGCATAAACAAACTCTTCCTTAGTTCTACCAAGTGCTTGGGCAATAGCACAGCCATAACGGCTAAAATCAGCTAATCTTTGATACCCATCAAGCTTAACCGTTGGATACAACCTTAAGGCTTCTGAAAGGACATTTAAGAATCCAGCCAATATTTTAGGCAAATCATTTTCAAACGCTCCAATAAGTTCTTCTTCAGTTCTTCTGTTTTCTGGAGCCATCGCAGTTAGCCCAATCAAAGTGCTTCTATCAAGCAAATCGCCTCTTTGCGCTGCAACATTAATGCCGTTAAGAAGAATGCATCGCTTAAACTGTAAAATTGTATCCTCATCATCACTGTAGAGCTTCCTAACTGCAATGCCACCTCCAGTTACCGCTCGACAAAGCATGTCGCTTACCCAATCTTGCAAATACGTCAAGTTATCATATGGAACAATCCAATGATGCTCCAGTTGCTGAGCCAACTCCCGATCATTTCTGGGCAAAGAGAGAAGCTCAATGCTTGAGGGATCAATTAACCGCTTAATCCATCTAAACAACCAAGATTTAGTTGAACCCTGAGGACCACTAGCCACTATTGCAGGATGCGGTATTAATGGAATCAAATAGCTAACGCAAGTGCACAGAAAAGCAAGCCTTGTCTTATCATCCTCTTTAGGAATAGTAGTGTAATCTAAAAGTTTCCAAATATCTCCTTGCAGTGTTGACGCTGGCTGCGCCAAAGGTTGCTGGTGACTGTACCGCCTGAAAAGTATCGGCGGGTTATCTATGATTTCCCAGCCTTCAGAAGTTATTTTGATCGCTCGCCATTTAGCATCAGCCATATCTAACCAAATACCATCTAAAGCAGGCGCTACACGGTTGTAGAGGGTGTATTGTTTTCCTTCCTGCGAAGCCTTACCCTTGAGCACGTTTATGGCACTGTTGAGGCTGTCATTTCCAGGCGCTTTCTCTTCTTCAAGCCACATTAAGTGAGCTAACCAAGCCTTAAACTGTGAACCACCAATAGGCATTATAACTTGTTTAAATCGCGGCATCTTGCGCAATTGCGGTATTTGCGATGTTTCCACAACTTCAGAAGGAACAAAAAATGTTTTTGAAGACTCTTTAACAGTTGCGTTGATTGAGATTTCTTTTTCTGTTTCCCCTAAACTTGCGGAAGTCTCGCAATTATCGCAAGTATCGCAAGATATTTTCACTCTTGCATAATGTATATTGTGCTGATCGAAAAATAACTCCACATCTTGAGTTATGCAAAGTTTAACTAAACGATCTGCCTGGCTTTCCCTCTCTTTTTCTTCTAATTCAGGGTTAGCCTTCAAAGCTTCTTGTTGAATGAATTTAGCTGCTTTAGTGATTGTGTGATCTCGGTATTGCTGTTCTGTCTTGGGATTACTCCATTTCCCTACTTGGCTTAACTTCATTGCTTCCCTAACTTTAGCTGGATTGTAGCCATAGCGCATGAGTTCAATGCATAGGTATTGTTCGGCTTCGCTTCTGCTTTTAAAATTGTATGTTTGCCATTTTTCTGGAATGGAGAAAACTTCTTTGAAGGTGATATTTTTCTCTAATATTTTATCGAATTCTGGGACGATTTTAAGGTCTTCACTTAATTCTTTTGACATGCTTGCAGTTGCTAAGGTTTGTCCTTGGGGTGAAGTGTTAAGAATTGCTTCTAACAGGTTCTTATTTTGTTCTCTTGCGGTTTGTACGTAGGATAAGGCTTTTTCTAGTCCTTCCTCAACTATCATACTGTCCCAAGACGTGTTTAACGGGGCATTTTGGATCTTGAGGTTTTGCGATCCGATAAGAGTGGTTTTGCGGTTAATATCATAGGTTGAGTCTATTTCTTTGCCGATTGTTTGAGCTACCTTTTTGGCGAATGCTCTTACTTGAAGGTTAATTGTTGCGCATTGTTTAGGGTCAATAGGTGTGATGGGCAAAGGAAAATGTAGATGGTACCCATTTCCAGAATAAGCTAAGAATCCAATAGCATTATACGCCTTCTCTATGTGTTGTTCAAGCGTTGGGGCACATTCTCGGGCTTCTTGCAATTCTATTTCTGTAGCTGGTTTATCGCTGTCTTTTGTTTTTTTAGGTCGATCTATGTCTAACCAAAAATCGGCAAGAGATGAAACACCGCTTGTTCCATCATAAATTTTGGGGTTTAGGCTAACCCAAACGCAAAAGCCTTTGTTGTTTAATTCCTCTGCTTTTGGTATTATTTCCTTCGGGATAAGATTATAATTTAACACTTCGCCGGTCGAGTGATTTTTTGCTGTAACCAAATATTTTTCCCGATGCCCCAGTATTGCTAAGTGTACTTGGGCGTGGTCGTAGCTAATTTTAGCCGTTGGTTTTAACTGCTCAGTCATCATAATCACCGTTTCAATAGTTTTGGCGAAAACTGCTCACATGCTTCGCTGCGGGCTATCTGGTTGATTCTTCCCTTGGTACATCGCCCTGCCCAACTCGAGCAATCCCAACAACGGTTTATGGACTCTCCATTGATGGCTTGACTAAGTAAATTAGCGGCGATTGCTGCGCAGTCTTCGAGTGCCTCGGCATATCCTTCGGGAAGAGGTTCCTCATCTCCCTGAAAATCTGATGTTTCATCGTATTTTTGAACAGCCATATAGCGATAGCTCTCCTATTTGACGGGCTTTCTTGCAATGAATTGCCGTTCTGGTCCTTGCAGTTGATACTCAAAATCTCCGATTTGCGCTTTCCCGCCATTGGTTTTTATTGTTGCAAGTAAAGCGTCAGCGCCTTCCGTCTTTGCAAATATCCATCCAGCCTCTGTTGGCTCTGCTTTTTCTTTTGTTTTGTAGGACTTCCATGGTAGCTCGTTTAGGTCTTTTGAGCCGGGAAGTTGTTGTGCTTGCTCCTTTTCGTTTGAAGATGCAGTGTTAGTTAGTTCTTTGCTTTCGTCAACTTTGTTTAAGAGTTCGGTAATTTTTTCTGCTTTGTAGTTGCAAGCGTTTCGTTCTATGGTTAGCATTGAAATCTCATAGTCGGTTAGCTTTGACAAGTCAACTTTGTGTTCGCTGCTCATTGTGAGTTCCCCTTTTCACGTTGTTTGAGTAAATTGCAAGCATGTTTACTGCAGCAACAGTAACAATCGCATTCTTCGCTTGCGCAAAGAGCCAAAGTGCCATCTAAATTAGTTGCAAAGTGGCAAATGCAATCTTTGCCAGTCATCGGTTTGCCTCCGGTTCTTTGCTGAAAACTGGTTGTAACGTTATTTTGCCGTTAACTTCGAGAGCCATTGCAATTATTTTTTTACCCGCTTGTTGTTCGGCGTTCTCTATCCAGCTCTTGGGGAGTGTTATGCTTTTGCTGTTTCCAACGTCCATTAGCTTTCTAACGATTGGCATAATGTTTCACGAGTAGCATGTGTTAGAACAAAGTATATATGCATTGATTGTCATTAAATCATTATAGAGTTAGTAATGACAAAATAATGGAGTTAATGCGTTTATGGCAAACAAGAAGAACTTAATCAAGCCCGAAATTCAAGTGCTAAGAGCTTACGTTAGAAATAAAGAACTAAACCAGTATCGGATAGCAAAGGAAACCCGTTTAAGCTACCGAACCATCCTACGGACGCTTAGACCGATGGAAAGTCAAGGCTACATAAGATTCGTTAGAACAGAACCTTCAAGCAGAGGAAGCATAGATAGCAAGATTTACAGTCTATCCTTCAAAGGCACCATAGCCTGCTTAAACTCATACAAACCTTCAACTAATGACTTTGAAGTAAATGGAAAAATCCAATACTCACTCGATACCGTAAACGCAATTATCAAAGACAAAATTCAACCTTACAACCTGTTGGACATAGCCAACATGCTGAAAAATGCTGGAAAAGACCTCAACTTTCCAATTTTCGAGCAGATAGATTGGCTCAAAGAGCATTACGGAGAAGATGTTTTTCGAGCCATTATATTTGCATCAGGTGTCGCTGTAGAACGGGATAAATTGCCTAACATAGATGGAGTGAGAGATATTATGTTAAAGAACCAGCATAAAAGTTCAGCTGAGACTGAATCAACAATTCAAGGATTCTTAAACTTAGAAACCTGGGCGTTGCGTGATAGTTTCACTGAAGCCTTCGTATTTCAACTTCTTCATTTACATGGAAAAGGTAGCCTTCATAATAAGAATCTGTATTCTATCATTGCTAAAGTTGTAACTGAAATTGAGCAAAGAAACCAAAGTACGCTTATACCTTTGAAGCGGCTAGTCGAAAGCCTTAGTTAGGACGATAGTTGA
>CAVPJA010000004.1:0-124307 GCA_963705145.1 Candidatus Bathyarchaeota archaeon
GACTGTGGCCTTAGGTTCTCAGATCCTAACTACGTTAAAAAAAGCTGGAGCACCCAGGAAAAAACTGCCCGTACAGAATTGAGCAATGAAATAAAAATGGCAACTGGCTTAGTTATTAATCAGCAAATATGCGTCGGAGAGACGAAAAATTTGCATGCAGAACCTAAAATATCAGAAGTTCTGCGGAGAAACGAAGCAGAAGCCAAAGGATCAATCATTGGATTCAGTTTCTGGATGCTAAAACAAGGATACTCCAAAGCCACCATACAAGGACGAGTAAAACTGTTAAATCGCCTAATGCGTCTCGGAGCAGACTTCAACAACGAAGACTCGATAAAAGAAATAATATCTAAACAAACTTGGTCTGTAAGCCGAAAAGTGAATGCAGTCGACGCTTACGACAGCCTTCTAAAGATGCAAGGAAAAACCTGGACACCGCCAATCTACAGACGAGTAAGAAAACTTCCCTTCATTCCAACCGAAGCCGAAATCGATCAGCTTATCGCTGGATGCAGCAGAAAAATGGCAACTTTCCTGCAACTACTCAAAGAGACAGGCATGCGATGTGGAGAAGCCTGCGACCTACTAAAATGGACAGACATAGACCTCGAGCAACGTTCAGTAAGAATCACACCTGAAAAAGGAAGCAACCCAAGAATCCTACCACTATCAGTCAAGATCGTTGATATGTTAGCTGAAATGCCCAAAGACACCCCGACAGTCTTTAGCGTAAATGCAGATAGGATGAGACACAACTTTGAACACCAGCGCAAGCGGATAAGTGCAAAACTCAAAAACTCAAGAATAAATCAGATCACATTCCATACTTTCCGCCACTGGAAAGCCACAATGGAGTACCGCAAAACCAGAGATATCCTCCACGTAAAAGAGATCCTTGGCCACAAATCCCTCAACAACACCATGCTATATACGCAGCTCATAAGCTTCAAAGACGACGACTTACAGCAGCAGTTGCTCATTCAGAAGAAGAAGCCTGCAAACTAATAGAAGCAGGATTCGAGTACGTCTGCGAATTTAGCCAAAATAAAATCTTCAGGAAACGAAAATGATGAACCCTTACAAAAGATATTATAGTAGTCTGGGGTTTGTTGCTGGCGATGTTGAAGTGGACTGGGGGGGATTTGAACCCCCGACCTCTTGAGTGCAAGTCAAGCGTTCATACCAGCTGAACTACCAGCCCGTTGCACTTTCCCGAATCAGATACGTTTCCTTGATATTTAGCTTTTGCCAACTAAAAAACATTGTAAACAGAGAAAATGCAATTAGCTTAAAAGTTATATTTTCAAAAATGTTAATAGTTGTTGGAAGTTGTTAAGTTGGACTTAAAATCAGTAAAAATTGAACCCCCAAAAGACTGTAACACTATCCTTGGTATGGCACACTTCATAAAAACCGCCGAAGACCTCTACGAAGCACTCGTTAACTCTGTTCCCAATATCAAGTTTGGTTTAGGATTCTGTGAGAGCTCAGGTCCATGCCTTGTCCGCCATGAGGGAAACGACGTGGAATTGAGGCGGTTGGCTGCGCAGAAAGCGTTTGAAATCGGGTGCGGTCACAGTTTCTTGATTTTTATAAAGAACGCTTATCCACTTAATGTCCTCGACAAAATCAAGAAAGTCCCCGAAGTATGCACCATTTACGCTGCTACAGCTAATCCGCTGGAAGTATTGATCGCCGAAACCAGCCAGGGCAGAGGCATCATCGGCGTAGTAGATGGATTAAAAAGCAAAGGAATAGAGACTAACGATGACATCACGGAGCGCCGCAAATTCCTGCGAAAAATAGGTTACAAACTCGAGTAAGACCTACCATAAACTATTTTAGCTTACCTAAGAATCAAACCTTAACCGATATAGTGATGTGTTTTTATGGCTTTAGAGAGAAACATGGCTCAGCTTGAAGCTTACAAGCGACAACAATCAGATGAACAAGCGAACCCTCAAAGAGAAAATGGGCAAAATTAAACATAAAATCGCTATTATAAGCGGTAAAGGCGGAGTTGGAAAGAGTACCGTTACAGTTAACCTTGCAACGGCTTTTGCTATGCAGGGGAAACGTGTTGGCGTTTTAGATGCTGATATTCATGGTCCAAGTGTTCCAAGGCTTCTGGGTTTAGAAGGCAAACAGGTCAAGACTGTTCTATCAGGTGTTATTCCTGTTGATGGCCTTTTAGGGATGAAGGTTATGTCGATTGACTTCTTCTTGCCTGAGCAGGCACCTACGATTTGGCGTGGACCGCTAAAAATGCGTGCAATCCGCCAGTTCCTAACAGACACAGTTTGGGGCGATTTAGATTTTCTTTTCATTGATTTGCCTCCTGGAACAGGAGACGAACCCTTAAGCATAGCCCAGCTTATTCCCGACATTGATGGCGTTGTAATAGTTACCATGCCCTCAGATCTTTCCAGCTCCATCGTTAAAAAAGCAATTACCTTTGCTCAAAGACTAAACATGCCAATCATCGGCGTGGTGGAAAACATGAGTGGATTTATCTGTCCACATTGCGGTCAAAAAACAGAGATTTTCCAATCAGGAGGAGGTAAAAAAATGGCTCAAGAAATGAGGGTAGCTTTTCTTGGAAGTATCCCTATTGACCCTGAGGTAGGTGTCGATTCCGATAAGGGAACGCCTTTTGTGTCTTCACATAAGGATTCGGCTGCAACCAAAGCATTCATGGAAATTGTTAGAAACGTTGATGATTACGTGAAAAATGAACAAAAGTAAAAAGATTGGAGCTTAAAAAACTCCCAGGTTTAATTGTTGTCCTAGTTTACTACTCTTTGGTAAGAGTAATTTCTATGGTTGAAACCATCCTGGACCTTGTTTCGCCTTCGCGTGGTGGCATCTCAGCGGTACCGATTGCAATTTTTGTCACTTTAAGGTCTTTTATGAAGCGGCTTCTTGTGATTTCTGCAACGTCAACTGCTGTGGTGATTGCTTGTCCTCGGGCTTTTAGGGTTATTTCTTTGCCTATGCCTGAAGAGAATGCGGTTATAATGGCGAGTACATAGCTCATTGGTGGTTTATTTCCGACGAATATTACGTCATTTGCTTTTTCTGTCATTTCATATCACACTCCTTTTTATGTTGTTTTTTTAGCGATGTTCGTTTTTTGTCTTTTCAGACAAAAGACGGTAGCTCATAGTAACTCTAAACTTCCTAATAAACCAAATTCTGCAGATTACCCCTTGAACAAGCGTTAACTGCAAAATTAATTACCCCCTAACTGCTTCAAAGGTTAACTTAACCATATTTTTTATAAGATCGGGGCTTTTCCCAATTCAATCGAGAGAAAAAACGCTATAGTTTTATACCTCAACTTTGAAGGGAAGAGTACAAGCAAGGGAGAATTATTTCATGTCCGTGTCGCCTGGGTTGAGAGAGGTTTTAGCGAGAAGAATAGCTGGAGAAATAATTCTTTCTAGCAAACCTGGCTCAACTATGCGTAAATGGCGCGAACTTTTTGCTGTCTCCCAAATCAACCTTTCCGAAACAATGGGATTATCCTCTTCAGTTATCAGCGACTATGAAAGTGGCAGACGAAAAAGCCCTGGTGCCAAATTCATCCGAAAATTTGTCCTCTCACTTCTTCAAATTGATGAAGTAAAAGGAAGTCGTTTCATCCGTGAGTTCGCTAAACTAACAAGTTCGCCAAGCATGGCGGTTGTGGATCTTCGTGAGTTTCCAATACCCGTTAGGGTTGAGTATTTGTGCAAAGCTATTGGCGGCGAAGTTGTGGCTTGCAAAGAAAAATTTGTTAAAGAAGTTAATGGCTACACTGTAATTGATAGTAGAAAAGCAGTTGAAGCTTACTCGGGCTCCGAATATGCGCAGCTTTTTGGTGCTTCAACGGATCGGGCATTAATTTTTACGAATATTGAGATTGGATGCTTGCCTATGATGATTGTACGTGTCAGTAGCCTCAAGCCGCGCGTCATCGTTTTCCACAAGACAGTCCCTGATGAAGAAGTCATAAGGATAGCTGAGTACGAACATATTCCACTCATTTATTCAACCACGCCAAGTCTTGAGCAACTTGTGAAATCATTACGCAAACTATACCGTATTGCTTTGCGCGTGAAGTTGGGCAGGCGTCGTGTGCGTCCGCCGCCAAAAATAAGCGCTTAAAAATAATGGGTTTTCTACAAACAGTATTGAACCCAATTTTCCCTTCAACCTCAAAGCCCTTATAACCAAGAAACCCATTTTCCCATACTGTGAAAACAAATGTGTGAATTTAACGTAATCTTAAACGGAAAAATCCAGCTAAAAGATGTCATTTATGCTAAAATGGAAGGCGACAACGTAATCGTTAAAAACATTCTTGGTGAAGCCAAAGAGTTTCAAGACTGCAAAATCATTGAAGTTGATGTAAACTTAGCAAGACTTGTACTTGTTTCGTTGAAGTAGCAAAATTGAGCGCCAAGTTTTGCCCTGTCTTTTTTTGATTTATATATTAAATTCGAGTAGTTAAGACAAAGGCAAAGTTGTTAGCCGCAAAATTTGGCGGGAAAAGTGAATGAGCAATAGGGAAAAATTCGAGCGTGACTTAACTTTTCTTCTATCTAGATTAACTGTTGATGTTACCCCCGAAGTTGATAATAAACTCAACACGCTAAAAGAGTGGTTACTCAAGCTCCATAAGCAAAACGTTGTTAAAATCAACCACACTGTTATGGAACTTGTATGTGCCAAAGACTTAATTCAAAAAAACTACGAAATCCAACTCGAATACCCTCTAAATGAAATCTTAACTTGCGACCTTTATGGTACAAAGGGTTTGGGAAACCTGATTGTTGAAATTGAAACAGGTTTTATTCCACCCGAAAATGCATTAGCGCCTTTAACCTATACTTCAGCTAGGTTGGCAAGTAAAATAATTCGTTATAGTAGTTTCGCAGGCAAATTCGCTTTAGGAGTGCCGCCACATTACATACTGCCTTTTCCACCTGCGTTGGCAAAGCCACCCAGAAATCGGACCGAACAAGAAATCGCACAAATCAAAAAGCTCTGCGACGCCTATTACCATAAACCACCCGTGACATTTGAGGAAATCCGAAATGCACGCATACAAGAAATATACATTATCGATGTTGACCGTGTGAAAGTACAAGAAATTGATCCAGAAGCTTACCTAAAAAGAGCGATACAGAAAGGCATAATCTACGACTACTTACCACCTGAAGTCAAGGAGCATTAAAGTTTAGATGCCGTTTTACGTTTACATCTTGCTATGCATGGACGGGAGCTTCTATACAGGTTACACCAAAGACCTTAATGAGCGAACACGCCAACATGAAAACGGAAAAGGTGCAAAATACACCAAAACCCACAGACCGCAAAAAGTGGCGTACATTGAACTTTTCAATAATAGAAGTAGTGCTATGAAGAGGGAACGGGCAATAAAAAAGTTAACTCACCAACAAAAACAATGTCTTATCAGTTCCCAGAGCAAAAAATAGTTTTAGAGACCTATCAGCAGAGTTAACGCGGTACCCGTAATCACTGGAATTAGCACGTTATCGTTTACTGGCAACGGCAAAACCTCAATGGTCATAGCAATCGCTGCCCCAACCAAAGCCAGCCAAGGCGAAACAAAGAATGTTCCCGCTAGAAACGCTAAAAAGAACCCCGCAATCGAACCTTCCCAGGTTTTTCCCTTGTTAAACGGCAGAGAAGTTGAAATCAACCCGCCGAAAAGCGAAGCTGCACTATCCCCAAAACAAAACATTGCAATTGCAGCTCCTGCTGCATTGGCTGGAAACAGAAGTAGAGTAGTAACTATACCAAAAGCAAAGTAAAGAGGTGCCGCAGCAAAGCCATAAAGTTCAGACTCTGAAGCTGCACGACGGGTAACCGCTGAAACAACGCGTAATTCGCGTCCCTCTAAACGCCTAAGTTCAGAAACAGTGTAGACCATGGCGATAAGAATGATTATCGCGGCAACTACAGGAACAGTGATAAGTCCTGCGATCACAGGCATAAAAAACCCTGCAGCATGAATGTCTTCTCTAACTAAATCGTTAATCGTCGGAAAAGACCCTTTATGTTTTTTCCCGTCAATGACGGGTATAATTCCAGAAAGTTTGCCGTTAATTACTCTATCAGCTTTCACTCGGATAACAAAATCAGCGTTAAAACCAATTTTTAATACTTCAGGAGCAAAAATGCAGCGGTTGTTTCGGTCATCAGCTACAACCACACAATCCTTCAACTCCAAGTTTTCTGCAACTAAAATCTTAGATAAAATTTTCATTTTTCCTTCAATTTCAATTGCATCACCACTTATTTGACCCGTCAACTTTCCGTCTTGAGTTTCAACATCGATTCCAAAGGCATATTCTGCACACAAGCAGTCTGCAAATTTTTTAACGACAACCGTTGGTAAACCTGAACTTATCAGAGCAATCTTGTAATTCCTATTTTTTAGTTGATTAAAGAAACTTAACAAAAGGGGGGTGGCAGGAATCTTGTCAAAGATACACTGAAGGGTTTCAAGCTTAACACCTTTCAAATTGCTAAAAACATGCCTCAACGCCGTTTCTAATTTTAAAATGCCTGCTTCGTATAGAAAACCGAAAAAAAGCAGCTTAACCAGTGTAACGAACCCTAAGGTTTTTCCAACTTCAAAAATGAAGCGGTTCTTTGGGATAAGCACTCCTTCAACGTCGAAAACTACAAGTTTAGGTTTTTCCGTTTGAGCCATTTCTATCTAAACTCACGATTTAGCGCTGTCTGCTTAAAGAATTGGTTGCTGCTAAAGATAAAATTATCCTGTCTGGCTACATTGGTGTTCTTTGTTTTGAAGTTCCAAAGGACATCCTCCACCACAAACCTGCAACTGCTCACAATCCTTGCATTTCTCTTCTACGTATTCTTTTTTACGCAGTTTTTCCGCCAACTGGTTGTGCCAAATCTTGTCCCAAGGTTCAGTTAAGATGTTGCCGAGGCTTTCAAAGTAGCTTTGACATGGGTAAACATCGCCGTTAGGTCCTACGCAAGCGTTTATCATTGCAGCGGTGCAGGATTTAACGCCTAAACCTAATTGAACAGGGTCAAATTGACAGTATTGCGTTGGCGTGTACCAGAGGAATTTTAAGCCAATCATGTGTGCTTTGTCTCGTATTTTGGGCAAAAGCGTCTTTAACCCTTCAACGGATAGAGCAAACTCTTCGCTCGCAGCTGGTGCTTTTCCTGAGTAAATGAGGCTGTTGCAACCGAAAGCATCAACACCAAGGTCTTTGATGTAATCTATGGTAGTTAAGAAGTTGGCTGCGTTGTGTTTGCTTAGAGTAGTGTTGGTTGAAACATAAATTTGCGATTCAACTGAATTTTGGATTCCGGCAACGGTTTCTTTCCAACTGCCGTTCTCGCTTGTCATTAAATCATGGACTTGCGGTTTGTGAGATTCCAATGTTACCTGAACAAAATCTAAGCCTGACTTCTCAAGCACAGTAACGTAGGCTTTATCCTTGAGCCTTCGCCCGTTACTAATTAATCCAGTAACCATCCCCTTATTCTGAGCATACAGTAACAATTCAGGCAAATCATCTCGCATCGTGGGTTCACCACCTGTGAAAGTCAAGATGAAGACGCCGATTTCGCTAAGTTTATCAATTACACTTTTCCATTGTGCGGTCGTTAATTCGGGGGTTTCATGAGGTCCACCAGCATAACAATGTACGCAATCGTTTTGGCATCTGAACGTTAAAGCTAAATCCATGCGCAGAGGCGCTGAATACTGATAAGTGAACGGTTCTTCTTTCTCAATCTCAAGGAAGGAGACGGGGTCAATTTTTTCAGTCTGGGCCAGAGTACTGATTGTATAAACAAGTTTCTCGTAATCTGCTTTAGCTGTTTTAGCGTTAACTCGGTACATTCGGCGAATCTTGGCTAAAACCTCTTCTTGTGGCAAGCCCTGCATGAAATAGTAAGCAAATAGGGTCGCTGTCTGATTCAGGTGTAGGACAGTGTTGGCGTTGATTACCATGACTCCTCGCCCGCTTTGTTCGATTCGAAGTTGGAGGGACATTCCCGCAAACTTGTCATCTCCCCGGTAAGTGTAACGTCCAACCGAAACTTTTTGTTTGCCTAAAATTTTCTTTAAGAAACTCATTTAGTGTCCTCCTCCACCAGCACAAGCGCAAGCGCATGAAACGCAAGCGCACGCACAGGCACACGCATGACAAGCGCAAACGCAATCTGCTCCTTTACGTGCCGGTTCATGGGAAACTTTGGGCGGCGGCGGAACGATAGCGTTGGCGAATTTTTCCAAGTTAACAACTATATTGTTCGATGTGCCCTCAACGGCTGTTGCGATATTATTGGCGAAATCTGCGCCTGGAATCTGTGGCGGTGGACCTGATTGCGACGGAACATTAACGTTTGGAGAGTAGGTGGGGTGTGGATGGTATGTTGTGTAGCCGTACCACCACCAGAACCATAATGGGTTTGGCTGAATAACTCTGTCTTTAAACACAGTTTCGGTACGTCCACGCTGGTTAGGGTCAAGTAATAGCCAAAGCAACTGCTCATCATAAGCATTTGCTGCCAACTCAACCGTTCCAGCTTGTTCCACTTGAGCCCAGGCTTGAGACGCGATTTTTCGGTAGTAATCAACGGTGTCTTTTCGGCTGTAACCCTGCAGTTTTTGCTCTGTAGTATCACGTAGGAACATAATGGTGTGGGCTAGCTTTTCTTCATTGAGTGAACCATCCACTTTGAGTGAGTTCAAGAAATCAATTTCATAATAGCGCAAAGGGTTGTCCGTTGGACCAGTTTTGTTTTCAAACGGAGGTAGCACTTTCAGTTTAAGTGAAGGTTTGATTTCTTGCGCCCAAACGACCCGTTTCTGTAGCAGGCTATAGAGGATTTCTGTTACTATTTGAGGTGGCTTCAAATCCATTAGGTAGGATGCTTCCACAGCTGTTAAGCCGCGTTTTATCCCCAGAGTTTCCATACCCAACTTTGGCGATGTATATGGGATTTTACGAACCGCTTTTACCACTAAAAGCAAGATTACAATAGCAAAAATGAACCCAAAAACTCCAATTATGGCGCCGAAGGCACCAAAGTCAAGTTCTCCACCTCCTGATTGGCTGGGTACATAGTTAGGCATGAAACTGGCTGGAATAGATACGCCTACCTTAAACTGTTCATTTGGTTGGATGCTGGGTTTTTCCCAGTAAACCGCTAACTGGCCATTCACATTAGAGGTTCCGTTGTAGAAGTTCTCAGTTGTCTTTACATCGCCTGTTGTGACACTGGGAGGAAGGACAATCTGTACTCGCACATCGCTGATTGGTACATCGGATATCCATTGGGAAATGAATTGCATGCCATAGTTACCGGGGTTTTGGGTGTCGTTGCTTATCATGCCTGCAACGTTGGTGGTTACTTGGAACCAGATGGATTGTCCCGACTGTATGCGTGGATTAAAGAGAACGTCTACTCTGTAGTCTCCACCGCTGCTAGCATCATTCACTGTGAGCGAGTTGCCGTTTTGGTCTCTGGCTTCGCCGATGCTAAAGTCGCGGTTTGGTTGACCAACATAGAATCCACCCATACTTCCCTGAGTGACGGTTACGGAGATGTTGTAGGTTACGTCGATTGTGCCGTCTTGGTTGATGAAGATTTGTGCCCACTCATGGTCTACACTATAAACCAAATTTTGGGCGTTGACGCTGCTTGCAACGGAAGCTGCTAACGTCAAGGTGAGTAACGCAAATAGGAACAGAAATTTGCGCTCTACCATTTTGGTTCCTCAGTAACCTCAAAAGTGGTGCCGCAGTACGGGCATTTAATAAATGGTACACCAGACACGATTTTGATTTGGTTTGCATCTACGCTACCGCCACAATTGGGGCACTTAATTTGAGCCGCCTTCATTTGTCCAGAGATCTCAAGTTGTTGGATAACCGTTTTGGGTTTGCGAGATACGTAGTAAATGCCTACAATCACTGCTAAACCAACAATGAACAATATTGCGCTGGTTAAAACTCTGGATTGTGCAGCCTGAGCGGTAAGTCCAACGTACGAAGAAGCTAACGCAAAGATAACAGCAAAGAAGAACAGAATCGTAGCAGTTATGCCGCCAAGGATAGGTAAGATTCTCATAACTAGTTTCTGTGTAAGGCTTGAAGATTTAAACTTAATCCCGTTATCTTTCTTAACTATGTTATTACAAAACCATTCCTGGTTAAGCGGCTGCCTCTTGTGATTTTTTAGACATTGATAGATGAGATTAGTAGTACCCAAAGATTGCGGTTTTGTATGTAATAATAATTATATTCGAAGGACGGAACCGCGTGAGACGAGGCGTGGTCTTATGGTATCCATTTTGTTTTTACGTTTAACGCTTTGAAGTGTGGATCGTCAGTTATGACATAGTCTGCTTCACCGGTTTTTACATATGAGGCGATTATGGCGTCAGCAAGGGGCACTTTTCGGTTTGAAAGTAATAGACTCCCTGTTTTCATGGCATGTCGTTCGTCGAATTGCATGATTTGCATACCGCGCTCTTTTAGAACACGTATCCGCGTTTTGGCTGCTTCTTCGCCAATTCTTGCCCCTGCGATTTCAAAGAACTCAGCCAAGACAACGGTGGGAACTAAGAGATTTTCTCTGAGTTCTTTTTCGAAGAAGTCTCTGGTTTTTCTTCCCATTTCGGGGGTGGCTGGGACTTCCATGAAAAACAAGATTCGGGTGTC
The DNA here is from genome assembly GCA_963705145.1 of Candidatus Bathyarchaeota archaeon. GTDB lineage: Archaea > Thermoproteota > Bathyarchaeia > Bathyarchaeales > Bathycorpusculaceae > Bathycorpusculum. The sequence continues at coordinate 10,731 of CAVPJA010000004.1, forward strand.
AGCGACGCCGGTCAACGCCAGTTTCTCCGACGCTCTTCAAGTTCAGCGAGGATTTTTTTAAATTCTTCTTCGCCGACTGGTTCTCCGGCTTCTAAGCGAGGTAGGGGTTTGAGTACAATTGTGCCATCTTGGGCTGTTATGTCTAAGATTGCTCCCTCTTCTATGCCGAGTTTGTTGCGCATTTCTTGGGGGATGGTGACTTGGCCTTTATGTTTAACTCTAACGCGGGACAACTTTACCACAGTCATACTTATTGATAGTCAAACTTAAGAGGATTCTGCTTAAACCAAAAAATCACCAAGTTCTGTTGAGGTCACAGAGCTTGAGAATTGAAATTGGTTTTAGTCAAGAATCTGTGGGAAAGCGAAAGGGTTGGTTAACTATTTATTGATGGGTAGTTAACTTGTTGGTTGTAAGGTTTTTGTGACCTTGTGTTATTGAACTCCCCTTGAGTGTTTAATGCATGTTTGAGCTACAAACAAAGAAAACCCGATTTGCAACAACCAACATAGCGTTGATCGGGATTTTTAGCGCTCTTTGGGTAGCATTAAACTTGACAGTAGCACCCCTTGGCTTTACACTGACCCATCTGCCCACAATTCACAGCGTAATAATCTTTGTTACGTTGCTTCTTGTGGCTTGGGCTACAGGGCAATATGGAGCTGCTTCTTTGGTGGGTATTGTCGGCTCCGTGATTGTTGTGTTAGCAGGAGGACCACTTCCAGTATTGGGATTTGTGCCCGCAGCAATAATCTTTGACTTGTTATTTTTGCTTAGCCACCATAAAGTAAACTTGAAGCCAATTAACGTGGGAATAGCTGTTTTAGCATCTCTTGTTTGTGCTTACGTTGCCGCAGTCGTTAATGGATTGCTAATTCTCCGTCTTGAATCCGTATTTACGTTGACTGTTTGGGCAGGCTGGAACATTTTGGGTGCAGTAATCGGGTTTGCCATTGCATTTCCTATAATTGGTATTTTAGAAAAAGCTGAGGTTAGGAAAGTTAAGGCAGAATAGCCTGGGCACTCTTGCAATATTTATTTAAACTTGAACTGCCAAAGATAGCGATTATATTAATTAATATATACACGATGCACAATCAAGATACGAGGATGGCACGGCTTGGCATGGTATGATGATCCCTTAACAGTTACTGCAATATTAGCAGTGGTAATCATCGTAGTAATTGCCGCTTCTGGGTCAGTAATTTTTTCTATGAGAAGATATGAGAAAAAACCCGCATCTCCTAAGAAAACTCAGAAAAAATCCGATCCAGACCTCGAATACAGTAACATGCCGTTTAAACTTTCTAAAAGCGTTCAAACAAATATGGCTTCAAGCGCAAAAGATGAACTGCGAATGTTAGATTTAGAACGCGACATTCTAGGTGACGCCATCAGGCGGCTTTATGAAGCTCATGCTGAAGGAAAAATTACTGAGCAAGAACGAGACAAATTAGCTAGCACTTACAAAAACCGGATGAATCTGATAAAAGAATCAATTTCTAAAGACGAAGGCATCGTTGCATTGCATGAACTTGAAGGCATGCAAGAAGACCTTATGAAACTCTTCAGCGAACGCTTTGGAGAATTAACCAGCAAAGTTGAAGAACTCAGAACACGAATTGACGTAAAACCAATCCGTGAAATACCAATAAAAATGCCAACACAAACTCCCACCCAAATAGATACTGACGAAGAGGACGAAGGTGAAGAACCAGAAACGCCAACAAGCAGCGAAGAGAAACCTAAGAAGAAACGCAAACCGCCAGAAGAAAAACCAGCAGCTAAAAGCGAAGCTGAAAGACGTATAGAATCGATTACAAGTGAAGTTGAGAAAGTTTTGGATAAACTGGGGCAGATGGAAATTGAAAGCTAACCTTGATCCAATCCAACAGGCAAAACAAAACGCCGCTTTAGAAGCCGTTAAACACGTCAAAGACGGCTTTGTTGTAGGTTTAGGAAGCGGAAGCACAGCCGCGTTCGCCCTCGAAGCCTTAGGCGAGCGAATTAAACAGGAAAACATGCATATTATGGGTATCCCAACTTCTTACCAAGCATTCCTGTTAGCAGTTGAATGTGGCATCCCCATAACAACACTCGACGAGCACCAGGTAATCGATGTAACCATTGACGGAGCAGACCAATTCACCCCCGAACTGTACCTGATCAAAGGCGGTGGCGCAGCACAGGCAAGGGAAAAAATCGTCGCTTCAGCCACCAAACTTAACATTATCATCGCTGACCAACCCAAAAAAGCCAAACTGCTGGGCGAAAACAACCAGTTCGTACCCGTCGAAGTATTGCCCTTCGCCCTCCCAATCGTTAAACAAACAATAGGTGCCATGGGCGCAAAACCCGTCGTGCGTGAAGGCAAAGCAAAGCTTGGTCCCACAATAACAGACAACGGCAACGCAATCATAGACGTATTCTTCGGAGAAATGGTGAATCCAGCTGAACTTGCTGTAAGGGTGAAGATGATTCCAGGAGTGGTTGAAACAGGATTCTTCATCGGTTTAACAGACATTGTTTATGTTGGGTCAATTAACACTGTCGAGAAGATAGAGAAACAGAGAAAGTAACTATTGGTAATGAGCAAAAGTATGGCGTTTAGAAAACGCCAACCGACCTACTCCTAATAGTTTCTGAATCATTCGATATTAGCCTCTTAATTTTCTTCTATTTCGTAGCTGAATAGCGAAATGTTACCAGCTACGAAGAACTATCATTGTATTGGTCTTCATTATGCCTTCAACCCGTCGGATCTTCTCAATGCATTCGTTGACTTCGGTTACGTTCATTCCGTTTATGACTGAAATGATATCGTATTCGCCTGTAACCTCATAGATTGTTTCAACATTTGGGATAGCTTGAATTTTCTTGGATACTTCCTGAGTTGGATAAGCTGGGTTTGTGGCAAGTAGAGTTATGGCCTGGGCTCCTTCTGCAACGCCGATTTTAACAGTGAATTTTCTGATCACACTTTCATCAGTTAATGTCTTGATTCGCTTCCTTACGGCGCCTTCGGATAAGCCTACTTTGGTGCCTATGTCGCCGTAGCCTGCTCTTGCGTCATCTTTTAGAATTTTGATGATTTGCCGGTCTTTTTCATCCATTTTTTCAGCCGAGAGACTATTAGAGCGATAAAATTTAACGTTTTCCATCGTTGGGATTGGATGGGTAATACGGATTTCGTTGTGCTAGCGCTGTTATTGTGCGTTTTTTGAACTTTAAATCAAACAAAAGGCTGCACCAAATGAGACATTAACAGTTCAAGTTGTAACAAATAAGTCAAAATGTTTAAAAGAAACTGGAAATCATTTGATTGACATTTCCAAACATAAAAAAAGTGACGAACAAAAAATGATTAAACCTGTACACTCGAACCCTCAAGAAATGAAGGCAATTAACAAAGCAAAATGCCCAGACTGCGACGCAGAACTTGATGTTCCAGCAGACACAGAGAAAGGCGAAATCGTAAGTTGCCCAGGCTGTGGACTAGAACTAGAAGTCAAACAGATAAAATGCGGTTGCGTTGACCTTCAAGAGTTAACGATTGAAGGGGAAGACTGGGGCGAATAAACAGACTTCAATCAGTCTATTTTTCTTATTCAAAATCTATTTTTAGACTAATATCTTTTCACGGATGATTAAAGCGATGAGCATTGCACTTTTGTATGAGCGCTCGGAAAACGACGAAAACGGCATAAAACTCACCGCCCAGCAACTCGGTATAGACTTAACGTTTATTCCCTTTCGAAAAATCGCGTTATCCATTTCCAAAGATGGTTTTAATGCCAAGACGAAAGGCAAAGACTACACAAGCGCAATCAAGGACACAAGGGTTGTGCTTAATCGTGCGCAGAGTAAAAATCGGCGTCTCCAAGCCTCATACATCATGGAGATGCTGGGCAAAAAAACCCTTAACTCATCCCAAATCGAATTCATCTGCTACAGCAAATACCGCACCCTAATGCACCTCTTCAAAGAAGGTATTCCAATTCCAAAAACCATATTCGTTCCATGCGACGCGACTGACACTCTAAAAAATGGCAGAGAAATCCATAACGAAAAAGACATCGCAGACTTATTCCAACAAGAAATTCCTATAGAAGAAGGAATCGTAATCAAGGCGGACGCTGGAACCCATGGCAAAATGATAATGCTATCAAAAAACAGTGAAGAACTCGAAGCCAGCATCAAAGAAACAAAACCTTCAATAATCAATCCTATTGGCGTTGTCGCTCAGGAACTTGTCGAAAAATGGTTTTACGACTTACGAATAATCGTCTCCAAAGAAAAAGGGAAAGACCCCGTTTGTTACCACACATCAATGGCGCGAGCAGGATTCAAAGATTTTCGTACCAACACCTTCCTTGGGAACCTGGTTTTCGACGCAAAACTGCCTCTAAGTATTCAGGAGTTGGCGGTGAAATGCGGCAAAACCCTAGGCAAAGGTAGTGAAGCTTGGATATTTGCTTTGGATGCCATGGTAAACGTTGGAGAAAACAAGAATGCAGATGATGTTTACCTTAAAGGCGAACTTGACAAGGCAGCTGAAGCGTTTGTGCCGGTGCAAAAAGTGAAAGTAGATGATGCTCGCCTAACCGATTTCCAAACATGGACAGGCAAGCTTGAAAAAGCGTTCCAAAGCTACAAGAATACTCAAGCTTACGAAAACATTAAAAAAATAATTGAAGAAAGTGTAGAAAAAAATAAGAGCGCCTTGGTATTTCATGAGTCAAATTCTTGTCCCGAGTTCTGGGAGAATACACGTTTGGCCACTGGACTATAATGTGGCAATTCCGCTCTTAAAAGGCGCACAAAGCCTAATCGACTAGTAATCAAAACAAACAGAGGTTAAGAAAAATGCGAATTGGAATAATCGGGGGTTCAGGATACGTTGGCAGCGAACTGTTAAGACTGCTGCTTATGCATCCGCAAGCAGAGGTAACTATGGTTACTTCACGCCAAAGCGCAGGCGAATTCATTTTCAACATACACCCTAACCTTAGAGGTTTAACTCAACTAAAATTTGTGCCCCAGGACATGGCTGAGATTCAGAAGAATTGCGATTTAGTTTTCACAGCTACCCCACACGGCGGCTCCGTTAACTTGGTTCCTAAACTTTTAGAGGCAGGATTGAAAGTAATTGATATGAGCGCAGATTTCCGCCTCAAAAACCCAGCTGACTACGAAACCTACTATGGCTGGACACATGCCCATCCAGAAATGCTAAAAGAAGCAGCATACGGCTTACCCGAGCTGCACCGAGAAGAAATCAAGAAAGCCAAACTAGTTGCTTGCCCAGGATGCATGGCAACATCCGCTATCCTCGCTTTAGCACCCATAGTGAAAGCTGGATTTGATTGAGAAAGACAAAATCGTCGTAGACCTTAAAGTTGGTTCTTCAGGCGGCGGTAGCAAACCAACCCTATCCTCACATCATCCTGAACGTTTTAGTGGAGTGCGCCCCTACCAAGTTGTTGGGCATCGCCACACAGCCGAAGTAGAACAGGAACTAAATGCACTACTCAAGTGACCCAGTCAAGATCTCCTTTACTCCACACGCAGTAAACATGGTACGTGGCATACTTGCAACCATCCACGCCTTCCCCAAACAACCATAACTAGAAAAGACCTCTGGAAAGCTCTTCGCGGAATGTACGGCACAGAACCCTTCATTCGCCTAGTAAAATACCAAAAAGGACAGTACCAGTTACCAGACCCCAAAATAACAATTGGAACAAACTTCTGTGACATCGGCTTCGAAATTGATGAACACGCAAACCGCCTCATACTTTTCTCAGCCATCGACAACATGTGCAAGGGCGCATCAGGGCAAGGAGTACAATGCATGAACATACTAATGGGAATAGATGAAACCACAGGCCTTGAGAGCACTGGTTTCCACCCGATGTGACCGCAATGTTGCTTGTAATTAAGATGGGTGGAAGCATACTAAAAGAAGGCGCCTCAACGACTTAATCGCCGACCTAAAAGAAGTTGCCAAAACAAAACAAGATTGTCTTGGTCCACGGCGGAGGCGTAGAAGTCACCGAAATCGCCTCAAAACTGGGCAAAGAACAAAAATTCATAATTTCACCTGAGGGCTTTAGAAGTCGTTTCACTGACAAAGAAACAATCGAAATCTACACCATGGTTATGGCGGGCAAAATCAACAAACAAATAGTCCTTGCTTTGGAGAGCCAGGGTATACAAGCAGTTGGCTTAAGTGGACTTGACGCGGCAATCCTCAAAGGCGAGAGAAAAACCAAACTAATCGCTGTTGACGAACGAGGAAGAAAAAAAGTTATGGATGGCGGATACACAGGCAAAATAACCAATGTCAACACTGAACTGCTCAATTTGCTCCTCGAGAAAGGCTATCTACCAATTGTGACGCCAATAGCTTTGAGCCAAGACTTTGAGCCGTTAAACGTGGATGGCGACCGAACAGCCGCTACAATTGCAGGTGCATTAAAAGCCGACAAACTAATCCTGTTAACCGACGTGGAAGGTTTAATGCTTAAAGGTGAGCGTGTTTCCAAAATAACTTCAACCGAAGTCAAAGAAGTTCTCTCCAGCATCGGAGGCGGCATGAGTACCAAAGTTCATGCAGGCTTGGAAGCATTAAGTCATGGTGTCAAAGAAGTTCTTGTCACTTCAGGCAAGGTTAAGCAGCCTATTACTTGTGCTTTGAATCATCAGGTTGGTACAGTGATAACCAGTGAATGAAAAAACCATAATGGAAACTGAAAACCGCTACTTGGCAAACGTATTCGCCAAAAAACCCATTGTCCTCACAAAAGGTAAAGGCGCACTTTTATGGGACATTAACGGCAAAGAATACGTGGACTGCGCAAGCAGCTACGGCGTTGCAGCACTTGGTCATTGTCACCCAAAAATTGTCGCGGCTGTAAAAGCTCAAACTGAACAACTCATCACATGCCACAGCTGCTACTATAACGATAAACGAGCTGAATTTATAGAAAAACTAGTTAAGATAACACCCAAAGGGTTAGACAAAGCATTTCTCTCAAACAGCGGCGCTGAATCCGTCGAATGCGCAATAAAACTTGCCCGCAAGTACACAGGTAAAACCGAAATAATCGCTTTAATGGGCGCATTCCACGGCAAAACTATGGGTGCATTATCAGCCACATGGGACAAAAAGTACCGCGAACCATTTATGCCTCTAATTCCAGAAGTCAAACATGTTGCACCTGATAACGCCGAAAAAATCCGCGAAGCCATAACCGACAAAACAGCCGCAGTACTCATGGAACCAATCCGCGGAGAAGGCGGCGTTCGCGTTCCACCAGACGGGTATTTGCAGCAGGTCCGGGAAATCTGCAACGAAAAGAACGTACTGCTAATATTTGATGAAGTACAAACGAGTTTTGGGCGCACAGGGAAATTGTTCGGTTGCCAAAACTGGGGAGTCATTCCTGACATAATGTGTTTGGCAAAGCCTTTTGCAGGCGGATTACCAATAGGCATTACAATCGCTAAAGAAAACATAATGGCATCGCTAAAAATTGGTGAGCACTCGACTACTTTTAGCGGAAGCCCACTTGTCTGTGCAGCTGGATGCGCTGCAATCGATGCACTTTTGGAAGAAAAACTCGCTGAAAAAGCCGCAGTGAATGGCAAATACTTCAAATCACAACTCGAAGGTTTGCATGCTAAACATAAAATCGTTAAGGAAGTCCGTGGCTTAGGCTTGATGCTTGGCATGGAACTACGCTTTGACGTTCACAACGTTATATTGAAGGCACTTGACAGAGGCATTCTTGTCTTGGATGCTGGAAGAACAGTTGTTCGTCTACTGCCGCCACTTGTAATTGAAAAAGCACAAATCGATAAAGCAATCGCAGTTTTAGACTCAGTGTTGGGAGAAGAGGAAAATGAGCGAGCAAGCAGTACGGTTTCTAACTAATCTTCTAGGAATCTATAGCCCATCGGGAAGAGAAGGGGACGCATCTAGTTTCTTAGAGCTTGAAATGAAGCGGATGGGTTTTGAAGTTGGCAAAGATGCAATCGGAAACGTGATTGGCGTCGTTGGGGAAGGTAAACCGGTTATCCTATTGTGCGGTCACATGGATACTGTGGTTGGGCATCTGCCGCTTCGCATTGAAGAAGGTAAACTCTTCGCTCGAGGTGCTGTGGATGCGAAAGGTCCGCTTGCAGCAATGATTATGGCTGCAGTTGTCGCTGCTAAGGAACCTACTTTTAAAGGCAAAATATTGGTCGCGGCTGTTGTCGAAGAGGAAGCTACTAGCCGAGGTGTTAAGCATTTAATCACTCAAGGCATAGAAGCAGATTACGCAATATTCGGTGAACCAAGTGGCGTCGAAAACGTTACAATTGGATATAAGGGGCAAATCCAACTCAAAATTGTTCTAAAAACTGAGACAGGGCACGCATCTACACCTTGGCTCTACGATAACTCATTGGAGAAAGCCATTGAGCTTTGGGAACAAATCAAAAATGCGTCTTCCTATCCATCGCTGGATCCCTCAGCAAGCCCATACAATGCTGTCACAGCCTGTTTAGTGAAACTCGTCGGTGGAAGAGCCACCTCAGTTGTCCCCTTCGAGGCAGAAATGAACCTAGATGTCCGAATCCCCATCCAATTCTCCACCTCACAAGTTTTTGAGCAGATACAAAAGATAATGACCAAATACCAAGCTGCTAACCCAAAGGTCTCTGTGAAAGCAACCGTTTTGGACACGGTTGAGCCCTTTGAGGTAAACAAAGCATCACCGTTGGTTCATGTGTTGGCCTCGTCGGTTAGAAAAATTCTAAACAAACCAGCAACGCTTCTGCACAAGACTGGTACAGGCGACATGAACATTCTTGGCAGAGCTATGAACTTGCCTATAGTCACATATGGACCAGGTGACTCGCACCTCGACCATACACTTGATGAGCACATCGAAATTAAGGAGTATTTGGATTCAATTGAGGTTTACAAGGAAACGCTGTTGAGGTTGGCTGAGTTGCATAACAGCAAGAGTAGCGTCTAACGCAAAACCCAAACAACAAAACCAACCCACAAAACAAGCCACCTAAAACGCAATTTCTTATTTCAGATAGATATTATTTCGAAGAGAAAGAAGGTTGGAGCTGCTAAGAGGCGAGCTGTTTAGACTGTTGATGCAGACAATGCTTCAGCGCTTTTCTGAATTTCCTTTGTTACGCTTGAGAGCATTTTTATGCGATTTTCTAATTTACGCTTCTGGTTAGTTGTTAGGTTTTTGAATTTAGGCAAGATATCGCTGATTACGCTCGTCATTAAGTCTCGATTTTTTTCTTCGCTCAAATCTTTGAGCTCTAGATGTCCATCGGTGAACAGTAATGCTAAGTGTCCCGTGGGGTCTATATGGGCTTGAACAGCATCGCTTAGTTGAGTTGGGAGAGATAGTTGGCTAACTGCGATTGAGGGTGTTAGAGGTTTCATTAGTTTGAGAAATGATATAAAAAATTGTGAGACTAATATTCGTTCTTCTGAACTTAACTCGCTTATTTGACCAATATCATCTGCTGTGCTTTTAAGAGATTCAATTAACTCTTGGATGCTCAGAGATTTTTTCTTTTCTGAAGCTTTCGGATCATGTGAGATCGAGAATTCCACTGGATCTTGTTTAACGACAGTTTCTTGCGTCAAAGTGTATCAAACTTGCTATTGTACGTTTTTTTCAAATAAGCATTTGTGCGTCACAAATTATAAAGACAATTGTTCTCTTTGCTTTGCCAAAATATCTCGATTGATGAAAACTATGTGTCTCTTTATGTTCTTGCTGATTATCTTAGACTTATTGTTTTTAATTGATTGCTATATTGAGTAGTAATAAACAACATTTATCTATCGCTTAACTCGAGTATCAAATAATCTTAGAGGTAATACTAATTGAGTTATGGACATCAAGGACTAAGAGAGAAATCTCAAGCAAGTAGAGTTCAAGAGGTTTCATCTCTAAAACAAGACAAGTTCAAAGTAACCGTCTCCTTGGACAAAGAACGTCCCATGTCCACATCACCCCTGTATAGTAAATATAACATTCAAAGGTATGACCTTCATCCAAACTTCAGCTTCTCACATTTAGACAGCATGATCCCCAAGGGCACACCAGAATACCTTGATCATGGATTAAACTACGTAGAACGTATGGTGCGTGCACTTTACTATTTCAAACAATGTAGCCTAATTGGTCCGTCAGGAACAGGCAAAACCCACATCGTCTATCTTGTAGCGGAACTGACGGGTTTGCCAATTTGGGAAGTCAACTGTGGCTTATCCACCAGCAGCTTCGACCTTATAGGACGGTTTATTGGTTTGGGCAAGGAGAACTGGGTAGACGGATTGTTGACTCAGTGGCTAAGAAAAGGCGGCATAATGTACCTTGACGAAGCCAACATGATGAAACAGGACGTTGCCACAAGACTCAACCCAGTCCTCGACACAAGAGGACACTTGGTGCTAAACGAAAAAGACAGCGAAGTAATCGAGCGCCACAAATACGGGTACATGATTATTAGCATGAACCCTGCGACAGCTGAATTCTCAGGAACAAAACCACTTAACGCAGCTATGCGCCGCAGAATGGCAGTGTGGATAAATTTTGACTTCTTAAGCGTAGGCGAAAAAATCTCCCCCCATGAAGTCGAAATGTTAAGAAAACGAACCAAAGTCGACCAAGACGTAGCTTACAAAATTATTCAAGCAGGTGCAGAACTCAGAAGACAATACAAATCCGGAGATTTACCCTATGGCCCCTCGCTGGGAGACTTAATCAACTGGGCAACTTTAGTCTTCGATGGCAACACTCCAATGGGTGCAGCTGAAGAGACTATAATTGGCTTAACAAGCGACAACGTTGAAGTCCAAGCGGATGTCAGGCAAATTCTCGAAGCTGTTTTTACCAAGTAACAAGGGATTTTCTTGGGCTTTATTGACTATGCATGGGCAATTTCTCTCCAGAAAGACGACACTAAAGTAAAAATAATTCAAGATCCCACCATAGACCAGCCGCAATTAAAAACAGATGACTTAGGATTTACCATAAAACTGCCAACCCCAAAGTTCTTAGAAAATAACACAATAGATTTTTTGGGCTATAATTTCGAAAATAATACCATAGGGAAAGTTAAAATCGGCAGATTATTTCGAGCATCAATTTTTCACCTGTCCACTCATACATTATTGCCTTTTTCAAAGGACAATGGGTTCCCGAAAAAATCGGATTCAAACGTTGAGGCATTTGTTAAATCGCTAATTACTGACATATATGTCAACACTTACCTCCAGACAAAATGTCCAAGTTCCTTAATCGACATAGCATACGTAAATGCCTTGGCTTTTCAAAAGATCAAATCATCTTCAAGAATCTATACGGTTTCTACAAGAGTTATGACATCATTGCTCAGAAAACTTTGGATAGATTACCCTAAAAGCAATCCAAATTTTGAAGAAGATTTGATAGTCGATCAAATAGTGACTGAATTAACGAAACTAAAAGGCAGGTTCTTAGAGAAACTTGCTGATAACAAAGTAGAGTCAGAGAAAAATATTGAAGACAACTACAATCAAATAATGGGATTACTCGATCCTTTAGGTCCATTTTTAGAAGCACCCTCACTTCGCCACACAGAAAGCTTAGGACCTTGCAGCATCTACTCAGATTTGGCTTAAACACTCCTCCTTTCCAAGAATATCTTAACTCTTCTCTATCGCTTTTAGGGTGCACAGTACAAAGCGTTGATAACATTGATCAACTCTGGAAACCTGAACAGGATTCTGAGGCACTACAAGCATTTAATTCTGATCAATATCAAAAACAACGGGAAGAAAAGATACTATCAAAAATTGAAACGTATTTGGCTATTACACAATTTAAATCGGTTTCTTTCCCAGAGGAAGATTACACTCAATACCTAAGAGCAAGAAACCTTGTCCAAGGAGCAAGTCGACGATTATTAGATATTCTAAGGTCAGCCTTTAACTATCTAGACGAGGACCCACGCCAAGAGATGGGCCAACTTGATTTAGCAGCGGTAATTCAATCCTTAGCTAGTAACAAGCCAGCCACAGATGTTTTCGTTTTAGATGAGTACCTTAAACCCAGTTTTGCCTGGTCGATATTATTTGATGTAAGCAATAGTATGCAAGTTAAAGGAGAATATGGTCGAGCATTAGCTATAGCAGTTGCTGAAGCAGCCAAAGAATTGATGTTGGATGCGACATCTTGGACTTTTTTTGCATTTAGCGACAAGTTATATGTGTTAAAAGATAGCTCTGAATCATACTCAAAGAGGGTTAGGGCAAGAATTGGCGGTCTAAGGTTTGAGGGTCTCACATATATTCCAGATGCAATTCAAGTTGCAGGAAAAATGCTGGCTAAGCGTTTTGAAGAACAAAGATGTTTAATTGTTATTTCTGATGGCTGGCCCTACGGATATGCTGAAATGCCATTGGTTTTAAAGAAATCTGTTGAAAGCCTGCTCAATAAAGGCGTTATTGTCATAGGTATTGGAGTAGAAACTGATCAAATGGGGAAGTATTTCCAATTACATTCTTCAGTATACACCCAGAAGGACTTGATCAATAAATTTGGCGCTCTTTATGCTAACGCTTCTGCGAAAGCTCTTGAAACCTAAATTATTCGCTAAATTATAGGTCTTTTTCTCGAAATGTGAACTCTGAATTCATAATTATATTATATATAAAGAGTACTTAGTCAACGTAACTCAAGTAAGCAATCGGGGAAATACTGAAAATGTCTCTATTGATGGATAAGCAAGGTCTAGTAGAAGTCTACGACCAACAGACTGAAGCTTGGAAACTAGTAAGAAAAGATCAGACCTATGACAAAAAGTTATCGACAGTTGAAGAAACGCTTTCACGATTTGGACTACTGAAGAACGAAATTAGAGTGTATTTGCATCTTGCAAGGACTGGCGAAATGAAAGCCGGAGAAATAGCCGAAGCCATTTCACTTCACAGAACAGAAACCTACAGAATCCTTCGAGATCTAGAGAAGAAAGGCATTGTCTTCTCTATTTTTGAGAAACCATTAAAATTCACAGCTGTTCAACTTGATAAAGCAATAGACTTGCTTGTCGATGCAGAGAAGATAAAGATTAAACTTTTGGAACAGGAAAAAACAAGCCTTGTAGAACTCTGGCAATCTATGCCTCAGCCCAAAGTTGAAACCACCAAAAAAGAACTCTTCCAAATGCTCGAAGGTGACCAGCAAGTCCTAATAAAAGCCAACGAATTGCTAGAGAAAACTGAGAAAAAATTCCAAATTTTCGCTTCAGCCGATTACCTCTCAGAACTCTATTACAACGATTTCTCCGACCAAATGAAGAGTCAAGTAGACAAAATTGAGGTCACATTAGTGACTGACAGCTCGCTAAAAAGCGCTTACTTCATAGGCCAAATGAAATGGTTAGGTAAAACCCATAAAATAACTGAAAATGAAAACTTGCCCTGCTTCATGATATCTGATAACAAAGAAGTAATGATTGCATTCCACGAAAAAGACAGCGACGAGAAAGATGACTCAAAGAAAAAATACAGAACCGCGGCCATTTGGACTAACTACGCAGCCTTCGTTAATACACTCCAAGTGTTATTCTCCAAGTTAGCCCAATGAGAGTTTTATTTCTTATCTCTCAATTTTATTTTTCCTTTTTGCTCGCCGCATGAAAAGCAAAGCTAAAATTATCAATGAAATAGCAATAGCAACTGTGGTGTAATTGGTTAACTGAGAATTTGAAAGGATGCTACTGTTCTGGGAAACAAATAGTTTTACGATCGAGAAGTCGTAGGTGGCTTTACCGATTAGAGCCGGTTGACCAATTGGGTCAGTCCAACCTACCATTACATAGGTGTTGTCTGTTTCGATTACAGCATAAGCCTCTTGAAAGCCTTTGTCCCCTTGTGTGCAACTCCATAAAACCTCCCCTGAATGGCTAGTTTTGAACAGCCAGAAATCCCTGTTTCCAGCGCCAAAAGAAAAAGTAAAACCAGCAACCAAGTATCCGTCATCCTTAGAGGTTGTTGCGTAAGCGGCTGAATCGGCGTCCTTTCCACCGACAGATTTGTTCCACAGCACATTTCCTTCTAGGTCAACCTTTAGCACCCAAGCATCTGTTGCACTGTTAGGTAGTTGAATATCACCCACAACTACGTAACCATCGTTGCCTTTGGCTATTGAATAGGCCTTTTGGCTTCCTTCACCACCATAAGTGTTATTCCATACAATGTCACCGCTGGCGTTGAGATCCAAGAGGTAAAAATCATAGTTCCCATCCCCTTTAGAATCCGTGTAGCCAGCCATCAAGTAATCTCCGTTTTGAGTCAACACGCCTGATCTTGCTGCGCTGTCAACAGATCCACCGTAAGTTCTGCTCCAAACAACGTTTCCGCTGGCATCAAGTTTTACCGTCCAAACCGACGATTTCCCATCAATACTTTGGGAGCTTAACCCAAAAACTGCGAAGCCATCAATTGATGCAATCCCAGAGAATAACTTACACGTTATCCCTTGAGCTAAATTTTTCATCCATTGCAGATCACCTTGATTATCTATCCGCACAACATATCCGCTAACTTGCCCCGATGCAAAAAACTCATTTCCAACCAGCAAATAGCCATCTGTTGTGTTAACTGCGTATCGAAGTTCTGTTCCCCAACCTTCAAGGAAAGTTTTGTTCCAGATAACATCACCATTTCCGTTGAGTCTTAGAACCCAGCCAACAGTTGTGTTTACAACAATAGACCTAGATGAACCAACCACTAAATAGCCATCGTTTATGGACAATGCGTAGAAAGCTCGGTCGTCGGCTGCGTCTCCGTAGATTTTTGCCCAAAGCACGTTTCCTGTGGAAACACTCGTTAATGTGTTGTGATCAACCTTAAGGGGTAAAGAAGTCTGAGCGGTACTAACATTCACAGCTAATACAATCATTATGGCTAGTATCGCAACCATCGTCTTTACAGTTTTAGTTTGATTCATAGTGGTTTCCTTCTTCTGGTTAGCGTTGTGTTAACTGTTATGTACTGGTCAATTTACTGTAATCGATACTGTGTTAGATTGAGCCGTTACTGGGGTGGAAGCGTTGTCAGTTACTTTGCAGGTAACCGAGTATAAACCAGTTGATCTGTTGAAAGAATAGGTTGAACCTGTCGCGTCAGAAACGATTTCATCGTCTAAGTACCACTGATAAGATAAAGAACCAGAACCTCCACTGGGCGTAGCCGTAAACATCTGACTCTGGCCATCATCTAATGTGACAGGATCAACAGGTGCTATACTTACAGTTGGCGAAGCACTCACATTAACCGACGCAGCAGATGACTGAGCTGAAGTTGCACCTAAACTATCATTAACTGTCAGGGTAATCGAGTAAGAACCAGAGGTTACTGGTGAATAACTAAAAGTTGACGTAGTCTCGCCAGACTTAACAACTCCGTCTACATACCATTGATAACTTGTATAATTGCCTGAACCGCCTGAGGCATTTGCAGTAAATGTTTTAGATTGCCCAATATCCATGGTCCAGGAGGTTGGTGATACAGTAACTGTCGGAGCAGAATTTACTGTAATCGATACTGTGTTAGATTGAGCCGTTACTGGGGTGGAAGCGTTGTCAGTTACTTTGCAGGTAACCGAGTATAAACCAGTTGATCTGTTGAAAGAATAGGTTGAACCTGTCGCGTCAGAAACGATTTCATCGTCTAAGTACCACTGATAAGATAAAGAACCAGAACCTCCACTGGGCGTAGCCGTAAACATCTGACTCTGGCCATCATCTAATGTGACAGGATCAACAGGTGCTATACTTACAGTTGGCGAAGCACTCACATTAACCGACGCAGCAGATGACTGAGCTGAAGTTGCACCTAAACTATCATTAACTGTCAGGGTAATCGAGTAAGAACCAGAGGTTACTGGTGAATAGCTAAAAGTTGACGTAGTCTCGCCAGACTTAACAACTCCGTCTACATACCATTGATAACTTGTATAATTGCCTGAACCGCCTGAGGCATTTGCAGTAAATGTTTTAGATTGCCCAATATCCATGGTCCAGGAGGTTGGTGATACAGTAACTGTCGGAGCAGAATTTACTGTAATCGATACTGTGTTAGATTGAGCCGTTACTGGGGTGGAAGCGTTGTCAGTTACTTTGCAGGTAACCGAGTATAAACCAGTTGATCTGTTGAAAGAATAGGTTGAACCTGTCGCGTCAGAAACGATTTCATCGTCTAAGTACCACTGATAAGATAAAGAACCAGAACCTCCACTGGGCGTAGCCGTAAACATCTGACTCTGGCCATCATCTAATGTGACAGGATCAACAGGTGCTATACTTACAGTTGGCGAAGCACTCACATTAACCGACGCAGCAGATGACTGAGCTGAAGTTGCACCTAAACTATCATTAACTGTCAGGGTAATCGAGTAAGAACCAGAGGTTACTGGTGAATAGCTAAAAGTTGACGTAGTCTCGCCAGACTTAACAACTCCGTCTACATACCATTGATAACTTGTATAATTGCCTGAACCGCCTGAGGCATTTGCAGTAAATGTTTTAGATTGCCCAATATCCATGGTCCAGGAGGTTGGTGATACAGTAACTGTCGGAGCAGAATTTACTGTAATCGATACTGTGTTAGATTGAGCCGTTACTGGGGTGGAAGCGTTGTCAGTTACTTTGCAGGTAACCGAGTATAAACCAGTTGATCTGTTGAAAGAATAGGTTGAACCTGTCGCGTCAGAAACGATTTCATCGTCTAAGTACCACTGATAAGATAAAGAACCAGAACCTCCACTGGGCGTAGCCGTAAACATCTGACTCTGGCCATCATCTAATGTGACAGGATCAACAGGTGCTATACTTACAGTTGGCGAAGCACTCACATTAACCGACGCAGCAGATGACTGAGCTGAAGTTGCACCTAAACTATCATTAACTGTCAGGGTAATCGAGTAAGAACCAGAGGTTACTGGTGAATAGCTAAAAGTTGACGTAGTCTCGCCAGACTTAACAACTCCGTCTACATACCATTGATAACTTGTATAATTGCCTGAACCGCCTGAGGCATTTGCAGTAAATGTTTTAGATTGCCCAATATCCATGGTCCAGGAGGTTGGTGATACAGTAACTGTCGGAGCAGAATTTACTCTAACCGAGATATCAGCGCATGTTAGGTTTGCTCCTACAAATATGCCTCGCTGGTCCTGACATAACAACGATACAACCATCTGGTCGTTTGGTTGGGATTGTTCTGCATCAAAGGTTGATTTGTATGTTCCGTTTCCAAAATTGGTAATAGTTGGTGACTTGACTCGTATCCAGTCCGCTCCATTTCGGTAAGAAACGGTGATGTTTTGAGCTAATGCTGCTTTACCATCGTTCATAAGATTAAATGTTAAGTTTACTTGTTTTGAGGTATCGCTAATTAGCCTGCAGTTGCCAATAGAGTTAATTGCTGAGGTAACGTTTAATGTATATTCAATGTTGGAATTAGCTAAGAGGCTGGAGCAAGCAAAAACAAAGGAAGCACAAGCGCTGGAAACACCTTGACCGTTGGTATCCCAAGAAATCAAGAACCCGTTCTTGTAACCGTTCGAATTGAGAGTGAAATAATCCATTGTTAACAGGGCTTGGTATGAATTTGCAAGGATTACGGTTTTCAACTCGGCTATGTCATTTTCTAAAATATTTGGGTTATTACCACTAGTTGCGTTTGCTAATGCGCTAATCATCGTATTTGTTATTTGCTGCTTGTAACCTAAGAAAAGGTTGCTTTGGCTTGGTTCAACCGTTGGCACTTCTTTCCCTACTTCAATTACATAAATTGCAGTGGACAAAAAGAGTACGGACACAACCAACGCAGTTACGATTATTACTTGACCAGACTTGTTGGATTTGAAATTGCGTTTTCCCATTTTAATCCATCACTGCTAACTGCAACTGCAAAATATAAATCGAAAAAGTACTTTTCTGGCTAATGCAAACGTAGTCAACTGAGGAGATTTTGTCGTTGATTGGCCCACTATTTGAAATTGGAAAATCATTTAGGATGTTTTGGTTTTTGTCATAGATGGTTAAGTTAAACCATGTTGTGAGCGGTAAAGCAGACTCGATGCATTTACCAAGTTTCGCCCAATCATGGTTGTCTACTAAACTTGCCAGTTGTCCATCGCTGTCTAGGGTTAACAGGACATTTTGAGCTTTCCAAGCAAGATTGACCGCGGAGCTTTTTGGCGTTACCTGAGCGGGAATGAGCGCTAAACAGGACATTATTAGCATTGAAGCAAAAAATGCTTCTATTACTCGAACTTGCCCTTTCTTGTTGCTTAACAATCTCATCTTGGCAGATCTCCTAAACTTAAATCAAGCCTATAGAGGGATCCTTTTATGGTGACTATGTAACTAAAGATGTTCTGTTCTGAACCGTCAAAGTTTGCGCCGATTTTCAGAGGAATCTGTGGATAAGCGGTCCATTCTTGGAAATGGTCTGTGCCATTTATGCCTTCGACAAATAGGACTAGGGGACTTTTATCAAGCAACTTTGGAATTGTTGCTTGTGAACCCTCAAAGGATGAAAGGTTGCGCTGGTACGAGTAGGCAAAAACATAGCCGTTTAAAACCCTTGCGCTTGTATCGTTGAGGTTTAAGGTGTAATCGAGCGGGCTCAAAGCCAAATTTGTGCTACTTGGGATTAATTCCTGGGTTGAGTGGGCGAAGTTGTAGATTGCATATGACGTTATTCGATCGTCGATAGATGACCTTGCGAAAGCGATAAGCATCGCGTTTTCGATTTCTGAGGTGGGAATTTGGACGGTAACTTGGCCAATTCCAATATCTGGAATAGAGGCGTTAACTTCGGTTAAGTAGGTTTCTGAAGCAAAGTAGCAGTGTAAACTTGCGCTCGTTGGCTTTGAATCGATGTTTGCTGAAATCTGAAATGTGAAAGAGGTGTTGCTTCCGACTGTGGAGTTGCTTGTTTGCGTGATTTTTACATTCATGAGTTGGGATACCTCTATGCCCAAGGCAATGTTTAGTTTGGCAGCGTTCGATAGGTCAAGATAAGATAAAGAATAATTGTTAAGATTGTTTAATCTACAGATTTTATCCAAATCCAACTCATAATCGCTATGAGAGCGTTCTGAAGCTAGTCCGAAATCTACTGGCAAGGTACTGCTGTTTCCCCAATCGACAGGTGACCCCGTGTTTGTTACGATTCGGTCAGCTATGGCTTTGAGGTAACTGTCCTTGTTAATGTCTTGAGTACTGGCTATTCTGGTTTGCATCGTTGAGCCTAAAAACGCCATACCAATCAAGGCTGCCGCTACAATGATGGTACAAGCGAAGAAAGTATCGAAAGTACTCGTAGGCAAACCCTGTCCTCCTTAAGTCATTGGTTTTATTTGGGTCATCGAGAAGACACCTGAGAGCAACAGTTGAGATGCCACCAAGGATATGTAAGCGGTTGCAGCCAGCAATGCTGAATGTTTGAATCCGGCACCAAAATTGCCTTCGCTGATTTTTCCGATGAAGAACCCTGAAATCCAACATTGAATAATTATCCCAACTGAGAAGACATTTAGTTGTCCTTGCATAGCAATCTGGGCAACCGAAGAGAGGTCTGAACTAACAACACCTGTCATCATCGATGTTGTTAGAGCAACAATGGTTGTTGTAACTGCGATTAAGGCACTCCACATGAAAGCAAGGAGAATATACGGCTTCAAAAGAGCTCTGCGGTTAACCTGCATCTCCCTCTCTTTCTCACTGTACTCCGAGAGAATTTCGAGCGATTGAATCGAGTTGCCGCCGATTTCGATAGTTTCCACCATCATGGCAAAGTTAACTATGACAAACCAACTTCGAATTTCCCTTCGCATGTTATCAAAAGTTTTCCTCAAAGGGATGCCCCATTCGATTTGGCTACGGATTAAATCCAGGAATTTAGAAAAGGGTCCGTAATCTTTTCGTTTGGTTGCTTGCACAATGCTTTTTTCAGGTGAAAGACCTGTCTTTTGTGACTCAGTGATGTCCCGGATAAAGCTAGGGATAGATTCTTCAGCATTGTAGTTTATTTTCGAGATACGGTAATATTGATAGGCAAAAGGGAAAGACCCGGCGACTAATCCTATGGTTGCGATTTCTGGCAATCCAATGGGTTTGAGGGCGTCTGTACCAATTATTCCGAAAACACCTATGACACCGAAAACTGGAATTATTAAGACTAAAGCTTTTTTGTAGAGATCTTTGAGGTCTGGGAATGCGCTTCTCTGCATATTATGAGCCATTAAAATAAAAATTCCAGACATGACAGGCATGGCAATAAAGGCTATTAAGTAAGAAATAACTGGAGAAATCGAGATAGAACTACTTGACATCAAATCCATAACACTGGAAGACGAGAAAACCACGAAGAGAATGTATGTGCATAGCACAACGATTAACATCACTGAATAGGCTTCAACTAACGCGGCTATTCTTTCGATAGAGCGGTTCAAGTTGATATATCGAAGTTCGAATATCGATTTTAGCTGACTCTTCATGTAATCTGGCAGTTTTCCGCCACTTCTAACAGAGGAAACAAAGCCCCCTAGAAAGTTTCGGTAGAGTTTAGATTGAGTTTG
Source organism: Candidatus Bathyarchaeota archaeon (assembly GCA_963705145.1). Lineage (GTDB taxonomy): Archaea > Thermoproteota > Bathyarchaeia > Bathyarchaeales > Bathycorpusculaceae > Bathycorpusculum. Next base: position 31,400 of record CAVPJA010000004.1, read on the forward strand.
TTCCCCGCGTTGCTGCATAACTGTTAACGGGTCTTTGCCAAGCACCTCAACTTGTCGGATAACTTCGTCAGCTTCCCTTTTGAAAGCTGGAAGGAAACTCAGATTGCGGAATTTTTTCCAGCTTTCGTAAGGTGAGATTCCGCTTGCGGCCATGAGAGTGAAAATCATAACAGCAAAGGGCAGTTCGTGCTCAGTATTTTCTCGTTCTTCACTTGTAGCCTTATTTAAGAAACCGAAGATTTTTCCCAGAAATCCTCCAGGAGCTTTCATTTCTTATTGCTCCTTTGATTTTTCATTTGATACTGCCAAAGTCTCGAGGTTAAGCGAACTGTTCAGTGCTTTGTGTACACTTCTAAAGTCGCGCAGGTTTTGTTCAACCATGCGTAGCAAGATTTGCTTTCGGCGTTCAAACTCTTGTTGAACAACGCTAAGAGGAGCGTCGAGATTTTGGGCGATTTTGTTGAGTAAGTAACTTTTTTCTAAATCCTGATTGAAGGTATCTGATGATAGGTTCCAGTTGAATACTTCGTGTGGTGTACCGTTGTTGTCGATTTCGGAGATCTTAACGAATTTTCTCATCGATTTTTTCCTTTGGCGAAGGTTTAAGCTTGAAGTGTTTACTTGTTTGACGACAATGACACAGTTCATCAGAGACAGAATGTTCTGGGGAATTTTCATTGGGGGTTGAGTTAATCTTTTAATGACGGTTTCTACATCGTCAGCGTGCATGGTGCATAAGCCGCCGTGTCCTGTGGCTAATGCTTGGAACAAAACGTACGCTTCTTCGCCTCTGATTTCGCCTACAAGAATTAACGCTGGTCTATGTCTGACGGCTGATTTGATTAGGTCGTAAAGTGTGACTTCGCCATCGCTGTCTCCGCCAAAACCCGTTCGCGCAATTGTGGATACCCAGTTTTCCTGCGGTAGGTTGATTTCTTGAACTTCTTCTACAGAAATCATCTTAAAATCCGGTCGCACCAAACATGCTATGGCGTTTAAAGCGGTTGTTTTTCCTGCGCCTGTGGGTCCTACAACCATTACGGACATTTTGTTTTCCATAAGCATCCATAGATAAGCCGCGATTGATTCATCGATGGTTTCGTTCATAATTAAATCCACAATTGTTAGAGGGTCATCGCGGAATTTTCTTATTGTGAAGCTTGTTCCTGCTGGGGTGGTTTCTTTTCCGAAGGATACGGCAAGCCTGTGTTTTCCTGGAAGAGTTAAGTCAACAATGGGGTGGGCGATGCTGACGTGTTTGCCTTGCCTGTGTACCACTCGGGTTATGAAGTCGTCAAGTTCTTCTTCGTCAATAAAAACAATGTTTGTGCGTATACTTCCGTATTTTCTATGGTAAATGTAAACGGGTTTGTTTATGCCTAGGCAACTTATGTCTTCTATGTATGGGTCGCTTATGAGCCCGTCGATTTTTCCATATCCAATTAGGTCTTTTTCAAGGTAATACTCGATTTTTCTTAAACCAACTTGGTTGGTATCCCCGAAAGCGCCCTTGTGCTCTTCGAGTATTACTGGAAGTTGTCGGTGGAAAGAAGCAACCAGTGTTTCATCTATTCGGGGAGCTTTTAGTTCGTATTCAAGAATGTTTTTTAAGCGTTTGTAGGCTTCTCTCTCCTCTCGTGACATAGGCAAATCATCGACAACATAGAAGTAGCTTCCTTCAGAGTCGTCTTGGAAAATCCAAGCATAAGAGAAAGGCGGATTTAGGGGGTAACTTTCAATCTGAGTGAACCCTTCTGGTACCTGATAGCCTTGGATTCCCAAGTAAGCTATCATTTCTTCGTCGGGAGTTTCCTGTTTTTCTTGAATTTCCTCTTTGTTTTTTTTCCCAAACATCATCTTATCACTCACTGGTTAATGTTAAAGTTGCAGTTTGGTTTTCAAATTGGCATTGCAGTTTTGCCCTGCCTGAACCACTGATAAAGTAGCCAGACGCATCAAAATTGGCGGGTATATTCATCTGGAGGCTGTTTGAACTAGGGGTGGTTCCAAACCCTGATTCGACCCATGCACCTGACGAGTCGTTGGCAATCCGAATCCAGAATCGTTGGTTTCCAATCGATGAAGGAATGTCAAGAAATTGAGTTGTGTTCTGGTTGTTTTCGGTTGTATGTGAAAGTAGCGATAGACTTTGTGTTGCCACGTATTCCTCGATGTTTTTTAATTGCTGAGTATTTGCTTGGTTTTTTACGTTCAAAGTAGAGATGCTGCAAGCGTAAACTATGATTGTGCCGACTATGAGAGCAGCAAAAATCGAATATACCTAACCTGGAATTATTGATGGCATTTAGCGGATCCACCTCTGAATTGAAACGTTGGAAACGACGGTTTCAATGTGAATAATGGCGCCTTCGGTTGTGCTTGAAATTGGAACCGAAACGGTTCCTCGTACACCATTTAAAACTGAAGTTAAAGCTAAGTTTCCGACTGGATGAGAAACCTCATAGTTCTTCGATTCAAGCAGTGTGTTTGTGCAGGAGATTTGGAGAGGAAGCTCACCCTGCAACGATATCTCCGCTGAAGAATTCAAGTTAACGATATAGATGCGTATGTTGTTGACGGCTTTCCCGTTTTCCAATCCGGCAACTGAATAGGTAACGGTTGGTCGATACTGCAGTTGGATTTCTGGGTGTTCAGCGCCGTTTGCTATGCAAAGTTGGCTTATTGAGGAGCCACTTTGGTTAGTTATTGTTCGACTGTCACCCTCGAGGTATAAGCCTGTTTGTGAAGTGCTTGAATAAGGTAGTTGATAGGTTATTTTACCGATTGAAGTGTTAAAGATGGTTTCCTGAATATCAGAGCTATCGTTGATGCTTAGGGTTAGAACATTGCTGGTGGGTTGGATTTTTAGTAATCCGCCTGAATCAATCAAATCAAACGTGGTTGAGGATCCAGGCTGTCCCAAAGTTGAAATAATTTCATTGTTTAATGAAATGAGACTTTCTTTGGCTGTGGAAACTTTGAGAGTTTGCCCTTGCGAATTCACCTTTTCAACAGAAAAATAGTATGTGAATGAGACAATGCTGAGAGTTGAGACAAGCAGAATCAGGAAAGTTACAGGTAAGGCCATTGCATATTTGGAACGGACAAATTTTTTGAAATGGCGTAAACTTACCTTCATGTTATCCTCTCACACATAATTCTTTATTTTATAGAACATAGGGAAAAATTGGATTAAGCCGTTTGTGCGTAAAACAATTGACATATTGTTTTCAAAAAATTGCTCAAATCGGACAGACTAATACAATATAGTCTTGAAAATAGTGTATATAGTTTTTTAAAAAAGAGAAAAGAAAGTGGGGGGGATTTTTCTTAGGTTGGTTATTTTTAACCTATTGATTATGGTGCATGCTGCTTGGACGTTTGTCTCTTTGTAGTACATCGCTTGTGATGTGAAGACGGTGAATGCAACTGTTATGCCGATGTCGTTGAGTGCTGATGCTGTCTGGTGAGTGATGATATACTCATACTGTTGTGCCTGATGGTAACACTACAGATTCTCGGAGCTGCGACTGCAACCGGTCATCGATGCTGCTGAGTGCTGCGTGCATATACTATGTCTTCGGTTGGGCATGCTGCAGTGGGTTAGCTGTATACAGTTGCATGTGCATTCTTGTCCACGTACTGTGATTTTGTTAATGACGACGTCGCGTCCGCCAGTGTTAGTGATCATAATTGCGCCTGACAGCAGCGCCTGCATGTCAACCCAGATGTGCTGCTTGAGTAACTGAGAGGCTTTCTTCTTGACTCGTGGTGCTTGTGACGTTGATTGCAAAGTAGGTTACGACGCCTGCGAGTAGCACTGAAACGACAAGGATGATTAGAGTTGTTACGACTGTGCTTAGAGCCAAACGATTTCTTATTATATTTTTCATTTATTTTTTTACTCCTTGAAAGAGCATTACACGATTTTTGGATAAGTAACCTTGTGCGTAAAAAAAATAACACCTACAGTAACACGAAAAGATTACTTAAAATAAAAAGAGAAAAAATGGGGATTACTAGTTAATTATTTTTAGGCCGTTATGCTGCTTGGATGTTTGACTTCGCTGTAGTATACTGCTTGTGATGTGAAGACTAATGCTTACTGTTAATGCCGATGTCGTTGATGCCTATGCTGTCCGGTGCAGTTGATCATATATGACAATTGTAGTCGCCTGATGGAAGATATAGATTCATTGCTGGGTTGCTGTACTGTTAATCCGTATGTTGCTGCGACTGGTGTTGCTGCGTATACTAATGTCTTCTGTTGGGTCATCGTGCTGGCGTTAGCTAGAATACATTGGTCCATGTGCATTCTTGTCCACGTACAGTAATTTTATTGATGACAACGTCGCGTCCGCCATTGTTAGTTACCATTATTGCTCCTACTGCGCGTCCATCAGTTCAACCCAGATATGTTGGTTTGTGACACATAGGCTTTCTTCTTGGACTCTTGTGCTGACTACGTTTATGGCGAAGTAGGTTAGGACGCTTGCAAGTAGAATTGATACTACTAGGATTATGAGTGTGGTTACTACTGTACTTAGTGCTTGGCGATTTTTTAGTATTCGGATCATTTAGTATTTTTCCTCTGTTGCAAAAATTACACATAATCACATTTATATATATTACGTATTACGATTCAATACTAATAATTAACTATTGAATTTTAAATCTGATTATCTTCAGTTGTTAAAATGTGTTAGTGAATCTAAGAACATTATCCTTAAGAAGCGTTCTTAGAACTTGGGCTTTCTCAACGATATTGCAAAATCTGAAGCAAAAATCAGGATTTTACCGTTCATAACAATTATCTTAGACTTTAGGCTCTTAAAGTATCGAGTTTCCAAGCTGGTTAGCAATGCATATAAAACTTCAAGTTTCCCGCCAAAATTCTATCGGTAATACTAGTCGCGACTATGTTTTTGCTTCCAGGCTGTTTAGGTCTGCAATTAACTGCCACTTATGACTATACAACTTATGTTCATAATTATGTCAATTCAAGCAACGGAAACATTACTTACGTCGACAAGCCTTTTTTTCCAGTAATGATAAACAGCAGTCAGATTCAAATCGGTGAGAACTGGACTATTGTAGTGCCTTTAGAAGCTAACCATGAATATCATGTCTATTGTTATGGAGCATGGGTTAACACATCTTCTGCGGCCAAGACCGATTATGACATATACGTTTTTGATCCTGAGGGAAACTTGGAAAGTTCGCACACCGAAGCAGCAGGTTTTCCAGAACATTTAGGAACAACAACTGATGATCCTTTTTTTGCACCAAAGTTTTCCGGCAACTACTCTTTTGTAATAAAAAATGATTTGCGAGAGAGTGAAGGAAGCCAGCAAGCTACCTTTATGGTCATAGAAAATCTCGTAACCGACATGTGGCACACAGTTCAAATTGAAGGTAAGAGTAGCAATGGATTACCAAGTTACCAAACCTCCTGGGCATATGAATTAATGTCAAATGCCAGCTATGTAGAACTCTACGTAAAAGTCCCTAACACTTTAGACATGTACGAAGCTAGACTTTACTTAATGAATGATGCCAAATCACTTAGCATAAACTCCTATCCGCTCCCTTGGGAACCAGGACTATATGCCAACGTCACAAACAAAATTGGCGGCTACAATTTTGAAAGCGAAGGTTCAAGAGGCATAGCCTATGCAAGCTGCGAATACGCTGGTCAAAGAATGTTTCTTAATTATTCATCGACTAACAAATTCACTAATCTCTATCACTTGGTGCTCATAGGGGAAGAAGGATATGGAGAAATCCAATTTATGCTGAAGACTCATTTCGGAAATGAATCCTTCTTACCTGTAGTTGCTCCAAAAACGGTCTTCGCTGGCAATGCAACCGAGATCTCCTACTCTTCTATCTCAAATTATCTCGAACGTGCTACTTGTTTCTACACAGTCAACAATTGGACTACTCAGTCAAGCATAAGTATGTCAATTATCAACCACACTTGCAGCGCAATAATACCTAGCCAAAAAGCAGGCTCAATTGTACAGTACAAAATAGAAGCTATAGATTATTTGCGAAATGTTTTGGAGACATCTGGAAATTACACTGTTAAGATGGCATCCAACTTGGATTTCTCATTAATTACCGAAAAAATACCTTTGGGGCAAAATATTACTGTGAGTGGTGTTTTAAGCCCAGTGACAAATACCTCAACAGTGAAATTACTGATCTTTGGTACTAATTATAACCAAACTCTAAGCTGCATCATAATGCCTGATGGAAGCTTCGGAGCAAGCTTCAAGCCGCCTAATTCAGGCAACTATTCTATTACTGCAACTTCGCCTGAGACACCGGTTTCTTTTAGAGCTGAAAGTCCAGAACTGTTTTTTTCAGTTGCTGAACCACCTTTGTACATTAAATACTCAATTCCGATAATTGGGGTTTTAGTGGCTATTTCGGTAATTGGCGGGTTACTATATTTCTTCAAGTTTAGGAGTCGTTAAAAATACTATTCACGAATAATATGTAGTGAATATTAATACACAATACTTTTATACACTGTGAAGCACATTTAGCCAAGAATAGCAGTAGCTATTCTTGATCAACAAGAAGAGCTCATGTGGTAGAAAACATCGAGATCAGATTGCAAGGTCAACCGGCTAAGATTTGGAGATTACATCTCTAAAAAAAGAAAATGAGGGGGGTTTAGGTTGGCTCTGCAAATGTCTTTTCACCACATGAGCTTCTTCAAAAAGATCAAAAACGCGCAAACTCTAAAAGAAGTCTGTAATTTTTTGGATAGACAAATGCTATTATCCCAAGTTTACGACAGGTAATTAGATTGCTGTAATCTGAAAAGGTGCTTTACTATGGGAACAGAAATTCGCCAATTTACTTCAATTAAAGACATTGTAGATTTTATATCAAATCAAATTTTGCAGAACAAATCATTGTTTGAAGATTACAGCCAATGGCTTGGAACTTTGCTAAGAGATTTCGAAAGCGATCACAAGAATGATGAATGGTATCAAAAGACAGCAGCAATACAAAAAAACCTAAAAAGCCAATCTAAACAACCCCCAGAAAAATCGTCTAGCACTAAGAAGGCAAAGACAAAAGGTGGAAAAGGTGAGGTCGACTCATGCTGGGTTTATTCTGGTGAACTTCAAATATCATTTGTCGATGAAGCCCAAACCCAAATACTATTTGAAGCAATTGAGAAAATTAAAGCTAAAATTCAAGAGTATGAGAAATTTAAACTCGCAATTCAACAACTCTCTCGTTTAGGTCTTGGTACATCTGTAACTTATTTAATATATATTCAAGAGGATAGCCCCAAGAAAATAGTGCTCAAGCCCAGAGGTAACACAAAAGGAAATGAAAGTTTCAGCTTTGCAGCCGAGTTTTCTGTTCCAGCTTTCTGTGATCAGTAAAGTAGAGCAGCAAATGGGCCGTAACATTTGATATAAACGTTATATACCAAAAATCACAAGATGTGTAATAGAGGAATCAGCGGTAAATCCACAATATTATGTCTCAGGAGTAATGGTTTCAATCAATCTTAATAGTTTGCACGCTGAACGCACAGGAGAGCATACCTCGAAGGACGAGCTTTTTTTTGATGTTAACGCCAAGTTAGAAGAACAAAAGAGAGAAAACAGTCAAGTTACACTTAGTTTCAATTTGGCAATTTCAACCAAGCCAAATGTAGTTAAATATAGCACGGCTGGGTTAGTCACTTTAGCAGGAAAACCAGATGACATAAAGAAAAAATTAGAAGTAAATCCTAAAACACACATCCCTCAAATCCTTTTTACAATCTATCAACACGTTTTTAATTCAATTTACATTTTATCATCCAACTTAAACACGCCATATCCTCCTCCAGATCTTCTTCATCCAATGGCTGAGAAGATACAAATATTATCAGGAAATACTTCGAACGAGATTTCAACTGAAAAACCAAATACAACGAATTCTACTACCACGACGTCTCCTGAACAAGCTGCAAAGTAACTTGCCAAACAATTTTTTTAGAATGCCAAAATTTTGATCAGAAAACAATAGTTTTGTTGAGCTAACCAAAACTTACTTTAATATTCTTAGATTTGTTGCAGTCGTTTTTTCCCACAGTTAGGAGTCACTCTATTTTTTATTATATCAAGATTAGTAATAAGGGTTAAATATTTTTCTTGAAAACTCATTTTTGAGAAAGGAGTATCTTGAATATGGAGGCAACAGTTGCAGCTTTATTATTGGTGACAGCAAGTGTAGTTCTTGCCTGCGTAGTTGTGAATTATGCAGTAAACATTGTGCAAGTCACTGTAGACACTCACAATTTTCCAGAGGTTAACAAACTCCAGGACTATGTAAACAATTTATTAAATAAAACGCAAAGTACTATGAATGATAATGCATTTCAAGAGCCAGATTCCGCGTTACCGTAGCTACTCACTCTACTTATTTTAAATTCTGTTTTTTGCTTCATAACATCTAATATTAAGAGAAGCTAATTGTTCAGAGAAGATCGATGTCGAGCACTACTCTTGAAGATGCAGGAGCAACTGCGGAAATTTCACGATTCGACGCTGAAAATGCAACGTCTACTACTGTCGATTTTCTCGAAAGACTTGGATATAAAGGCAAATGGTTACCTTTGAAAGTATCCCTGGACGGGGAATTATATGTTGTTGAAATGGCGCTACAAAAAAAGACAGCAAAAGTTCAGATAAACTCTTCAACAAAAGACATAAAAGAATATGAGTTTCAAGAGTCTAACTCAGAAAGCAAATCGCCAATTAAATCCAAAGGTCTAATATTTTTAGTAGCCGTTATCGGTATAGCGCTTTTGTCAGCAAAGTTGATAGGGGTCTTCTAAAAACTTCATTGCTCATAAATAGTATCTAAAATGAAATGCTACAAGTATTAGCTAGTGAAATTCAGACACAAAGCGTTTTGAGGCTTCTAAGGTGTCGAATCCCAAAGATCAATAATCTTTCTTCTTTCTATCTCATCTTTTATCATTTGAATCTCTTGAAGTTTTAACAGCGCTTGTTTGTATAATTGGTTGTATTCTTGAAGGGTTTCTTTCATTGCTTTTGACCATTCAACCATGTGTGGAAAATATGGTGAGGTTGTTTTTTCCTCGGATCTTTGAAACCAGTATTCTTGGTGGTGGGCTCCATGGGTGACGGTTGTTCTAACATTGAACCCAAATTCTTCTAAAATAATCCCAAGTTCACCAAGTGCAACGCGTACCGCACTATCTATTACTTCTGAATACTTATCGCCTACTTGTTGGTTACCCAGATGATCATACTGAGTATCTGCCGTGTGTAATTCCGGTTTTTCATGCCACCAAATACCTGGTTGCGACAATGCCCTTTCTGAAATTTCCTTTGAATCAGCAACAGCTCTTCTTACCTTTGCTTTTAAATCACCAAAACGCTGAGTTGGTAGTTTTAATGAAGTATCCGAATATTTTGTTATGTATTGTCTAGCTGTATCTTCGTACCATTTTGCAGCAAATTGACTTGTGTCATTAACGAATTGTAACTTTATCTTTTGCATCTCAGAGCGAAGAGACAGAAGTTCGCTTTCCTTGGTTGCAAGAGTTTCTTCCAATTTTTCGCCCATTACAATACCTTAATTCAAGGTTAACTATGTTGTTTACCTTGTTGTTGGTTTTTTATATTCTTGTAAATAATTTTATCGCCCATAATTATATTAGCATTTAGCTTCACTCCCAAAAAGATAGTATAGAATAAGAATACCCTTGGGGGTCAGCAATTGTTTGGAAAGATCACTATCGCGATACTGAAGCAAATCAGTACTTCTATAGACTTTGTAGAACCTCTATTTCAAAGCAGTTGTATTCAATTTGCTTTTTAAAATTGACGGACGTTTTACGATTTGAGGAGGTTACCAGATTAAAGCACGTTTTTATCTTTCTCATCTTGTTGATGGCAACTAGAAAAATACTGCCTTATCTAGCCTTTCTGTGACCTTCTGTGGCTTTTCCAGACGCGCAGTGGAGACGTCAAAGACCCTAAATCAAATTAGTTACCAAAAAAAGCTTTAGTCTTCTAACATTCGTTTTTCTGGGTAACGTCTTTAAGCATAAGTCGATGTACATACAATAATCCTGAATAGTTAATTCGAGAGCATTTCAAAAAGAGGCATCAATCAATTGAGCAGTGATGACGACCAAAACTCAGAGCATTCGCATAAAAAGAAGCGAAGCAAAGATTCCTTAACTGCCTCAGGAATCGCCGAGTACATCCGCTTCAATTGCTGCCCGCGCTTCTTTAAACTAAAGCTAGACGACGATGAAGAGGCAGAAAGTCGCAAATGGCCTGAAGCATTCAAACCTATCAGTCCACTGCTCTATGGTGCCGGCAAAGAGCTTGAAGCTAAAAAAGTAGCAGAACTCAAAGAAAAAGCAGCAGAATACCACGACTTTAACAAGTACGTGGAAAACGAAAATTCCTCTTTCAATAATTTGCGCGAGTTAATTGAAGCTCAGATTTCTTGCGGAGAAAAAGAAGATTACAAACCAGTTTTGCTGTACCAAGTCCCAATGACAGGTCAAATAGGCGTCTGGAAAATTAAGGGTATTGCTGATTTGATTGCTATTTGGCCTATTAGAAATGGAAAAGTTAAGGTTAGGATTTTTGAGCTCAAATCATCGTGGATGGAGCAGACTGCTCATCGAATACAAGTAGCCATCTACGTTTTGTTGCTTTCCAAAGAATTAGGTAACCTCTCATCAAAAATTGATCTGGAAGGTGGAGTGATTAATAGAGAGACAAATTTGGAGAGTCTTGATCCCGCGTGTCTTCCAAAGTTTAAGCTTAGCCCTTTAATTCAGGATGTTGAGCGTTTACTTGCTAAAAATGGCGAGTTGAATCGGATTCGTGAGACTGCTTTGCCACAGGTTGAATACCAGTTAGGTGTAAGATGTGACAATTGCGGGTTTAATGAATGCTGTATTGTTTGTGCTGTCGAAAATGAGAGCATAGCGTTGCTTAATTTGAGTAGAGGCGAGCAGAGGGCTCTTGGTCACTATGGTGTTGAACGGTTAGAGGATTTGGCAAAACTAAAGGTCGTTAAGGATAATAGCGATTTACGTCCATACGATTTCACGAGCCTTCCAGATAAAGATGTGGATAAGGTTCGTCTAATTGCTACTGACCGTGTTGTTGGCTCCAAATTGGATTGGCTTGTTCAGCGTGCCCAGTACATGTTGGGTGGAATTCGACCCAGCAGTCCGTTTGCTAACAAAAGCAGGTGGATGCCTTGGCTAACTGGAACTGGTTATGGTGGTCTTCCCGAGGACAGTCCTTTAGCTGGAATGGATTCTGCACTTTTATTTAGTCCAGACGGCATGATTCGAATTTACCTTTTTGTCGAAAGAGACTACATGCTAGATGTTATTTCGATGATTAGTGCAAGAATAAATTGCACTCGATATAGGGGAGAACCTTTGAGTGTTTCGCATGTTATTTGTAATCTCCCAGACGACCGAAAATTATGTTTAGATGAAGAAAAAAAACTGCTGGAAACCTTCTTCCAAGCCCTTACGCAAGCAATAACAAAAATAGCTATCGAAGTCGGTAGTCCCGATGAAGCTCCAATTCACCTTTATTTCTTCAGCCGAGGAGAAAGAGACGTCCTTATGGAAGCGGTACGGCGCCAACCCACATTGATGAGCGCCAGAGCAATCAGGGACCTTCTGGGACTAAGACAAGCAATCGATCAGCCCATGTTCTCAATTCTCCAAGACGAAGTCATCCATAGAAAAGCACTAAAGTTTGCCAGTTCTGGACTTCTGCCTATTCTTGAGCAATCAAGTTTTTTCGACAATAAAAACTGGATGGCAAAACGCCAAGATGGATCTTTAGTTGATTTGCGCCTGGTTTTCCGCGATGGGATGTTTAATTATTCTCTTCCTTACCACAGAAACCCAAATGGAACAATTGCTTTTCTTAGAAAAGAATACGAACCAAAAGACGGATACTATCCCGCCCGAGCTCGATTCAGTAATCAAATACCCATTGAGTACTTGTGGGCTGCTAAAGGTCGCTTGGACAATTATGAAGAAAAGGGCACTGCGAAGATTATGCTAGAAAAGCGCAAGTGGTGCGATTATACACAAAGGACCAGGCGGATTTCTGATGAAGAGCTCACCTTGATGGGATCGAAAATTTGTATGGCGCTTGAACACATTGAGCGGTCGTTGTCAATTCGCAATAGACGATTGGGTAAGAAGCCTATTGCTATTCCAAAGATTTCAGAGTTTACTTTGGGCTTGGCAACTTTGGAACGTAGTTGCAGAGAGTTTCTTGATTTAGAGTATTTTTCTAAGCGCCAAGAAATGTATCAGCATTACGCTTTGCTTCCTTATCAGCGAGTAGCTTCGGGTAGGTCACTAATTTTTGAGGTTACAAATATCGCGGAATCTGAAAAAGATTTTGTGGTCAAAGGAAAACTTGTTTACGAAGGTATAGGTTTGCCAAAAGCTGATTGCATTGCTAACGCTTGCAGAGTCAAAGGTTCAGATGGATCAAGCTCAGGCGACTGGATGGTTGTAACCGAACTAAAGCGTAATGTACAGGGCCAGTTTGAGGAAGCCCAAAGACGCTCCCCATCTGAAGTTGAAAAATCAGCTCGAGCAATCGTCGATAAAGTAAATGTTCGAAAATCCGAGATAATTATTAACGTAGTCAGTTGGCCAAGTGGCAAAGGCAGAAAATACAGTGCATGGCACAATCTTCCAACAACTGACCCTGAAAAAGCCAAGAGCAAGTATATGCAGCTTTTCGAAGTTGGAAGAATCTACATTTTGGATGAGTTAGCTGACGACATCATTTCTGATCGGGCGACTAAATGTCTTGACTACGCAGGCAGCAACGTATTGTATGGTTTGTTAGCAAATTTCTTAGCAGGCAAATATGAAGTCTCTTCACACACTGCTTTGTCAAGAGAAGGAACTTTGCAATTTCTAAGGTGGGTTGAAGGCAGGCACTTTTCTCCTAAAGCTGAGCAGCAACGTTTCATTGAACGTGTTTTTGGGAAAGAACAAATTGTTATGCTCCAGGGTCCGCCCGGAACAGGAAAAACTGAAACTTTGCAATTGGCAGTTTTAGCTCATGTCGCCGCCCATAGAGCCAAATCAAGATGCCGGGTATTGATGGTTGCTCCAACCCACAAAGCCATTCAAGAGTTCGTTAGTAAACTTGCGCGTTGCTGGCAAGAATATTGCCGAGGAGGCGGTAAAGACTTAAAAGACCTAAATATTTACCGAGTTCTAAGCAGCTCCGTTTCTTCAGCCAAACCCATTGATGGAGTCAAATACGTTAACTATAACGAAGATGAAGAAACTGTTAAGGAACTCAAGGATTGCTTGATAAACCAGGAAGCGTTAACGCCCACTCCTTCAGGTTCTGACCCATTGATTCTATGTTTAACTCCTCCTGGCTTGTACGGCTTAATGAAGAAAATCGGAGATTCAGAGCCGCCTTGGGGTGAAGCATTCTTTGATTTGCTCGTTGTTGACGAGGCAAGTATGATGCGTCTGCCAGAGCTAATTCTTTCAGGCTCATTCCTCTCTAAAAGCAGCCAAATCCTCGTTGCGGGAGACCATCGACAGCTTCCTCCAATTCAAGCGCATAACTGGGAAAAAGAAGACCGTCGAACGCTTGAAGAAATGGCGTCATTTCTATCCGCCATGGATTTCCTTCGTTTACTACGACAAGAAGACCTTGGCATTGAAAGAATAAGTTGCAAACATCCAGCAGATATCCCAGCGGAACGATTATGTGAAAGCCACAGGTGCCACTCGATCGTAGCAGAATTCTTGAGAGAATGGGTCTATGAAAAGGACAAGATTGATTTTCGTTCAGACCAAAAACAAACATTGGCAGCTTCGGAGCCTAAGACTGATGGTTTAAGGGTTGTTTTGGAGCCTGAGAACGTTTTTGTCTTGATTGTTCACGATGAAGCGGAGAGTTTCCAATCAAACGTGGTGGAAGCTTCGATTGTTGAGGCTTTGGTTCGTAACGTGAAATCAGACGGCATCGGTGTGATTACTCCGCATAACGCCCAGAAAGGTTTGCTTAAAAACATGCTGTCTGAGGGCTGCGAAAACGCAAGAGTTGACACTGTTGAGCGCTTTCAAGGTGGTGAAGCCGACTTCATAATAATCTCTTCTACAGTTAGCGACCCCGACTACGTTCGCAGTGAAAGCGACTTCCTTCTTAATCTGAACCGAATAAACGTGGCGATTTCGCGAATGAAGAAAAAACTGGTCGTCATTGCAAGCAGATCAATTTTTGAGTTCATGCCACAAGACGCCAAAGACTATGACAAGGCATTATTGTGGCGTGGGATTTCACAAACAGTTGGGTTTACTGCTGGCTCAAAGGCAAAATGGGCAGGTAATCTATCAGAGCTTCTTGGAAACGCCGCAGCTCCAATAAAAGTTGAAGTCTATGTTAGGTCAGAGAACAATCCTTAGCGATCTAATTTGCTCCATAAATTGCTCAAGATATTTGATTATTAATGTCTTCGCAATCAGGACCGAACCTATCGTTGTTGTGGTCAGTGCTGATTCACCTGCTTTACTGACTTGAAGATAATTGACTTTTAGAAGAGGAAAAACGGCGTTTTTCTTTAATACCGTACATATCTATCAATCATCATTTTTAGACATTAAATAATAGTTATGCAAAATAAACTTAAGCAACTGTTGTAATATATAGTTTAGTTGAGTCTTACATAGCATAAATAACTGGTTTTACAGATCTTTTGTAATCTAGATTTATGGTAGGTGATGTTACTTTGAAAATGTATGATGCGATGGTGTTGAAAAGAGAAATAGGGACAAGCTGCAATTTAGACGCAAAAATTCTTGAGACTTTGAAAGATGGGTTTGTTTTGAGAATTATGGAAAACATGGTTAATGAGAATTCACTTGAGGCTATAACTGATTTTGTTAACAAACATGAGCTAAATATGTTGTTTGATAATGGCGTTTATTTTATTTCTAATCAATTTCTTGAGCCATCCGAGCCAATTTATTTATCCGAATAATGTGACCACTTTCAGAATTAGACAATTGACCGGTTGGACTATAAGCAGATGTAACTGATTGAGAGTTTATTTGGCAAGGCAAGAGGAGAACTATAAGCATTACTATGATTACTTGGATTCTCTTCAACTATGTTGCCTCGTGATGTTCTTACATTCGATACAGATGGATTTATTTAGATTTTACTAGTCTGAACACCAGTTGGTTTATATTGTATAATGGCGTGAAAACGTCTGAAATTAAAATGTCAAAAAAGAATCAACTGGAAAAAATATGCCCTGAATGCGAAGAAGAAATGAATCCAGTATATGACAAAAACAAAATACTTACTTGTTGGGAATGCACCGAGTGCGGTACAATCGTTTCAACAACCAAAGAAACTAAAAAAGAAAAGCCTTAGCCAAACATTTTAGATCCAATTATTTTTTGATTAGTTTTTCATCAGCCCAAAAATCGATTTTGCCGCATTTTGGACATAGGTAGACTATTACAGGTAGCACTTCCGCTCCAAATCTCGCCGAATCATCACCATCAACCTTTTGATTTGATTCTTTCCACCCATCAATCTTAAACTTGGTCTTGGTTTGTGACATCTCAACATTACATAAAGAACAAAAAGCAACTGAAGAATTTTCTGTTTTGTTCACTTCAGGTTTTTTCTTCACTGATTACTGAACTATTGATTTTGGTTTTTTCAGCGTCAACTTGTTGGGGCTCATTTTCATAACCCCCTAAAAATCGGCAGGGATTAGCACAGTCTAGTACAAACATGCAAAGGTAGCAACAGGTCATCTTCTCGTCATTCTTGCATCGAACCTGCCTGCTTGCCCTTGATTTCTCACTTTCAGAAACAGCTAGGCATAATTTCTCACTTGTTAAATATTCACAGCTATTTGCTAAGTCTGACACGTTGGTTTCTTCCTATTGAACAAATCAAGTTGTAAGTTTTGCCTATTTGTGTTTTGGTTAGAATGGTGATAAAATTAAGTGATTTGGTTTCTTTTGATAGTTTTGTTTGCTTTCTGATAGGCAAGGTAAGCGAAGATTACTATTAGTGCCGTCCAGGTTACGAATATGAGGTGTATGCCTCCTATGAAAATAGGTTGTGAAATTAGTCTGTTGATGATTGAAATGGCAATTAGAAAAATAGGGCCTTTTTTATTTCGTCGAACAATCCAATAAAACGCAAGAAGGTTTAGAACTGTGAAGGCGGCAGCGTTAGAAATTGCTATGGTATAATCAGCGGCTAAGGTGAAGCGTATTTTTTGTCCTGAAGGTATCGTCGGGTTTGCTGCCCACAGAATTATTGAGGCTACTTCGCCAATAATTGTTAGCGCTACTAAAACCAACAGAATTTTATTTGTTGAATCTTGCATGGTCAATATAATGAGTAACCTGAATAAAAGTGTGAAGTTTGAAGTTGAAAAAGGCTGGTCAGCCTCTTCAAGTAGATTCTTTTTTTACACAATTGGAACTGTGTGACTAAGGATTTTTGAAATCTGATTTTCCATTAAGTGGGGGTTTTTGGCTTTGTAGTCCAGGGCAATTAATCGAGATATCAGACTTGACATCTTTTTAATGAATTGCAAATAGAAGAAAGACTGCTGATTCCGAAGGGAAAGCGTGGTCCTTATTCTTTTATAATAGACTTAGCCCCTTTTCTTAGTGACTGAAGAAAAAGAAAGAACATCCTGAGTACTAATTTTTTCTTCTTCTAAAAAAGATCGAAAAGTCCTTTTCACTGTTGCTTCCACTCCTTTTTCCCTTTGTTCTTTGTTTGACCTTTTGTTTCGCTTTTAGGTTTATTTTTTGTTTTATTTTTTATTTTAATTTCCCCTCCTGCTTTCTTATTTCCACTGTTCAATTGTTCTGCACGCTTATTCAGATTGCCCCTCTAGAAGCCGTCGAAAAGAGAAAATAGGTATATTCCTATTTTCAATATATTATTCCTATTTCAACCTCTGCTGAAAGCAACGAACTTGAGAGAAGAAGAAACAAAAATTTTTCAACTTTCTTCTTTTCTATTGAATTAGAATGATTTCATCAACGCAAAATATAGCTTAAATATTTTAACGAAACATAGTGTCGTCAGGAATGCTTCTATGAACAAGTCCGATAAAAAAGTGACCAAAGCAATTGAAGAAGTTAAAGAAATACCCTCAAACCCATTACCTGACATTACAACCGCAGCAGAATATATTCGAAGAAGATACATAAAGTAACAGGTTGGTAAGTTGTTTTTTTACTCACTTTCTCTTACTCTTATTGCTTGGCTTTGCGTTTCCTTTTGCGCTTGATTGAAGAAAGAACAATTGCTATTTGGTTTAGTTGATTATCATTAAGAATAGTCTCAGACGTTTTAAATCTAATATTTGTATTTTTCAGCATTTCATAGAATGGTTCTCTCTCCAACGTGTAGGTTTTTTCTGTTTCAAAAGCCCCATGAAGATCTCCATCATCAGTTTCTACACGTGCTTTATCGGAGATTCGAACTAGTTCAATCCCTATTTTTCCACGTTTGCTTAGATCAGCTATGTAAGCAAAATCACCAAGTTTAACATGGCTAAAAAAGTTATAACCAACATCTCCTAATACGGACAGATTAGTTTGCCAATTTGTTTCCTTCTTTATTTTGTGTTCAGATTTTGACGAAATCCAGTGCGAGACCCCAATAAACCATGTGTTAACGAAATCATTAGTCCAATCTCTGATTTTGGTATGAGGCTTAATTTTTTTAAGTTTGACTTTTTTTGTATTCTTCTGGGCTAAATTCCACATAATTTTATATCTTTTTAATTCACCAATAGGTTTTGAAGTGTTCCATAAGCTTTCATTGAAGAAACTTTTTACTTCTTCTACGTCTGACCCTTCAAGCAATACGCCAACTTCAATATTGTTTTCAAATGCTTCTTCTGTCAGGGTGGCTGAGGTTAATAACGCTGAATTGTCAAAAATGTAAATGTTTGAATTAAAATTTTCATTAGATTTTATTTTAGCGCCCTTGAAATGCTCCATTAAGTACTGTATTTCGTACGGATTGAATTCACCTTGCTTGACTGCAAAATCATTTACTCGGAAGATAAATCGGGTATCCGCTGGAGTATTTTTCAAGATTTCTTGTGAAAAAACTCTGTGGGCACCTGAACCCAAAAAGGGGGAACATACCCAAAAGATCTCTTTTGCGCCTAATGATTTCTGAAGAATAGTTTCATATAACTCTGTTTTGCGCAGCAATCTATTCATAGTGTGAAGTTAATTAATGTGAATAAAAGTTTTCCGAAAGTATTTCCAATATATCTGCCTGGTAGCAAGCAAAATGGCAAGGCAATTCAGATTAAATTGAAACTCAAAAACCAGATCTAAGAACTTGTTCTTAGTATTCTCTTTTCTATTGTACTTTTCAGGATTTTTAGGATTCTTCGTATGAAGACAAGAAACAGATTTACAAGGGGACGCATTAATTTCTTTTAAAAAGGAGATTGTGTGATGAGTAAGAAAGGAGAAACCGGAGAACAAGATCGGGGAAAACCTCAACCTCAAAAAAAGAAGGATAGGGAGACTAAACGGAAGGACAAAAAATCAGCTAGACTTGAAAGACAAAAGTCAAGATAGGCTTTGGGAATTGTCTGTGGATCTATTGGGTTTGAAGTTTGCTTGAAAACACCCTGGATGACGACGCTTGAAAACGTTGAACATAAAAGTAGTGTTATTAGAGAAACGCAGATTTCTTTCTTCATGTTTGCACCCTTAAGAAAATAGTTATTATTACAGTAATATTTACTGCCCGAGGTATTTAAAAATAAGATCTTTATCAAAAAAAAGAAAAATTATGTTTGCGCTTTTACTCTTCGTCTTCGCAGTCGTCGCAATCGCAGTCTTCGGAATCTTCTTCCTCTTCTTCTTCGAAACCAAAAATAGTCTTTACCATTTTTTACACCTGCAAGTTTAACCTAAATTTAACTAAATAAACCCTTTGTTACAACCTCAGATTGCTCTTGAACTCAACTTTCTGCAAAAACAATTAAGGAGTTGCAACCACTTTGAAGTATGCCTCAAGAGGTTTCAAACGACTTAAAGGACTTAATAGTTCGCTTTGTTCAAACCTATAGTAATGTGCCAGATTTAGAGCTTGATTTATATCTTAATCCTAAACCCTGGTTTATGCCCCTAACCAGCAACCAGGCAAAACAGGAAGCCGCACACTACTTTCTGCATGCAGCAGCCTTGAGCGATTACATGTTAACTGGAAATCCAAGAAACGTCAGAATACTTCTAAATCACCTCCACAGCGCCCTCGGATCCAAATTGTACACAACAACTAACCCTTCAGAATTCACTTCTGAAGTTGCCAGGTTCGAGGCTCAAATAGAAAAGTTTGATCGTCTAGGTCAAGCAAAAGTAAAGATTCCCGAAGAATTATGCTCTGTTAACCAGTTCGTTGTCAACAAAGCCCAAGGCAACCTCATCAACTACACCACTAAGCTAAGCCAAAGAAGAAGAAAACCCGCCGATTTTGTAAAAGAACTTTCATTCAGCGTTAAGAGAATGACTAAACATAATAAAGCTAAATCTTGGCTGTATTTGCGTTGGATGGTTCGAGGTTCCCCTGATTTGGCGCTTTTCCAATTCGACCCAAAAGACCTAATGGTATCGCTTACCACTCCCAAATTCAGAGTTTACGCCGCATTAGGTCTTAGTGACAATGAAAACTTGCCGTTTGAACTCAGCACCAAAAACCGACCTGAAAGCTGGTGGAAAAATACAGCAGAATTCGATAAAGATGCAGAAAAGTTAACAAACTTTGTGAGATCATTGTTTCCAATGGATCCAGCTAAAGTAGATTTCCCATTCTTTATTTTAGGAACATGGCTTGAATACTCTGACCTAACACCTTCTTCATTAGAAAAGTCCATGAGGTTCTTTATTCAGAAACATGACGAATTCCTACAACCACTCACACGTTACCTTACAGTGGTTTATCATTACAATAGAATAGGCGAACGAATAGACCCTGGAGCATTCTCAACTTTAGAACTCAGATATCTACGAATTTCTGCGAAAAAAACAAGTGATCTTCAACTATGAGTTTATGGAATTTTGTCTCTCAAAGGAAAACCCAACTTTTTCATACAAACCAGACTTTCTGCTGCCCCAGTATACCTGCAATGGTAGAAAGGTCTTGCTTGAACCCCACGGCATCAAAAGTAACTTGATGGAATTTCTAAGCAAAATCGCCGTTTTCCGCAAACATTATGGAAATTATTTCTGCCTAATTTTAATAGTGCCCGACGCTCTCGCCCAAAAAATCGATGAATACGATCCCAAACACATATCCTATGATTTTTTGTGGAAACAAAGTAACTATAAAATGCAATTTGAAAACTTCCGCAGTTCATAGTCAAGGCGAATAATTCTCCCACAATCCTTTCTTTTTCCTCCCGTTGCTTTAGAATTTTAAAGCTTGGTAAGATAATGTTTTCAAGAACCATGAAAATCCGCGGGGTTGATTGGACTAAATATCTATGCTTTTTCCTAAATTAAAAACTCCAAAAATTTGGACAGTATCTTTTGGTGTTTTCTGCCCTTTAAGAGTTTGTGATTAGGCGACTGCAGCTACAATAGAAAAAAATAGCCGTTTTAAAATCTTCAGCAATTCGTTGCAATATACTTGAGTAATCCACGTTTCGTCTGGTAAGCTACACAGAAAGATTAAGAATCTATTCACAAATCTTAAAAGCCCAACTGAACAAAAGATTCTTTACATAAGCGGGTGTATCGATGGGGTTCTTTAAGAAATTTACAAACAAACTAACTGCTCCAGAAGCATCTGTCCAGCTTAGACTATCTAATTACTCAGTTTCATTAGGAGAAAACTTGCAAGGAACACTCAACATATCTTCAAAAGAGAACTTTGAAACAACAGAGGTGCGTTGTGAAATAACTTGCATTGAACAAGCGAAGGTCATTCGGGTAGTTTATGATGCTGCTCTTAAAAGATCAATTCCACGAGTGGTTGATGAATCATCCGTTATTTACTGTGCTAAACCCACACTTTGTGGATCTACGCACTTTGCAAACGGCGAAAACCGAAGCATCCCAATCAACTTTAACATTCCAATAGGCGCAAGACCAACTTGTGCAGGTGTAGATCAAAGAGTAATATGGACAATAAAAGGTGTCCTCGCAGTAGACGGCCGACCTGATAAGACAACAGAGACATGTGAGATCCAAGTTATAGCTCCAACCGTGCAGGCTCAGGCGGTTACTGTTCAAAAAGAAATCATTCGCACCGTTGTGATGATTCCTTGTAAATACTGCCAAGGTCTAATGGACCAAACTCTGACGGTGTGCCCTAACTGCGGTGCAAAGAGAACAATTTAGGCTGAATGAGATCTAAAAGAGGCGTTTTGTTTTTTGAGCTCCATTTTTTGTCTAACTGTTTGAACTGACAAAGTTAGAGTCTTTTCCACAAACATTAAATTACCTTCTTGTATTATTGGAGAGGAGAATAATCATGAAGATCATTTTAAAGTCTGATTTTCAAGATTTCGTAAACAACCTGATTGAAGATGACTCCTACAACGTAATTGGAGTAAAATCTAGAGGCAACAAATTTGCTTTTTCGCCGTTGCAAACAGCCGAGGAACTGAGACTCGACTACGACGTAACCCTGCTGCCGCCAAAAAAATATTTCTTCCCACAACGCGAAACCCTATTCACCTATGATTTGGCAGGCGGTTTCTCTGCCAAAAAACCCGAGGAAGCAAAACCCCTGGTGATAATAGGCGTACACCCCTACGACATTGTTGCGTTGCTTCACATGGACGAGATTTTTAGGGAAACAAAATCAGACCCATACTACTTCAAGAAACGTGAATCATCGGTGATAATTGGAGTCAACATCCAGAAATTGTCTAAATGGAACTTCTCTTCATACATGGGGGCTTCCACAGTTGACTACGGCTTCGATCTTATGTTAACCGATTTAGGCAATAGATACATTATCACAGTTGGATCCCAAAAAGGCGAAGAATTACTATCCAAATACGCAAAAAACATTACAACCGCATTGGCTCGTGATATTCAAGTTGCTGGACAGAAAAAAAGAGAAATCATGAACATCTCACAGCAAAACTTCGACTTTTCTCCAGAATTGATCCCTGACTTGCTAAAGGACAGCTACGTAAAAAGTGGCTTTTGGGAAAAACACTCTGAGAAATGTTTAGCTTGCGGCTCATGTGTGTTAGTTTGCCCGACATGTTACTGTTTTGACGTTAAAGATAACCCTGACCTTACCTTGGAGGCAGGTGAAAGAATCAGAACTTGGGATGGCTGTCTATTAGAGGATTTTGCCAAGATTGCCTCAGGCGAGAACTTCCGTGCCACCAGACCAACGAGGTATCGTCACCGTTACTTCAAAAAAGGAAAATACCTCTATGACCGTTTCGGTTTTGTCTCTTGTGTTGGTTGCGGCAGATGCTCGTCAAATTGTTTACCAAACATAGCCAACCCCGTCGACCTATTCAACGACATGTATCATGAAATGCAAAGCAATGGTAGCCAAATAAAAGCTTCTACTGCGCCTGACATCTCCATTCAAACTGAAGGAAACATCAACTTCGTACCTAAACTAGCAACAATAGTAAAAAAGACCCCGATGACAGCCCTTGAAACACTCTTTGAGATAAAATTAGACGATGACTCAGAGCTTAGCCATAAACCGGGCCAGTTTGTCGAAGTCTCAGCATTCGGTATTGGTGAAGCACCAATATCCCTGTCTTCCTCGCCTACAAAGAAGGGCACGTTTGAAATCTGCGTTCGTAAGCTAGGAAACGTCACGACCAGATTGCACAAACTAAACCAGGGAGAAAAAGTGGGAATCCGAGGACCATTCGGAAACGGTTTTGACGTTGATTCTCTGAAGAACAAAGATCTTTTGTTCATTGCAGGCGGCTTGGGAATCGCACCTCTTAGGTCACTGTTCAATTATGTGCTTGATAATCGGAAGGATTACGGACGGGTCATTCTGCTTTACGGCTGCAAAGAACCAAAGGAGTTGCTTTTCGGTGAAGAAATCGCTGCGTTGGCTCTAAGAGACGATGTTGAATTGAAAGCAACTGTCAACTGGTGCCCTGAAAACGAAGTTTGGAGTAGCAACATTGGTGTAATCACAACTCTTATTCCACAGGTGTCCTTTGACCCAGAACATACCCTTGCCATACTATGTGGGCCTCCAGTTATGTACAAATTTGTAATCGCTGACCTCAAAGCCAAAAAGGTGCCAGATGACCACATAATAATGTCGCTTGAACGCAGAATGAAATGTGGGGTAGGAAAATGTGGTCACTGCCAAATCAACCATATTTACGTTTGCAAGGATGGGCCTGTGTTTAATTACGCAAAAGTAAAGGGTATACCGGAGGCGTTATAAATGAAACCTAAAGTCGCATTTTTTGATTTTGCTGGCTGTGAAGGAGACCAACTGCAAATTGCAAACCTCGAAGAGGACCTTCTGGCTCTTCTTGGACAAGTTGAAATTGTCACTTTCAGAGAAGTCATGAAAGAACAAAGCGACAACTACGATATCGCATTCGTTGAAGGCTCATGTACAAGACTGCAAGATGAAGACAGGCTAAAGCAAATCAGAAAGAATGCTAAAATTGTGGTGGCAATTGGCTCATGTGCTGCAATTGGTGGCATTAATTCCCTTAGAAACTATAAGGATTTAGACGTTGTCAAAAAGATGGTTTATGGCGAAGACGCTAGGCTTTTTGATTCCTATGCCGCAAGACCAATTGACGCCGTTATCCCCGTTGACGCATACGTTTATGGCTGCCCAATCGACCGTGAAGATTTCCTACATGTTGTTAAATCGCTTCTAATGGGGAAGAAACCTGAAACACCTACTTATCCCGTGTGCGTTGAATGCAAGAAAAACGAAAATGTCTGCGCTTTTGAACGCGACCAATTCTGTGTAGGGACAGTTACCAGGGCTGGCTGCAATTCGTGTTGTGTTAATGAAGGAACAATTTGCTGGGGTTGCCGGGGTTTAATCGATAACCCCAACGAGAACTCTGAGAAAGAAGTTCTTATAAAATACGGCTTAACGGTTGACGATGCGATAAGCAAGTTTAGGCTATATTATGGTTGGCAGGAGGCAAAAAGATGAGTGAACAAAAAAATGTTGACATAAATGTTCATCACATAACAAGGGTTGAAGGACATGGAAACATCAATGTATCCATAAGGAATGGCGCCATAGAAAAGTGCGAATGGAGTATCCCTGAAGCGCCAAGGTTCTTCGAAGCGATGGTTGTAGGAAGATCCTGGAGCGAGCTGCACCACATTACCTCGCGTATATGCGGTATATGCTCAATTGGTCATACGCTTGCTTCGTTGAAAGCAACAGAAGCTGCAATGGGAATACAGATAAGTGAACAAGACCTAAAACTGCGCAAGCTTGCGCTGCACGCTGAAACCCTTCAAAGCCACATTCTTCATCTGGGTTTTCTGGTTCTTCCTGATTTGATGGGTGTAGGCTCGGTTATTCCCCTGGCCTCAACAAACCTTGCGGAAGTAAAAATTGTTCTGCAACTTCACCGAACTGCAAACGAAATGTCAAACTTGCTGTGCGGCCGAACAACTCACCCCCAACGACTAATTCCCGGCGGTTTCTCCAAAATCCCCTCGATTAAAGAATTGATTACTTTGCGAACGAAGCTGCAGGATTCGATTCCTAATCTTCAAGCCGTTGCTGGACTGTTTAAGAGTTTAGCAGGCAACTTCCCAACCTTCGAACGGGAAACAGAATTTATTGCTCTTTCAGACCAAAGTGAATACGCCTTCTACGATGGGCAGTTAGCATCTACAGACACCGGCACAGCGCCAGTAAATGAGTACCTAAACTTCACAAATGAATACGTGATTCCACAATCGACCGCTAAATGGGCAAAACACAACCGCGAATCATACATGGTTGGCGCACTGGCTCGTCTTAACCTCAACTACAGAAGACTATCGCCTATGGCTAAGAAAACGGCAGAAATGTTCAACCTAAAACCAACCTGTCACAATCCATTCATGAATAACATCGCTCAACTCGTAGAGGTAGTCCACAGTGTGGAAGATTCAGTGCGGTTAATCAATGATCTTGAGGCAGCGGGACTTAAAGGTCAACCAGACTACAACAATCCAAGCATCAAAGTTAAAGCAGGAAAAGGCGTTGGCGCAGTCGAAGTACCAAGAGGCATATTATTCCATGATTACAGCTACAACGA
Organism: Candidatus Bathyarchaeota archaeon; assembly: GCA_963705145.1. GTDB lineage: Archaea > Thermoproteota > Bathyarchaeia > Bathyarchaeales > Bathycorpusculaceae > Bathycorpusculum. The sequence goes on from CAVPJA010000004.1 coordinate 56,747, forward strand.
CGCAGGGTTATGCACCAAAGCAAACTATATCATTCCCACCAACCAGAACCACGGCAACATCTCCCTGGACATGAAAGCGTTGGTGCCACAGGTTTTAAATAAACAACAAAAAGAAATTGAACTTGCTTTAGAAATGCTTGTGCGCGCTTATGACCCATGTATCTCTTGCTCAACACACGTCGTCAAAGTTGACTTGACCTAAACTTGTTTCTCTAAAATCTCCAATTAGCGAGTAGGGAATCAAATACACTATGGGAAATCTTAAAGGATTTTTCAGCCCCAAAGCCATCGCTATTATAGGGGCAAGCGAACGAGTTGACTCCATAGGAAATCGAATCTTGCATAACCTAGTCGGGAGTTATCAGGGAAAAATTTTTCCTGTCAACTCCTTCAGGCAAAAAGTGCAGGGACTTACAGCTTATCCAAGCATAGATCGAGTACCCTCCAAAGTAGACCTTGCAATCATATCGACCCCTGCCCACACGGTTCCCCAGATTGTGGAAGAATGCGGAATGGCAGGCGTTTTGAATGCTGTGATTGTTTCCGCTGGTTTTCGCGAATGCGACACAGTCGGCAAAGAGCTTTCACGGAGAATTCTTGACTGCAAAAAAACCTTCGGAATGCGGATAATAGGACCCAACAGTTTTGGAATCATACGCCCAAATTTAAATCTATACGCAACCTTTGCAGAAAAAAAAGCAGTTCCAGGAAAAATAGCCTTCATATCCCAGAGCGGAGCATTCTGCGGATCAGCGCTGGACTGGTCTTTGGAAACTCAGGTTGGGCTTAGCGCTGTTGTCTCGATGGGTCAGACTATCGATGTTGACCTCGGCGATTTGATAGAGTATTTCGGCAATGACCCTCAAACCCGCATAATAATGGTCTACGCTGAATCTATAAAAAACGCAAGAACCTTCATGAGTGCCGCTAGAGGCTATGCAAAAACCAAACCCATTATCATAGTTAAACCCAGCAGAACCGATGAAAATCAAAATTTTACGGTTTCAGATACACGTCTACTCAAAGAAGCCATTCATGATGCCGCATTTAGAAGAAGCGGCGTTGTTCGAGTTGAGACTATTAACGGGCTTTTTGATTGCGCTAAAACATTGTTAATGCAACCAAACCCAACTGTTCCTCACTTGACCATAATAACAAATGCAGGTGGTCCAGCATTAATGGCTTTGGACCAGATAAACAGGCGAGGTGGCAAACTCGCAGAAATAAGCGATGCAACTGTTCAAGCTCTAAAAGACATTTTACCCTACTACTGCAACTTAACCAACCCCATTGACCTTCTAGAAGAGGCAACTCCTGAAAGATACCGAAAGGTCATACAAACCTGTATAGACGATAACGCAAGTAACAGTCTCCTTGTGATTTATACACCCACAGGCTTAACCAGCCCCAGTAGTATAGCCGATTTAATCGTTGAATCTGTTAAACAAACGAGAAAAAACATGCTCGTTTGCCTAATGGGCGAAGACCCTCAATGCCAAGAAGCAAGAAGAACGCTTCATAGAAACGGCGTTCCAACCTTCAAAAATCCTCAAGAAGCAGTAAGAACATTTATGAACATCTTCGTTCGCACCCAAAACTTAGAGTTGCTTTATCAAACCCCCGAAGAGATCCCTATAGACAAAACTTTGCCAAAATATCTCATAGGTGTTTTACGTCGTGCGTTTAGTGAGGGGAGAGAAATGCTAAATTTACAAGAATCTTTCCAACTCCTAGAAGCATACAAGATTCCCACTGTGAAAACTCTTTTCGCTAAGACCGCTGAAGAATCCTCTGCTTTTGCATATCAGCTTGGTTACCCTATTATGATGAAAACCCTAAGTCCTCAGAATGGTCAGAAAAGCGAAATTCAAAGTTCTGTCTTTGATGTTTTTTCTCCCGATCAACTTCGCTTTCAATTCAATCAACTATTTAACAAGAATGATGCTTCCGGCGAAGTAGACGAGTTCCAAGGAGTAGCAATTCAGCCAAAAGTGCTCAATATTTCCTGCCGACTATTTTCTAGGGTCACGAAAAGACCCACAGTTTGGTTCAATAATATGTTTGGGAACAGGAGGCACTTTAGTTGAAAAAGATAGGGAGCTAAGTGTTGGGTTTCCCCCGTTAAATCAGGTTCTTGCCCGTCAAATCATGGAAAACACCAAAGCGCTACAATACTGCAAAGACGCATGCACAGACAAGTTTGAAACTGGGCCAATCGAAGAAATAATAATTAAGTTCTCTCAGCTTGTTGTTGATTTTCCTGAGATAAGAAAAATCGACATTAACCCCATCATTGTAAAAGACGGCAAGGCCTACGTGGGTGATACTGAAATAGTCCTAGACTTGACGCGGTTTTTACGTCAAGGTGATGAACACCACGAAAATCTGGTGATCGCACCTTACCCGAAAAAATACATTACACAGCGAACCCTGAAAAATGGTGTGAGAGTGACTCTTCGACCAATCAAGCCCGAGGATGAAAACCGCTTCAATGATCTTTTCAAATCACTATCTGCCCAGAGTGTGCGGTTTAGGTTCTTTGAGACCATAAAAGAGATGTCGCATGACACACTGTCTAGGTACTGCAATCTTGATTATGACCGAGAAATCGCCATTGTTGCCCAACTGGACGACAGTAGACTTATTGGAGTTGTTAGGTTAATTCTTGACGCGGAAGCAAAGAAGGGGGAATTCGCGGTCATGGTTACCGATTCTTGGCACGGCCTAGGACTGGGATCAAAAATGATGGACTACATCATTGACATAGGCAGAGATCTAAAACTCGATACCATTTATAGTGACGTGAGCCCTGAAAATACCAAGATGCTAAACCTTTGCGGTAAAAAAGGGTTTACGACTAAATCAGCAGACGAATATTCGGTGTTTTTGTCTCTGGTGCTGCCGCATTAGAGGTTGAGGTCGTTTAAGAACTTCCAGAACTCCTCGATACACCTGACAATTCTTAGTTCCAGAAAATTGCAGTCGAAATTGAATTCTGAATTGACAGGGTTTTTGAAGAAGCCAATTGTGTGTGGGTACCCGTTTTCAAACATTGGGCTGTCCACGATGTCTGCTATGAGTACATCCTTGCTCTGTTTGTTTTTTCGGTCTATGAAATGTACGGAATAGAAAAGGTATTTTCTTCCCTCATTTCCCGAACAGGGAAAGCTAACTATCCAGTCCATTTCTTGTAAATAAAATTTTTTCGTATTTGTTTCCATAGAACCAACCGTTTATTGAATTAGTTTGAATGTAATAAATAAATTTTAGGAAATATGCAAAGTTGGGGTTGAGCTTAATTTTTGTCCAGATTGAACTCTTCGTGAATAGCCCGAACCACAGCTACTCCGTCTTTCTCTTTAACTACAAATGATATGTTGAGTTCAGAACTGCCCTGTGCAATCATACGGATGTTTATACCTTTCTCTGCAACAGTGCTGAAAATTCTTGATGCAACACCCAATGTACCCTTCATATTTGCGCCCATAACTGCTATGACTGCGACGTCGTCTTCTGCGGTGACTTCACTCACTACTCCGCCTCGCTCTAAAAGTGCAATTTCCAGGTTACTGATGGCTCGACCCAGAAGTGCCCGTTTGATTATCATTGAAATGTTGGCTTCGGAGACTGCGGTAGATATCATCATTACGTTGATTCCGTTTTTGCCTAGTACATCGAAGACTTTGGCGTAGCTGCCTGGTGCTCCGACCATTGCTGCTCCGTTTACATTGAGCATGGCAACGTCTTTTATCATGGCTACTGCTTTAACGGGTTTGGTTTCATTGGTGGTCGGTTCATTGGTTATGATTGTGCCCATGTTTTCTGGGTGGGCTGTGTTTCGGATTCGAACTGGAATGTTTTCTTTGATGACTGGTCCTAGTGCTCGTGGGTGCATGGCTTTGGCGCCGAAAATCGCCATTTCAGCTGCTTCCTGATAACTCAGCTGAGGCAGCATCCTTGCAGCTGGAACGATTTTAGGGTCGGAGGTCATTATTCCGTCAACATCGGTCCATATCCAGACCTCATCAACCTGCAATGCTACACCAAGTATTGTTGCAGTGTAGTCTGACCCACCTCGGCCAACAGTTGTCACTATGCCATCTTGATTGGCGGCAATAAACCCTGTAACTACCGGAATTGTGCCTTTTTCAAACAGTGGTCCGATTCTTTCACGGATAAGGTGTGTGGTATAATTCATAAGTGGGTCAGCTTCACCAAAATTCGAATCCGTAACTATGCCTGCTTCTTTGCCTGTGAAGCATTGGGATTCAAATTTATGGTCTCTTATCGCGCCGGAGACTATTGGTGCAGATAAACGTTCTCCAAAAGAAGCAACGTAGTCTTTGGATTTTGGTGTTAGTTCACCAACGTAGCATATGCCGGTTAAGACTTTTTCTAGTTCAGAGATTGTTTTTTCTGTGATTTGAATAACTTCTCTTTGGATTTGTTTGCTTGAAATAGCAGTTGAAATTGCTTCCACATGTTTCTTGAGAAGCTCCTTTGTAAATGAGTCGATTTGTTTATTATCGCTTTTCTTAGCTTGACAAGCAACTTCAAGCAAACTGTTAGTGACGCCTGCTAATGCAGAAACGACGACAGCCACTTTGTAATCTTTCTTAGCGTATTGTGTTACTGAATCAGCTACGTGACGTATGTTCTCGCCCGTGCCTACGCTTGTTCCACCGAACTTCATGACAATCTTCATTTTTAACAGTCCTTTTCTTAGTTTAGTAATCTGGTTGCTAACTTACGTCTTATATCTAAGAGGTCCCTTAAAACTGCACTGGCAGTTTCGATCCCGCCTGCTCCTCTACCGATGAGTGTTTGTTCTGCTGCATATTCTGTTGAAAAGGTTATGGCGTTTAAAACTCCGCTGACGCATAAAGGGTTGGTTAATGGTATTTCTGTAGGTTTAACTGTTGCTTTGTTGCTTTCGATTGAACCGATAAGTTTGATGGTGTTATTTCTTTTTGCGGCTTCTTCAAGTGTTTGCAGGGTTACATCGCGGATGCCTGTTACGTTTATGTCTTTTAGGGTTATTTTCTTGTTCATTATCCAGTTTGATAAAATGACTACTTTACAGGCAGTATCAAACCCATCAATATCCATCGATGGTTCTCTTTCTGCGTAACCAAGGTTCTGTGCATTTGAGAGTGCATCTTGGAAGGTTACGTGGTTTTGAGACATTTCAGTTAGTATATAGTTTGTTGTGCCGTTCAGTATACCATGTATGGCCAAGATTCTGTCTCCTGCAAGGCATCGTTTAGCGAACTCTAACATAGGTGTTCCGCCACCGACTGTACCGCTGAACCTAAGGTAAACGTTGTTGTATTCAGCGAGTTCTGTGAGCGCTGGCATCGCCAAAGCTAATGGTCCTTTGTTGGTTGTGACAACATGTTTGCCTGTTTTGAACGCTTTCGTAATGTGCGATAGGCCCGGTTCGCCAGTTTTGATGTTAACAGGTGTGACTTCAACAACTACTTCCGCCTCTACTGACTCGATAACATCCAAAGCTGAAATTCCGGGACGACCAAAGTCAGGGTCTTTAGATATTGGATAACCCCGTTGCTTTATCGCCTCAAGTTTTTCTGGGCTTAAGCCTCTTGGGTTTATTACCGCGCCATCTATATCGGCGATTGCTACGATTTTCGGGTTAAACCCAGTATCCTTAAGGTTTTCTGAGTATCTGCGGGCAAGAATTGTTGTTACGCCTTTTCCAACTACGCCGTAGCCAACTAAAATAATCCTCATTATCTAATCACCGTGCCAGAATTACTTGTTTTTTTAATCCCAACGCATTCTCGATGGCTGAGATGTCCGCATCAACTTCGATTGGTTTCTCACTCATTTTAACTGCTGTGTCTGGGTCTTTGAGTCCATGTCCAGTTGTAACACATACAACGCGTTCATCTTTACCAATTACACCGCTTTTGACAAGCTTCTTAAGTCCTGCAATTGATGAGGCGCTCGCTGGTTCTACGAAAATTCCTTCAATCCGCGCCAATATTTTTTGGGCATCCAAGATTTCTTCATCTGTTACAGTTTCAGCAGTTCCCTTGGATTCACGGATAGCGTTGATGGCTTTTTTCCAGCTTACTGGTGCACCTATGCGAATGGCCGTAGCGACGGTTTCGGGGTTTGCGACTGGAACAATTTTGTCGCTGTTGTTTTTTATCGCTTGAACGATAGGTGCAGAGCCAGAGGCTTGTATCCCGGTCATTTTTGGAAGTTTTTTTATGTAGCCAAGCTGGTGGAATTCGGTTAAGCCTTTCCATATGGCGCTTATGTTTCCAGCGTTACCAACTGGCACGATAATTCTGTCGGGAGCATCGTTGTTGAGTTGCTCACAGATCTCGTATCCTAATGATTTTTGTCCTTCAATACGGAATGGGTTAATTGAATTCAACAGGTAAATGCTCTTGTGTTTCTCAGCAAGTTTAAGCACGAACTCTAAAGCTTCATCAAAGTTGCCTTTGACTTGGAGAACTTTGGCGCCGTGAATCATGGCTTGCGAGAGTTTACCATAGGCAATTTTGCCTGAGGGAATCAGGACAGTGCATTTTATTCCTGCTCTTGCAGCATAAGCTGCTAAGCTTGCCGATGTGTTGCCTGTGGAAGCGCAGATGACATGTCTTGCGCCCAATTCAACTGCTTTGGTAACTCCAACGGTCATGCCGCGGTCTTTAAAGCTGCCCGTTGGATTTTCACCTTCATTTTTAACGTAGAGGTTTTTAAGTCCCAACTCGGCGCCTAACCGTACTGATCGGTGCAGACCCGTACCGCCTTCGTTTAAAGTTACTATTTTTGCAGATTCGTGGATAGGCATGAAGTCTCGGTAACGCCAAACAGAGAGGGGTTTGCTCAACCAGTCGCTTTCTTTGAGTGTTTCAACTATCTCTTTGAAATCAAACTTTATCTCCAAGATGTCTCCGCATTTTTTGCAGAAGTAAACAATCTCATCTATATCGTAGGTTGTTTTGCAGTTTATGCATTTTTGATGTGTCATTTATTTAGATCTCCACTTTGGCAGGCGACTAATGCGCTCCTATTTTAATTGTGACATTATTAATTTTGCCCTACCTTGCTAAGTATTAACCCACTAAATTTGATAGAACCTCGTAGGTTTTGAGGCTATCCTTCTTTTCAACCACCATGATTGTTTCTGTCCAGCAAGAAATGAACTCGATAATGTTCACATTCTGTTCAGCTAGAAGGGTTGCTAGAAACGCGACAACTCCCGGTGTAGCTTCAAGTTCTTCGGGCGAATGCACAACAATCATCGTGCAATTATCATGCTTAACTAAAGTGCTTATGCGTTCAGGCAAATCGCTTCGATCAAGCAAATAAACGAATTTACCCATTAAATCCACCTTCATACCTGTTTGTGTAGGCATTTCTTTAGCCGTTATCATAACGGATTTTCGGTCATAAACAGCAATGTTGCTTCGTTTAAGGAGTTGGAGAACTTTTTCTTCTCTTTTTTGCTTGTGTTTCTGCAGTTCCTCTGAGTAGCGACGCAGGGCGGCTTTTATAGCGCTTGTATCGTCGGTTTTTAGTTCTTTCTGGATTTGCCGTGAGAGTTCGCTTAGGTTGACTATGCCTTTTTCTAGAGCTTCAAGTAGGTATGGTTTGTTTCGCAAGTGATTTCTAACGTTTTGAGCTATTGTCAAGGTGTTCTGTGAATGTATCAAATGGGACATTTAAAGCTTGTTAAGTGACAAAAAAGTCACAAGGTTTAAAAATACAGCCCTTAAGGTTGTTGGAATAAATTTAGGACAAAAATGGGGGAGCAAACACATAACCGATAAATTTGTATTAGCGTACTCAGGCGGATTAGACACATCCGTGTTAATAAAATACCTCCAAGAAAAGTATAATGCGCAAGTAATCACAGTAACAGTAGACGTTGGTCAACAAGAAGACATCAAGGCAGCTGAGGAAAAAGCAAAAAAACTCGGAGTCCTCAAACATTTCTCCATCGACGCCAAAGACGAGTTTGCCAAAGACTACATTTTTCCTGCCATAAAAGCCAACGCACTCTACGAAGGAAAATATCCAATAAGCACAAGTTTATCTAGACCATTAATCGCCAAAAAAATGGTTGAAATCGCCGAAAAAGAAGGTGCAACAGGCTTAGCGCACGGCTGCACAGGAAGAGGCAACGACCAAGTACGCTTCGACGTAACATTAGGATCATTAGCACCTGAAATGAAAATTATTGCTCCAGTACGCGAATGGGGTATGACACGAGACGAAGAAATCGCCTACGCCAAAACCAAAGGAATCCCAGTATCGAACGCCGCCAAAAAATATAGTATCGACGCGAGTGTTTGGGGAAGAGCTATCGAATGCGGTTTACTTGAAGACGCAAGTCAAGCGCCGCCAGAAGACGCATATGAGTGGACAACTTCACCAGAAAAAGCTCCCAACACACCTGAAATTGTTACTATCAATTTTGAAGCGGGAGTTCCAGTTGCAGTTAATGGCAAAAACATGTTGCCTCTTGAGCTAATCGAAGAAATTAACAAGATTGCTGGCAAGAACGGTGTTGGTCGCATTGACCATATTGAAGATCGTTTAGTCGGAATAAAATCTCGTGAAGTCTACGAGTGCCCAGCAGCCACTGTTATTCTCGAAGCCCACAAAGACCTCGAGAAAATGGTTATGACTCGGCATGAAGTGTTGTTCAAGCAGCAAATCGATGCCGAATGGGTGTTTCTGGCTTATGCAGGTTTGTGGGTTGACCCGCTCAAAGATGACTTGGACGCGTTCATTAACAAATCCCAAGAAAATGTCACCGGCGAGGTCAAGCTTAAACTCTATAAAGGGAGCCTCCAAGTCATAGGACGTTCCTCTCCAAACTCACTCTACGACAAAAACCTAGCCAACTACAACATCAAAACCAGCTTTAACCAATCCTACTCTAAAGGATTCATCGAACTCTGGGGATTGCAAACAAGAATGTACAACACGCTAAAGAAAGCCAGCAAGAAGCCGAAGACAAAGAAAGCCTAATTATTCAATAAAGAACATAACTGGAAGGAGGGCAAGGAAAAACGTCGAAGATGCTGCATGGAGGACGACTGGGCAATGTTCGAGAAGACGTTGCTAAATTCACCTCCTCACGCAAAGATGATGCGCGGTTAGCTGATGCTGTTTTAGCGATTAACAAAGCGCACGTCGTTATGTTGATGGAACAGAAAATCATCAATTTGTCAGATGGCGCAAAAATCCTAAAAGCTCTCCAAAAAATAGACCGCCAAAAACTTGACCCTAACGCTGAAGACGTCCATATGGCAGTGGAAGAAGCCGTTTTAGCTGAGACTGGTCCTGAGGTAGGCGGAAACCTGCATATCGCCAAAAGCAGAAACGATCAGGTAACAACAGCCCTTCGCATGGAACTGCGAAACGAATTATTAAGTGTCATGCAGCAAGTGCTCAACATGCAGGAAAGCTTCCTGAAATCCGCCAGTAAACACACTGAAACCATCATCTTAGCTTACACTCACCTTCAACCAGCTCAACCAGTGACCTTCGCCCATTACTTGCTTTCACATGTTGAAGCTTTAGGGCGAGATTTGCAGAGATTGCAGAGTGCTTACGAACGGATTAACTTGTGTCCTTTGGGCGCTGGAGCATTGGCAACCACAAGCTTCCCTATAAACCGCAAAACTACAGCCGAACTCTTAGGCTTCGATGCAGTATTAGAGAATTCGATCGATGCGGTTGGCAGCCGAGATTTCATCCTCGAAACCCAATCAGCACTAACTTTGCTTGCGGTGAACTTAAGCCGTATAGCTGAAGACCTGATTATCTGGAGTTCACCTGAATTCGGCACAGTTGAGTTGTCAGACGAATTCACATCAACCAGCAGCATCATGCCTCAAAAGAAGAACCCTGAAGTACTCGAGGTCATCCGCGCACGAGCCAGTTATGCCTTGGGCGATTTCGTTGCTTCAGCTGCTGCCCTCAAAAGCTTACCCTCAACTTACAACCTTGATTTCCAAGAAATAACTCCTAAGCTTTGGTCATCAACCGACAACCTCACAGCTTCACTTAGAATTTTTGTGAAACTTATTCCTAACTTGAAGGTTACTTCGAACGTTGAAAACAAGGCTGCAGCAGGATTCGTGGGCGCAACCGAACTTGCGAACATGCTTGTGAGAAAATATGGCGTAGCTTTTCGAACCTCCCACAAGATAGTTGGTGCTTTAGTCAAAGCACTAATCGATTCGAAACAGACTTTGTTCGATGCGACACCTGAATTGCTAACGAAAGTGGCTATGAAATCAGTAGGAATCCAGTTAACTGTAAAAAAAGTAGACATAGTTGAATGCACAAATCCCCGCAAACTAATCGAAACCTATAAAGTACAAGGTGGTCCATCACCCGCAGAGGTCGAAAGAGCAATCATATCAACCAACAAAACCCTGATACAGACAAAAACAAACGTTACAAAACTCCAAGAAAACCTTGCAACCGCAGAAAAAACCCTTAACTCTACCGTGAAATCCTGCTCTCAAATTGTCTCTTCCAAAAACGGAAGACTTAAAAATTCACAGTTATAGGTTGAATAGGGCTTTGGTCCCACAATTTAACACGTCCAACGAAAACAAAAAAGCGATACTGCTTCTTGAAGACGGAACGTCATTTATCGGCAAAGGTTTTGGGGCAACAGGAAAAATTTCTGGTGAAGTTGTTTTCTCAACCCAGATGGTTGGTTACCCAGAAGCCTTGACTGACCCATCTTATAAAGGGCAAGTTCTCACTTTCACTTATCCTATGGTGGGAAACTATGGAGTCCCATCCAACGAATTAAACCTCGGAATGCCACTTTATTTCGAATCTGACCATATCCAAGTACAAGGCTTAATTATCCATGAATTATGTCATGAGCCGTTCCATTGGGCTTCCACAAGAACACTTGATAAATGGCTGGCAGATGAAGGCGTTCCTGGAATCTATGGCTTAGATACAAGACGCTTAACAAAGAAACTTCGAACTTTCGGTGTAATGTTAGGGATTTTGCAGGTTTTTGAAGCGGGTGAAGAACCCAATTTGGATGCAATTTTGAAGAACGGCAAAAATATCGCCGATCCAAACTTGACTGATTTGGTTAGAGAAGTGTCCGTGAAAAAACCCATCAAGTATAGCGTTGATGGTAAGAAAACTGTTGTTTTAATTGACTGTGGAGTCAAATACAGTATTATTCGAAATCTGCTTAGAAGGGGCATAGATGTTGTGCGTGTGCCATATGATACTTCAGCCAGCGAAATCATGACTTACCACCCAGACGGGGTTTTCTTGAGTAATGGTCCGGGTGACCCTAAGAAATGCACAAAAACAATTGCATCTATTCGGGAATTGTCTGAGAAGGTCCCACTCATGGGTATCTGTCTTGGTGCTCAAATATTGGCGTTGTCAATGGGAGGGGACACTTACAAACTTAAGTTTGGTCATCGCGCCCAAAACCAACCTGCTCTTGATTTAAACAGTAATCGTTGCTACATTACAACTCAAAACCACGGTTACGCGATAAACTTAGAATCACTAAAGAAAACACCGTTGGAACCTTGGTTCATTAATCCTAACGATAAAACTACTGAAGGTGTCAAACACAAAAATAAGCCAGTTTTCGCTGTCCAATGGCATCCTGAAGCTTCGCCTGGACCGTACGACACTGAGTTGCTGTTTGATAAATTCGCTAAAACCTTGGAGATCACTTAAGGATGCCAAAGTTTGATTGGATAAAGAAAGTTATGGTTCTTGGTAGCGGCGCCATTAAAATTGGGGAAGCAGCTGAATTCGATTATTCAGGTAGCCAATGTCTTAAAGCTCTGCGAGAAGAAGGCATTGAGACTGTTCTAATTAACCCTAACATTGCAACTATTCAGACTGACCCTAGGCTTTCAGGTAAAGTTTACCTTCTCCCAGTTACCCCAGAGTTTGTAGAGAAAGTTATCGAGAAAGAGCGTCCAGACGGCATTCTGCTTGGTTTCGGCGGGCAAACAGCTTTAAACTGTGGTTTAGAACTGGAAAAAACAGGTATCCTCCAAAAATACAATGTTAAAGTTTTAGGTACACCTGTAAAAGCTATCGAAGACACTGGTGACCGTGAACGTTTTCGCCAAGCAATGCTTGAAGCTGGCGTTCCACCTCTAGAAAGCAAATCGGCGACAACCGTTAAGTACGCTTTGGAAGTTGCCGATGAAATCGGTTATCCTGTCATCGTTCGAGTAGCTTACACTTTAGGTGGAAAAGGTTCAGGCGTAGCCCACAACGTTTCTGAATTAAAAGAAATCGCGACCCGCGGAATAGCTCAGAGTCGAATCGGCCAAATCCTAATTGAAGAATACGTTGGGCACTGGAAAGAAGTCGAATACGAAGTCATGCGTGACTACGCAGACAACTGCTTAACGGTCTGCAACATGGAAAACTTCGATCCCATGGGCGTCCACACAGGAGACTCAATTGTAGTAGCTCCGTCTCAAACCATGACGAACCGTGAGTACCACCTAATCCGCTCAATCTCCATAAACGCAATCCGCCACTTGGGTATCGTTGGCGAATGCAACATTCAATGGGCACTCAACACTCAATCCGAGGAATGCCGCGTTATAGAAGTTAACTCACGTATGTCCCGCAGTTCCGCGTTAGCAAGCAAAGTTACAGGGTATCCCCTAGCTTACATAGCCACCAAACTCACATTGGGATACACTCTTCCAGAATTAATTAACAAAGTAACGGAAGTCACTACAGCATGCTTTGAACCAGCCCTCGACTATATAACCGTCAAAATCCCAAGGTGGGACCTCCAGAAATTCAAGAATGCCGATCGCCATGTCGGTCCGCAGATGCGTTCCGTAGGAGAAGTTATGGCAATTGGTCGCTGTTTTGAAGAAGCGCTCCAAAAAGCCGTACGCATGTTGGATATAGGAAAGATTGGTTTAGTTTGCAATCCGGAAGAAGATCGCAGAAATCGAATCAGAAGAGCGAATAAGAGACGAAATCGCAAACCCCACTGACGAACGCCTTTACAAACTTGTTAAAGCCTTAAAACTGGGCATACCTATCAATGAGATATACCGTTTAAGCGGCGTAGACCCCTTCTTTCTGTATAAAATCCAAAACATAATAGACATGGAAACACAACTCTGCAGCCTAAACCTAGCAGAAACCTCTGCGCCAGAAACAATCCGTGAGGCAAAACGCATTGGTTTCTCAGATGAACAAATCGCTCAATGCCAAAAAACTGATGAATTCACGATTAGGGCATTTAGAAAAGGCGCAAATATTCTTCCCGTTATAAAACAGATTGACACGTTGGCAGCGGAATGGCCTGCAAAAACCAACTATCTCTACCTAACCTACGGCGGAGATGAGGACGATATAGAATTATCCAGCAACCCGTCCAAAGTTATCGTGCTTGGCGCAGGCGTTTTCCGAATCGGGTCAAGTGTGGAATTCGATTGGTGCGGCGTTAACACGATTTGGGCGCTTAAAAAGAACGGCGTAAAAGAAGCTATAATGGTCAACTACAACCCTGAAACCGTCTCCACAGACTACGATGTCTCAGACAAACTCTACTTTGAAGAATTATCAATCGAGCGGATTTTGGACATTTACGAGAAAGAAAATCCGTTGGGTGTAATAACCAGCGTCGGAGGACAAATCCCCAACAATTTAGCTATGCCACTCTCAAAAGCAGGCGTAAATCTCTTGGGCACTTCAGCGGAGAACGTGGATTTGGCTGAAGACCGATCAAAATTTAGTGCTCTTCTAGATCAACTTGGCATTTGCCAGCCCAGCTGGAGCAAACTCTTATCGATTGATGATGCAAAACGCTTCGCTCAAAAAATAGGGTACCCTGTTCTTGTTAGACCCAGTTATGTGCTGTCGGGTTCAGCTATGCGTGTTGCCTACAACGAGGTATCACTAGAAAACTTTTTGAATTTAGCTGCCAAAGTTTCGCGCGACCATCCGGTAGTAATCAGTAAATTCATAACTCAAGCCAAAGAAGTCGAAGTAGATGGTGTCTCCGACGGCGAAAACGTATTCATCGGCGCCATAATGGAGCATGTGGAGAACGCTGGTGTCCACAGTGGCGACGCAACCATGACTATTCCCCCTCAAGCACTAAAGATTGAGGTTCAAAAGAAAATCGAAGAGTGCACCCAAAGTATAGTGAAAGCATTGCAAATTCACGGACCATACAACATACAGTACCTCGTCAAAGACGATGTTGTCAACGTTATCGAATGCAACCTAAGAGCCTCGCGTTCCATGCCCTTTGTTAGCAAAACTCGGGGCATAAACATGATTGAGTTGGCGACTTTGGCGATGCTGGGCAAAAAAATCAACGGAGTCAAACTCTCCCCAATGACTGTTGCACCTCATGTCGGTGTGAAGGTTCCGCAGTTTAGCTTTATGCGATTAAGCGGAGCTGACCCAGTTTTGGGCGTGGAAATGCTTAGTACTGGAGAGGTAGCGTGTCTTGGGGAAAACTTTTCGGATGCCTTCTCGAAGGCGTTGCAGGCTGCCGAATTCACGATTCCTCCCAAAGATGGCAAAGTGTTCATAAGCGTCGGCGGCGATGAAGCCCGAAAGGCGCGTGTTGTGCCGATTGCCAAAGCACTTGCTGAAATGGGCTTTAAAATCTACGCAACTCAACACACAGCCGACGTGCTAAACGCCCACGGAGTAACCGCCACCGTACTATACAAGGTCAAGGACGCTCAAGTTAGCCCCAACATAATGGATTATTTGCAGGAGCGCAAAATCGACCTAGTAATAAACGTGCCAATGGCTAACAGACACTCAAGCATCTCCGACATCCTAACCGACGGCTACATCATACGGCGCCAAGCAGTAGAATTCAACATCCCAGTCATCACTAACCTGCAACTCGCGGTGGCGCTAGTGGAAGTGCTCAAGCAGAAAGGACAAAACGGCAATTCCATTCGCTCATTAAACGAGTACATGGACGACTTACCTTGGAAACAATGGTAAATCCACCGCGCTCTCTTTAACCTCCTCACGAAATATTGTGAATAAACTAGTTTTATGCGCAAATATTATATTCTTGCCGTGCCTTTTCGATTGAGCATTAAGGTAATCTACTTTGTCTAACCAAGCTAAGACTCGGACAGTAGAAGAGATTAACCAGAAAATCCGCAAGGGAGACGCTCAAGTTTTAACAGCTGAAGAAATGAAGAAGCTGGTTGAGAGCAGCGGTGTTGAGGTTGCCTTCAAAGAAGTTGATGTGGTTACCACGGGCACTTTTGGAGCCATGTGTTCATCTGGAGCGGTTGTCAACCTTGGACATTCTGATCCACCCATAAAGATTGAACACGCATGGATCAACGATGTGGAAGTTTGCCACCCAGGCGCTGCGGTCGACCTATTCATTGGTGCGACCAACATGTCCGAGAAGCAACCTTATGAGTATGGTGGGGGACACGTTATCCAAGACTTGGTGGCTGGAAAAGAAGTTGAACTAAGAGCCACCTCATATGGAACCGATTGTTACCCACGAACCTCGATAAAAACAACCTTGACAAAAGATGATTTAAACCAGTTTTATCTGCTTAACTTCCGCAATTGCTACCAACGCTACAATTGCGCCGTAAATAGCAGCGACGAGGTCATCTACACTTACATGAGCAAACTTCTGCCCAGACTGCGAAACGCCACCTACTCAGGTGCAGGTGAACTTAACCCTCTTATGAATGACCCAGACTACGAAACCATGGGCATGGGAACCCGCATCTTTCTTGGCGGCGGACAAGGATACATCATAGGTGAGGGAACCCAGCATAGCCCCAAAAATCTCAATGGAACATTAATGGTTAAAGGCGATGCGAAGAAGATGTCACCTGAATTTTTGCAGGGTGGCGCCTTCACGGGTTATGGCACTTCATTGTACATTGGTTTGGGAGTTCCAATTCCAATTTTGAACGAGGGTTTGGCGAAGAAAACTGGTATTCAAGACAAAGATATCTTAACCGACATAATCGATTACAGCGTGCCGCGTCGTGACCGCCCCACGTTTGGGAAAGTGAGTTACAAGGAACTAAAATCTGGTTCAATAACCGTTAACGCAAAGAAAGTCAGGGTCAGTTCGCTTTCAAGCCTGAAAATGGCAAAGAAAGTTTCGCAAACACTCAAATCGTGGATTGACGAAGGCACATTCTTCTTAACTTCTCCTGTTGAGAGGTTGCCAACAACAACGATATTTAAGGCTATGAGGCAAACCGAAGAAATTCCATTCGTTTATAACGTAATGCATCGTGCTGTTACATGCACCGAAGACGAAGAGATCCAAGCTATTGCAAAACGCATCGTCACGAAATCAGTCAACCACATCGTGGTGGTAGATGAAACTGGTAAACTAAAAGGAATCGTAACATCGTGGGACATCACACGCGCCATGGCTGAAGGCAAAAAAGCATTAGCCGACATAGAATCCCACAACGTAGTCACTGCAAAACCTGATGAACCACTCGAAATTGCTTCTAAACGAATGGCTCAAAACAACATCTCTGCTTTGCCTGTGATTGATATTGAGCGAAAAGTGCTGGGCATAATCACTTCAGAAGACGTTTCCAGACTATTAGGACGGTAATTAAATGGGAAGAATTCTAATAAGATTCAACGAAGACCAAGTTTCAGAGCCCATAGCATCCCAAATAATTATTGAATACAAAGTGCCAATGGCAATTTTGTCAGCACACATAAACTCAAAGGGTGGCGAAATTCTAGCTGAAGTCCCCGACGAGATACTGGAAAAAGTTGTTAATGCTTTCCGAAATAGAGGCATCTCAGTAACAGTTCCCAAACTAATTGAGGTTGATTCGGACAAATGTTTTAGTTGCGGTAGCTGCATCGCACTTTGCCCAGTGGAAGCTATAAGCTTAACCAAAGACTCAACTGTCCAGTTTGATAAAGAGAAATGTGTTGGCAGCACATGCAGCGTTTGTGTTGATGCATGCCCCGCTCGAGCCATTAAATCGGTTAAACCAAACAATAATGGTACATCAGCCAATAGGGAAAAGAAACGTTGACAGGACAACTTTTCAAGGAAAGCTTTTCCCTAAAAGAGACCCAATGCACAATCCTTTCTGATAGGCAGCAAGCTATCCAAGCCGCCATAGAATCCATTGAGCGCAACCGTCAAGAGTTGGAACTTTACGCTAGGGCTAACCCAAAGTTTTTATACACTCTAAAACCCATCGTTGTACCAGAAAAACCTCTTGTAGCAAAGTTAATGGCGATAGCAGCCCAAAAAGCAACTGTTGGACCAATGGCAGCTGTTGCAGGAGCTTTAGCTGACTTAGCCGTAGAAGACATGAAACGGGAAGGTTGCGAGGTTGCGCTTGTGGAGGACGGTGGCGAAATATCAGCAACCTCAAACCGGTCAATTGATGTAGCAGTTGCCGCAGGCGAGGAGCTCCTCTCAAAACGTTTCGGCTTCAGGCTCTCCGAATTCCCAATCGGCGTCGCCACGAGTTCAGGTCGATTCAGCCACGCACTCAGTTTTGGTGACGCAGAAGCCGCCATAGTTTTCTGCAAAGACGCCACCTTGGCAGATGCAGCCGCCACAGCCGTTGGCAACGTGGTAAAAGGTGAAGATGCACAGGATGGGATTAAAGCGGGAATCAATAGGGGCTTGTCGATTGAAGGTGTTGATGGCGTGCTTATACTGTACAAGGGTCAGGTTGGGACGGCGGGAAAAATTCCACAAATAATAAAGATTGAACCTTGAAGAAACGCCTGAAATTTTCTATTTTTGCCATTTTTTTAATTTTTATTGGCTCAAGAAGCTTGCACACCAACAAAAACACATTTGCTATGGCAATGGGAAGGTATTTAGTTGTAGCCTGAATCCGAAACGCTTATATTTTTTGGGATATGACTGATTGAACAGGTTCGAAGCAATGTCCAATTCCAAAAACAAAAACGACGGCAACGTATCACCGTTCCTTAGCTTCGACTACTATTTTTATTATTACCATTTTCCTTAAGCCCAGAACTGAAAAATTTTTTTGGGAACGGTTCTGGGCAAAACACGGGTGACCTAAATGGCAGATAACAAAAAAATTGTTGTAAAATTCGGCGGCTCTAGCCTTGCCGACCATGAACGTCTCTTAAAAGCGGTAGTTGCCGTAGTGAACGAATCAAAGAAAGGCACAAAAATCGCTGTTGTAGTTTCCGCCATGGGCAAAACAACCGATGTTCTAATGTCTACAGCCAAAAATACTTCGAATGGGAAATTAGAGAAACACGATTTAGATGATATTCTCTCAATGGGTGAACGTACCAGCGTACGCATATTTTCAGCTGCCCTAAAAAGCAACGGAGCAAACTCATGCTATTTTGACCCAATAGACTGCAACTGGCCAATAATAACCGATGCAGCTTTTCAAAACGCTAACCCAATCCTCAAAGAATGTGCGAAAAACATCAAAGAATGCATCCTGCCAATGGTTGAAAAAGGTACAATACCCGTCATCGCAGGGTTCCTTGGCAAAACCAAAGAAGGTAAAGTAACCACTTTGGGCAGAGGCGGAAGCGACACTACAGCATTCATTTTAGCGGAAGCGTTAGGTGCGGACCTAGTTGTTTTAGTCACGGATGCAGATGGCATAATGTCTGGTGACCCAAAAATCATTGCGAACCCGCAGAGACTTAAAGAAATCGACGTTAACACTCTTGTAGGCTTGGCGGATTCAGGAGCCAAGTTTATCCACAGCAAAGCCTTAAAATACAAACCCAAAAACATCGATGTTAAAGTCATAAGCAACAAGAATAGCGACTTAAGCAGTGAAGGCACCCTCATCAAAGGTGCATTAATTTCGGAGCTGGACGCGGAAATAGCTCATCCAACCCCAGTCTCGGAAATAACCGTGATTGGAAAAGGCATCTCCGCAAACCCCCAAGTCATCACCGAAATGGTAGAGAAAGTAAAGGAAAACTCGATCCTCTTGGGAATGTCAATGAACACTAACTCTATTATTCTCTATGTCCCACAAGAAAAAAACATCGAAACCCTCTTCAACCAAATTCACAAAATATCCACAAACAACAAAGAAACCATTGCGATGGCGGTCAAAAAAGATTTGGTGTTCATACAAACTAGCGGTGTGGGCTTAGAAGAAACCCATGGCATTATTGGAAGAATAAGCGAAGACCTACGAGTCAATGGAATAAACATCTCAGGTATACTGACTATTACCTCGAGTATCCTGCTGTTTGTAGATTGGAATGAGAAAGAAAAAGCATTAAAGTTAATTAAAAACTCACTTAAAACACGTTAAGGTGGAGAAAGATGAATACAGGAAAAAACCGCAGACTAAGAAGAATCATGCAGCAAGATAACCGCACTGTAATCGTGCCTATGGATCATGGCGTCACAATCGGACCCATCCAAGGCATAACTAACATGTATGAAATAACCACTAAACTGGTGAAGGGAAACGCAGACGCTATCCTTGTCCACAAAGGCATAGCCAAATGCATCGATACCGGACACGCAGGACTCATAGTTATGTTGTCAGGCATGTCAAACCTTAGCCCTAACTTAAATGCCAAAGTACAAGTCTGCTCCGTGCAAGAAGCTATACGCATCGGCGCGGACGCAGTCTCTGTGCACGTAAACGTTGGAGCCCAAGACGAAGACAAAATGCTCCAGAATCTGGGCAAAGTCTCAGAAGAATGTGACCTCTTCGGTCTCCCACTCCTTGCTATGATGTATCCGCGTGGACCAAAAATCAAAAACGAGCATTCACCTGAAGTGGTAGCACACGCAGCAAGAATCGGAGCAGAGCTTGGCGCGGACATTATCAAAACCAACTATACAGGCGACATAGAAACCTTCAAAACTATAGTTGAAAGCTGCCCCGTTCCAGTGGTCATCGCTGGCGGACCAAAATGCAAATCCACCCAAGAAGTCCTCCAAACAACATTTGATTCGCTTAAAGCTGGAGCCGCTGGACTTTCGATTGGACGAAACGTGTTCCAATGCGAAAACCCAACTCAAATTGTCAAAGCACTTTCAGCTATTGTCCACGAAAACGCGTCGGTGGAGAAAGCGCTTAAGGTTCTCGGTGAAAAGCGTTGAAGATACTCTGGATAGAAATAGACCCAAAAACTTCGACTCAAGAAAAAGAGAGTTTACTTAGCCTTTCCAATGAAAACGCGGATGTAATCCTTGAAGGGGACCAAACGAGCAACCGCAACGGCAAACTCGAAATAGTTTTCCTAAGTGATTTAAACGAGAAAAAGCTTGCCCAACTAAAGAGAGAAGGCAAAAAAACTGCCCTTCGAGTTACCATTCAGGGCAAAGAAGACGAAAACAAAGCCGCCAAAGCCGCAGACCTCGGCGTTGACTATGTGATAATAAACTGTCTCGACTGGCGAGTGATTCCACTTGAAAACTTGATTGCGAAAGGTAGAGGAAAAAGCACCTTAATCGCTGAAGTCACGACCTCTGAAGATGCGAAGGTGGTTTTGGAAGCGCTCGAACTTGGAACTGATGGGGTGCTTATTAAAACTGGAAACCCAAACGAACTGGAAAAAACAATCAAACTCATTAAGTCACAAGCCCCAAAAATGGTGATAACACCAGCGAAGATTTTGTCAATTAAGCCCATTGGTTCGGGCGCCAGAGTTTGCGTTGACACCGTTGACTTGATGGTTCCTGGCGAAGGTATGCTTGTAGGATGTCAATCGGCGGGGTTTTTCCTTGTTGAAGCTGAAGTGAACGAGAATCCCTATGTGCAGTCTAGACCTTTCAGGGTTAACGCTGGACCCGCTTCACACTACACCTTAACATCGACGCAGAGTACGCGATACCTCTCGGAACTCAAGGCAGGAGACGAAGTTTTAATCGTTAACCGAGAGGGTAAAGTCAGATTAACAAACGTAGGCAGAAGCAAAATTGAGTTCCGACCATTAATTCTCATTGAAGCCCAAGCATCGGATACAAAAATAAAAACTATTCTTCAGAATGCCGAAACCATCCGCCTAGTAACTCCGAAAGCATCAAAACCAGTCACAGAACTAAAGGCAAACGACGAAGTCTTAGTGCATATAGCCGTGAAGGGAGGAAGACACTTCGGCATATCTGTGCCTGAAGAAACGGTGATTGAAAAGTGACCCCGAGAATCTGTATTTCGATTCTCCCAAAAAACAGCATAGAAGCATTAAACCTCATTGAAAAGGCAGAGAAAGCCAAAGCTGACTTCATAGAAGTAAGGCTTGACTGCCTTGAAACCTCCCTCAAGCTATCCGAATTATCAGCAAGCACGAAAGTCCCTTTAATTGCCACCAACAAACTCCAAAGAGAAAAGGGATTTTTTGCTGGAACAGAATCTGAGCGTCAGCAAACCCTGCTTAAGGCAGCTAAAAGTGGCTTTGAGTACGTTGATATTAATTTGTCAAGTCCAAAATACAAAGAAACTATCAGCCAGCTTAAGCTGTTGGGGGCCAAAACCATCGTTTCCTACCACAAGTTCGACGGGGCACTCAACGTTTCAGCGATGGCGGCGGTTCTAGATGAAGAACTTGCCAGCGGCGCATTCGTCTGCAAGATTGTGACAACTGCTAAACAGATAGAGGACAACCTGCCTGTTTTGAGTTTTGTTTCTTTTGCTTCCAACAAGGCTAAGCTGGTTTGTTTCTGCATGGGTGAACACGGCAGGGTTTCGAGGGTTCTCTCACCATTGTTTGGGGCTTTTTTCACTTTTGCCTCACTTGAAGAGGGTAGTGCAACGGCGGCGGGACAAATGAGCATAAATGAAATGAAGACTGCTTATACTCTGTTGAGGAATAAATGATATGGGTATATCTGGAAAAACAAAGGTATGCGGTGTCATCGGGGACCCAATAGAGCACACATTAAGCCCAATCATGCACAACGCAGCATTCAACGCCCTAAATCTCGACTACGTGTTTTTAGCTTTCAAGGTGAAGCCTGCGGAAGTTGAAAACGCAGTGAACGGCATGCGAGCCCTAAACATCCGTGGCTTAAACGTAACAATGCCGCATAAAACTCCAGTCTTAAAATTTCTAGATAGGACCGACTTATCAGCTCAAATCATAAACTCAGTAAACACCATCTTAAACAGGGATAACAAACTCTTCGGCTTCAACACAGACGGAGTCGGTGCATTGAAAGCTCTCAGAGAAAACGGGGTGGAATTGAAGGGGCGAAAGGTTCTGTTGTTGGGTGCAGGAGGTGCGGCTAGAGCCATAGCTTACACGATGGCTAAAGAAGCTGACGAGTTGGCCGTGTTGAATCGTTCCCTAAAACCAGCTCAAGAATTAGCCAAACTCCTTGAGAAGACCGCAAACAAAAAAATTGTTTCAGGCTCACTTTCGCCGAAAGAAATCGAGCAAAACCTGCAAGACTCAGACGTTTTAATTAATGCTACATCAGTGGGAATGAAACCGAAAACTGAGGAAACCCCAGTAGCGTCTAAACTGTTGCGCCCAAACTTAGCTGTAATGGACATAGTCTATAACCCAATTGAAACTAAACTGGCTAAAGACGCGAAGGCGGCAGGTGCGAAAGTGGTTAGTGGGGTTGAGATGTTGATTTATCAGGGTGCGGCGTCGTTTGAGATTTGGACGGGTAAGTCTGCGCCTGTTGATGTTATGAGGCAGGCCGCGCTCAATCATTTATCGAAGGTGTAAACTTGACGGGTAAAGCGGTGGCTATTGCTCATGGGGCAACAACAATCGTTAACGCAATTGCGTTGGGGAAGGGTGCTGCGTTTGGGATTGATTTGTGGACTAGAGCTGAAGTTAACTTAACCGATGAATCAGGCGTTATTAGGGCTGAGATAGTTTCTGACCCAAAAGAAAGCACACTCCTTATAGAAAAAACCGCTGCAAGAGTCCTGCGAAGATTTGGTTTAGAGAAGAGTTTTGGCGTGAAAATAAAAACCATATCTAACATTCCCATCGCACGAGGGCTTAAGAGCAGTAGTGTAGCCGCAAATGCAACAGCTCTTGCGACTACAGCTGCACTGGGAAAAACCCTTGATGACCTAGAAATCATAAAGTTGGGTGTTGAAGCAGCTTTTGACGCCAAAGTCACAATCACGGGCGCATTTGATGATGCTTGTGCTTCTTATTTTGGCGGCATAATAATCACTGACAATCTAAAAAGAGAAATAATCAAACAATATCCGTTGCGTGAGGATTTAGTTGTGCTCTTCCATGTGCCACCCCAAAAAGCCTACACGATCGACTGCAATGTAAGTAGGCTTAAAACTCTCAGACCTCTCGTTGAAGTCGCTTTCGAGAAGGCTTTAGACGGCAAAATCTGGGAAGCACTAACTCTTAACGGATTAATTTACTCTTCAGCTTCCAACCTCAATACATCAATTGTCATCGACGCATTAGTTGCTGGCGCAGTAGCGGTTGGACTCTGCGGCAAAGGGCCAGCGGTTACGGCTGTGGTTTCAAAGGATAAAGTTGATTTGGTGAAGACTTCTTTCCAGAAATATGAAGGTGAAATATTGCAGACTCAATTGAACTGTGATAAAGCCAAGGTGCTCTAACCAATGGCGGATGTAATCGTTAAAAAAACTGAGAAGCTGAGCGGTCAAGTTTGCGCACCATCGTCTAAGTCCTACACTCAGAGGATGGTTATTGCCGCTGCGTTATCAAAGGGAACATCTAAAGTTTTTTTTCCTCTTTTGTCCGAAGACACCGAAGCAACACTACG
The DNA here is from genome assembly GCA_963705145.1 of Candidatus Bathyarchaeota archaeon. GTDB lineage: Archaea > Thermoproteota > Bathyarchaeia > Bathyarchaeales > Bathycorpusculaceae > Bathycorpusculum. The sequence continues at coordinate 80,481 of CAVPJA010000004.1, forward strand.
CGCTGTCATTGCTTTGGGTGCAAAGGTAACTGTAACAGACGGCTGCTGGACAATCGAAAGCACTAAGGCGCTCAAAGGCGCAAAAGAACCAATCGACTGCGGCGAATCAGGAGCTACATTGCGTTTCATGGTTCCTGTAGCCGCGCTAGCAAAGGAGCCTTCGACTCTATTGTTTAAGGGTTCAATTGAGAAGCGACCTGTGGAACCATTACTATATAGCCTCAATGAACTTGGCGCCAAGGTTCATATCGGAAAATTCGGTGATAAAGACGCGGTTTTCGTGGAGGGTGGCGGTATTCTTGGAGGCGAAACCTCCATTCCGGGCAACGTTAGCTCGCAGTTTATTTCTGGTTTGATGTTTGCCTGCCCAAAAGCTCAAACGGACACCGAAATAATGTTGTCTTCTCCGTTGGAGTCTGAAGGTTACGTTAAGATGACCGAGGCTGTTCTTGTTGATCATGGAGTTAAAGCGTCTGCACATGAAAATCATATTCATATACCAGCAAACCAAACCTACACGCCCGCCGACGGTAGGGTTCCAGGCGACTTCTCTTCAGCAGCTTTCCTCGTTGCTGCGGCAGCTATTACCCACTCTAAAGTCCAAATAAACAACCTTGACTATAGTAGTGTTCAAGGAGACAAAGCGATTATAGGTATCCTAAAACATATGGGTGTCAATGGAAAAGTTTGTCCGGACAGCGTTGAGATTGAAGGTTCAGGCAGTATGTTCAAAACAGATGAAGTAGATGCCAAACACATTCCTGACCTTGCTCCCGTCATCGCGGTTCTGATGTGTTATGCAAAGGGTACTTCCCACATTTTTGGTGCAAATAGGCTTCGGCTTAAAGAATCTGACCGTCTCGAATCACTTTACATTGAGTTAAAAAAGATGGGCGCCCAAATCACCATCAATAACGATGGCTTAATCATAGAAGGTGGTTCAACTTTACACGGCGCAATAATAGATCCACACAACGACCACCGAATCGCGATGGCTTGTGCAGTTGCCGCTTTAGGCGCAGAAGGACAAACCACAATCCAAAACGCCGATTGCGTCAGAAAGTCTTATCCGCAGTTCTTCACTCATCTAAGACAAATAGGAGCTGACGTTGTTGGCGGGAAATTCGATAGGTAAAGAATTCACAGTTACTACGTTTGGTGAGAGCCATGGCAAAGTGGTTGGTGTAGTTGTGGATGGTTGTCCAGCAGGTTTGCCTCTTTCTGAAGGCGATTTTCAAGGGGAACTTGACCGCAGGATTCCAGCTGAGCCAAAGATCGTTTCTGCACGTGTAGAGAAAGATGTTATCAAGGTTCTTTCAGGGATTTTCAACGGATTTACAACCGGGGCTCCAATAGCCGTGTTGGTCGAGAACAAGGAAACAGACTCCAGCGATTACGAAGCCATGAAAGATCTACCAAGACCCGGGCACTCAGATTACCCAGCCCGAATCAAGTATGGTGGCTTAAACGATTATCGAGGCGGAGGACGCTTCTCAGGTAGAGTTACTGTAGCACTAATCATGGCTGGCACTATCGCAAAAAAAATACTTAGTCGCTTTGACGTTGATGTGTTGGCTTACACTTCAGCGATTGGGCAAGTTAAGGCTGACAAAAAGTTCAGCACCGACGAAATACGCAAAAACCGCTATGCCACAGCAACAAGATGCCCCGACATAAGTTGTGGAGAAAAGATGGAGGAAGCTATAGTGAACGCCAAAAAGGAAGGCGACAGTCTAGGCGGAATAATCGAGTGTCTAATGCTTGGTATGCCCGTTGGTGTAGGTGAACCATTATTTGACGCATTAGATGCCGATTTGGCTAAATCAGTATTTGCGGTTCCAGCGGTTAAGGGCGTCGAGTTTGGCGTGGGTTTTGAAGCTACACAGATGAAGGGGTCGCAGAACAATGACACTTACCAAATAGAAAAGGGACAAGTTGTGTCTTTAACCGATAATGCCGGAGGCGTTTTAGGCGGTTTATCCAGCGGCATGCCAATCATGATGCGAGTGGCGATTAAACCAACACCTTCCATCGCGAAGGAACAGAAAACTGTTAACCTTAAAAAAATGGAAAACGCAGTCTTAAGTGTAAAGGGCAGGCATGATCCATGTGTAGTTCCTAAAGCTGTTCCAGCTATCGAAGCTGCCATTGCAATAACCTTAGTTGACCACATGATCCGAGCGGGTTTTATACCGCGCGTTCTCAAGAGGAAGTAAATATGGCTGAAATCTCCATGCAGCGAAAAAAAATAGATGAAATTGATGACCAAATCCTGTTGGCACTTTGCGAGAGAGTTAAGGTTTGTAAGGCAATTGGCGATGCCAAAAAAAGGCAGAGCATGCCAATACGCGATTTATTTAGGGAAAGTGAAGTTTTCAAGCGCATAAAAGAAAAAGCCGTCCAAATAGGCTTAAACGCTGGTCAGGTTGAAGCGGTTTACCGCGAAATAGTTAATATGTGCAGTGCTGTTCAAGAATAAAACGCTCTTAACGGAGACGCCAAAGATATGCTCTACGAGATAAATGAGAAAGCTCTTAAACTTGAAAGCGAAGGAAAAAAGATAATTCGATTAAACCTTGGAGATCCAGACTTAGCTACGCCGCCTGAAATAGTGGAAGCCGCGTACGCTTCTATGAAGGCTGGTAAAACCAAGTATTCTTCTTCTTACGGCGAGTTAAAGCTGCGTCAGAAAATAGCTGAGGCACATGGCGTTCAAACTGAGAACGTGGTTATTACCCCGGGTTCTAAGTGGGGCATATTCGCCACGATGTTTTTGTTGCTAAAAGACGGCGGCAACGTTATCATTCCTACGCCTTACTGGACAGCTTACGATTTAATAGCCAAAAGTCTTGGCGCCAAAACCAAATTGTTGCGAACCGAGCTTGAGAACGATTGGAAAGTCGATTTAGATAAGCTGGAAAAAATAATTGACAAAGATACACGCATGATCGTGCTCAACAACCCAAACAATCCTACAAGCAAAGTAATGGACGCAGAAACCTTAGACGGCATAGTGGAACTCGCCAACAAAAAAGGCATTACAATTCTCTCCGACGAAGTCTACGCCACAATAGCATTCACCAAAACCAAAAGCATATTAGACTACGACAAAGACTGCAAACATATTCTAAGCAACGGCTTTTCCAAAACTTTCACCATGACAGGCTGGCGAATTGGCTACATTATCGCCAACAAGATGCTGGTTGACAAAATAACCAAACTAAACCAAATCACCATCAACAACGTCCCCGTTTTCATCCAGGACGCAGCACTCAAAGGCTTAGAACTCCATGCAAAAATCGCTTCAGCCATCAAAGCCAAATACAAACTACGTGCCGACATGGCATGCACTAAACTCTCTGCAGCAGGCTTCAAATTTTCCAAACCCGATGCTCCCTTCTATGTGTTTCCCAAACTCGAAGGTTTAGACGGAGAAAAATTCACTCTGGACCTTCTAGATAAAGGCGTTGCTGTTGCTCCAGGCACTTCTTTTGGCGATTACCGAGAACACTTCCGCATATCCTTAACTGCGCCCGACGACCAAATCGAGGCTGGGCTGGATAAAATCTGCGAGGTAGCAGCTAAATGAAGGTTGCCGTAATCGGCGCTGGAAAGATGGGTGTTTGGTTCGCAAAATTTTTTGAGTCTAAAGGTTACGACGTTATTCTGGCTGACCGTAAGAAAGCGAAGCTTGAAGCGCAAAAAGACTTGCTAGTTGATTTGACAACCAGTTTCGAGGAAGCCGTCCAAGACGCCGACCAAATTTTCCTTTGCGTATCCATAAACGCCATGGAAGAGGTTGCTAAAGCAATTAGCCCCGCCGTCCACGAAGGACAAGTAATCATGGATATTTGCTCAATCAAAGAAGCCCCAGTCAAAACGATGCACCAATACCTAAACGGCGCCACGATTTTGGGTACGCACCCAGTTTTTGGTCCCGGAAGCAAAGGCGTGAAACACAAAGCATACGTCCTAACCCCAACCAATGCCAAAGAGCAAGAGTTCGCTGAGCAATTCAAGCAGTGGCTGGAAAAGGAAGAAGCACACGTGTTCATTATGACTCCAAAGAAACACGATGAACTAATGTCAGTCGTGCTGGGGTTGCCGCACTTCCTAGGCTTAGTTGCCTGCGAAACATTGCTGGAACAAGTGAATTTGTCTGAAACAAAAAAAGTAGCTGGCACCACCTATCGAATGCTGTTCACCTTAGCTGAAGCGACGGCGCTGGAAACCCCAGATCTATACGCAAGCGTACAAACGAATTTGGCTAACTTAGGCGAAATCGAGGATTTGTTTATGGCTAAAGCCCAAGAATTGCTTACCTTAATCAAAAACAAAGACCAAAAAGCAATAGTCGAACGATTGGAACAACTAAAAAAGAAGCTTGCGGCTGCTGACAGCGACTTCGCCGACTCTTACGACGTCATGTATAAAATGCTAGAATCAACAGAGAAATAATTTTTTTAAAATTTGCTTTTTTTGCTCACAGTATGATTATATTGTCATTTCGGCATAAGTCATATGAGTAGATGTGTATGGAACGAAAAGTGGAAAAAATCTTAGAAAGACAGCCCACAATTGAAGGTGCAGGTGTTATGCTCCAACGCGTTTTAGGCAATGATAAAAACTCTACTCTTGACCCATTTTTGCTTTTTGACCATTTCGGCTCAAACGACCCTAAAGATTACATCAAAGGTTTTCCTTGGCATCCTCATAGAGGGATAGAAACCGTCACTTACATGTGGACTGGCGAAGTTGCACACGGTGACAGCATGGGCAACAAAGGCGTAATCAAATCCGGAGACCTACAATGGATGACTGCGGGTTCAGGAATAATTCATCAAGAAATGCCCCAAAAATATGGCGGTCTAATGCAGGGCTTTCAATTATGGGTAAACTTGCCGGCAAAAAAGAAGATGATCGATCCAAAATACCGGGGAATCGAAAAAGAACAAATCCCAACCGCCCAGAAAAACGGAATAACGATCAAAGTGATAGCAGGTCAAATAGATGGGGTAGAAGGACCAGTTTGCGACCTTGCAATCGACATAGATTATTTTGATGTCGAGCTTCCTGAAGCCAAAACATTCGAACACGCCACACATAGGAACAACACAGTCTTTGCATACGTTGTCGATGGATCAATAAAAGTTCACGACAAAACTATCTCGACGGGACAATGTGCTGTTTTTGGCGAAGGCGATTTAGTTAATATCGGCTCAAAAAAGGGTGCTCACTTTTTGTTTGTCTCAGGAGAACCATTGAAGGAACCTGTAGCTTGGGGAGGACCAATTGTAATGAATACTGAAGAAGAGTTAGAAAGGGCATATGACGAACTTGACGAAGGCACATTCATCAAAACTACAAAGCCAGTAAAATTATACTGAAACTAAAATGTATAAGTTTGAGCAAATCATAATGTGGCAATCATGAGAAAAGGAAGTGACTAAAAAAAATAAAATTATGGTTAGATTGCTTTAGGGTAGGACCCTAAGATTTTGATGAATGTGGTATATTTTTCCAGTGCTTTGAGTGTTTCGGCGCATTTAGGTTCGGTTCGGTGTCCTTCAAAGTCTAGGTAGAAGTTGTATTCCCATGCAGTTTTTTTGGTTGGTCTGGATTCGATGCGGGTTAGGTTGATTTTGCGTTTGGCGAATTCTCCCAGTGCGTGGTAGAGTGAGCCTGGTTCGTGTTTGGCTGAGAAGATAATTGAGGTTTTGTCTTTGCTTGTTACTGGTGAATCCTCTTCAGAGAGTACAAAGAAGCGGGTGTAGTTTTCTTTGTTGTCAGCAATGTCTTTGGCGAGGATTTGCATGCCGTAGATTTCGGCTGCTCGCTCGCTGGCAATGGCTGCTGCGGACATGAGTTTTTGTTCCTTGATGAGTTTAACGCTTCCAGCCGTATCATAAGCTGGAATCTGTTCGTATTTTAAGTGTTCCAGAAAGCTTCGGCACTGCGCAAGAGCTTGCGGGTGGGAGTAAACCGTTTTGATTTGATCCAAACTTGCGCCTGGATTAGCTATTAGACAGTGGGCGATTTTTACTATTACTTCACCGCAGACTTTAAGGTCATAATTGAAGAATAAATCGTAGTTTTGGTTGACGCTGCCTTCAATCGAGTTCTCAACTGGCACCACACCTGCGTCAACGCCCAGGCGTTTTACGCTTTCAAAAACGTCGCGGAAATCCATGCACGGTTTAACCTGCGTTTTTGAACCAAAGAACTGGTAAACTGCGCTCTCACTATATGCGCCAGGTTCGCCTTGGAAGGCTACATGTGTCACTTTTTGTTTCCCTGCTTATGGTTCTTAATCAAGAGCTTGTTTATACCATTTATCATTGCTTCCACGCTTGCCATAACAATGTCTTCTCGTGCTGCTCGTGCGGAGACGATATTGCCTTTTTCGTCTTCGACTTTTATGATGACTTCGGCGACTGCATTTGACCCTCCAGTTATAGCTGCAAGACGGTATTCGCTAAGGCGGATGTTTTCTATGCTGCTGGTCAACTTCTGAATTGCCTTTAAGACTGCATCTACTGGTCCTACGCCTGTTTCGGCTGCAACGTATTCTTTGCCATTCAAGGTTAGACGCACCGAAGCGGTTGGGATAACTTTGATGCCTGTTACGACGGCCATGTCGCATAAGTCAATTATTTTTTCTTCCCCAATCACTTCACCCATTACAGCGGAAGTTAGCGCTATCAAGTCGGCGTCTGTGACCATTTTGCCTTTGTCACCTAAGTCTTTGACGCGTTGTACGATTTCTTTTAGCTGCTCCTCGGTTGGGTGGATACCGATTTCGTTCAATTCTGCCTTGATACCTCGGGTTCCCGCCAGTTTGCCAGCTACAAGTTTTCTTGTGCGTCCTACTAATTCTGGGTTTATAGGCTCGAAGGTCAGTGGTTTTTCTGTTACGCCGCGGGTGTGTATGCCTGATTCGTGGGCAAACGCGTTCTCTCCAACAATTGCTTTGTTAGCTTGTACATTAATGCCTGTTAATGATGCAACCAGTCGTGAGGTGCTATAGAGTAAGCGCGTGTTGACGTCTGTTTTGTATTTGTAAATCATGTGCAGTGCCATAACTACTTCTTCGAGTGAAGCGTTGCCTGCACGTTCACCTAAGCCATTAACCGCTACGTGTACTTGGTCTGCGCCTGCTTCGACGGCAGCTAAACTGTTGGCAACTGCTAAACCGAAGTCATCGTGACAATGGGTGCTTATTGGAACGTTAACTATTGTTTTTAGTTCCTCGATTAATTTGGCTGTTGTTTTAGGAATCATGATGCCGACTGTGTCAGGGACATTTAAGCTATCCATGCCTGCGTCTTGTGCTGCTTTACAAACCTTTTTTAGAAAAGGCATCTCGGAGCGTGTGGCATCCATTGGTGAAAACTCGCATTTTACGCCGTGTTTCTTCACGTATGAAATGGAATCCACCGTTGCAGCCAGCACTTGTTCAGGAGTTAAGTTAACCGCGTATTTCATTTGAACAGGTGAGGTTGGGATGAAAACGTGAATTAAATCAACTTCGCAATCCAAAGCTGCATCGATGTCGCCCTAGTTGCACGGGAAAGTGCGCAGACTTCTGAGGTTAAACCTGCCTTAGCAATGTCTCGGACAATTTTTTTTTCGCCCTCTGACGAACTTGGAAAACCCGCTTCAATGGTGTCAACGCCCAACTTGCTTAGTTGACAGGCAATCTCCATCTTATCGTCTGCAGTTAAAGAAACTCCAGGGGTTTGTTCCCCATCTCTTAATGTTGTGTCAAAAATTCGGATTCTTCTTGAGGTTTTATTTGTCATGCTTTCAACCAGTTTTCACGGTTAAGGATGCAGCGATGGCTTCAGCCATGCCCACCGTCGTTTTGGTGCCGCCGCAGTCAGGAACAGATTGACGGTTAGTTAACGCGTACACTACTCCGTTCTCTATGGCTGCGCCTGCTTGTAAACATTTTTTGTCGTTGTATTTTTCTCCCAGCCACTCAAGCATCATTTTTGCGGAAAGTATCATGGAGATTGGGTTGGCGGTGTGTTTTCCTGCTCGGTTTGGTGCTGATCCATGGATGGGTTCGAAGAGTGCAAAGTTGTCGCCTATGTTTGCTCCTGGAGCCATTCCTAAGCCGCCGATTTGCTGTGCTGCTTCGTCAGATAGGATGTCGCCGAACATGTTGCATGTGCAAAATACATCGAATATTTCTGGTTCTTTGATTATGCGCATGGATGCTGCGTCAACGTAGAGTTCGTTGAATGCGATGTCGGGGTACTGTTTTGCGGTTTCGCGGCAGACGCTGGCAAATAAACCGTCGGTTACGCGCATGACGTTGGCTTTGTGAATGGCGGTGACTTTCTTTTTGCCGTTGCGTAGACGTGCGATGTCAAAGGCTTTTTTGGCGATGCGTTCGCAGGCTTTGCGTGTTATAACTCTTAGGCAAAGGGTTGTGTCGTTGCCTATGGTGAATTCTAGGCCTTTGTAAACGTCCTCAGTGTTCTCGCGGACAAATATCATGTCAATGTCTGGGCGGGCAACAGGAACGTTAGGGTAAGCTTTCAGTGGACGCAAATTAGCGTATAAATCAAACATTGCTCTGAGCTTCACTATTACGTCGGCTGCAGATTCGCCTACTGGACCTTTTAAGCAAGCGTGGGAGTTCTTAATTTTCTCCACAGTGTCCGCTGGCAATGCGGCGCCTACTCTCTCAAGTGCGACGTCGCCTGCTTCAGCTTCGATAATCTGAAGTTTGGCTCCGAATTTTTTCTGAACTGCGTCTAAGACTTTTAGGGTAGCTTGGGTTAATTCTGGTCCGATTCCGTCTCCTGGAATTAGAGATATTTTGTATTCTGTCATTTTTTCATATTTCTCCTCAAGTTTTCGATTAATCCGCCATCTGCTAAAATTTCTATGATGAATTGTGGAAGCTTTTCTACTTGAAACTTTTTTCCGTTAGAGGTGTTTTCTATCTTGCCCGCTTCAAAATCCAAATTTAACACTTCGCCTGTTTTAACCGCGGTGGATATTCCTTTGCATTCGATTACAGGCAAGCCAATATTTATGGCGTTGCGGAAGAAGATTCGCGCGAACGATTCTGCGATTACACATTTGACGCCTGAATACTTCAAGGCCAGCGGTGCCTGCTCACGGCTTGAGCCGCAACCGAAGTTCTTTCCGCCTACCAGAATGACGCCGCCTTTGGCTTTCGTAACGAATTCTGTATCTAAGCTTTCCAGCGCGTGTTTGCCCAACTCGTTTGGGTCAACTAATATTAGGTATTTGCCTGGTAGGATGACATCTGTGTCAATGTTGTTGCCGAACACTATGGCAGGCGCTTTTATTTTGCTGCTCATGCTTTTGTCTCCAGTGTTGTGGGGTCTGTGATTCTTCCTGTTATTGCTGAAGCCGCTACCGTTGCAGGTGAAGCTAAATAGACATTTGCTTGGGTGCTGCCCATTCTTCCAATAAAGTTGCGATTAGAGGTGCTTACGCATGTTTCACCTGCTGCTAACAACCCGATGTGTCCGCCTAAGCATGGTCCACAAGCGGAACCGCAAACGATTGCGCCTGCCTCAGTGAAAATTTGCAGCAGACCTTTTTTGTCGGCTTGCTGATAGATTTCCTGAGATGCTGGAATAACTAGGGCACGGACGCCGTCAGCGACTTTTTTGCCCTTCATGATCTTCGCAGCTAACTGCAAATCTTCTAGTCTGCCGTTGGTGCAGGAACCGATGAAGGCTTGGTCAATTTTGACTTCTCCTATTTTGCTGATTGGTTTAACATTGTCAACTGATGATGGACAAGCCACTTGAGGCTCCATAGATGAAACGTCGAATTCGACGGTTTGACTGTATTTTGCGTCTGTATCGCTCTTTAAAGTGTCTAAGTCGGGCATTTTTTTTATTTTGTCTTCTAAGTATTTGCGTGTGGTTTCGTCTGGTTCAACTATACCGTTTTTTGCACCCATCTCAACAGCCATGTTGCACAGGGTCATTCGGCCTGAAACAGTCATGTTTTTGATGGTTGGGCCCGTAAACTCTAAACTCTTGTAGATTGCGCCGTCTACGCCCAATTTGCCTGTTATGGTTAAAACTAGGTCTTTGGCCGTGACGTTGGGTTTGAATTTGCCTTTAACGTTTACTTTGATAGTTTCGGGAACTTTCAGCCAGATTTTTCCAGTAGCCATTACTGCGGCTGCTTCTGTTGAACCGATGCCTGTTGCAAAAGCTCCAAAAGCTCCGTAAGTGCATGTATGTGAATCAGCGCCTAAAATGATGTTTCCGGGAACCACGTGTCCCTTATCCGGCATAACTTGGTGGCATATTCCTCCTTTGCCTACGTCGTAGATTTGTAAATTTTGGTCATTGGCAAATTGTCTCATGGTTTTGTGTAGTTCAGCTGCTTTAACTGATTCCGCTGGAACTTGATGATCCAGAATTACCACTACTTTTTTGTTATTCCAAACTTTTGGAACACCTATTTTTTTGAAAGCTTCAACCGCTAAGGGTCCAGTTAAGTCGTGCACCATTACCATGTCGACGTTTACGTCAACGATTTCTCCTGGATGCACAGCTATTTTTCCTGAAGCTTTTGCCAAGATTTTTTCTGTAATGTTCATTGTTTTTCGCTTATCCTTGAATTAACCTAAATAACCTTAAGATAATTGGAAAAATTTTAAAGAACAGACAATTAAGTATTTCCGCTAAGTCAACGCTGTTTATTCGTCGATTTTTATTGATTTTGCGCCTCGTGCTAGGGCCGTTATGCCTGTTCTTGCGAGTTCTATGACTCCATAGCTTTTCATGAGGTTAAGGAAGGCGTCGATTTTGTCAGGGGTTCCTGTGATTTCAACAGTTAAGCTGTCGATTGAGACATCGATTATTCTGCATCGAAATACGTCAACACAGTTGATTATATCTGAGCGTTCTTTAGCACTTGGAACGTTTACTTTTATCAAGGCTAGTTCTCGCATGACAAATTTTCCTTGCTCAAGTTCGCCTACTCTGAGGACATCAATTTGTTTTTCAACTTGTTTGACAACTTGATCGATTGTTTTTTCGTCTCCGTTGATGGTTATGGTCATGCGGGAAATGTCTTGCTGTTGGGTTGGACCCACAGTGATGCTTTCAATGTTGAAGTTTCTCCGGCGGAACAGGTTTGCGATTGCATGGAGGACACCAGGTTTGTTTTCGACTAAAACGCTGATTACTTTGGTTTTTCCATTTTCCATTAGTAGTCACCTATCTGTTGTGGTAAACCGCAGCCTGGAGGGACAAATGGAACAACATCTGTCTCTGAACCAATAGGCACATCGATTACCGTTGTTACTTTACTAGTTAGTGCCGTCTTAACTGCTTTGTGGAACTCCTCGATAGAAGTTGCTCGCAATCCCTGCGCCCCGTAAGCTTCGGCCAGTTTAACGAAGTCGGGTGTTTTGCCTAAATGAACTGCCATGTAACGTCGTTTGTAGAGCATCCTTTGCCATTGAGCCACCATACCAAGAATTGAGTTATTTAGAACTATGACAGTAACAGGAATGTTCTCGGTTACTGAGCATGCGAGTTCTTGCTCGGACATTATGAAGCTTCCATCACCCGCTATATCCACGACTGCTCGGTCTGGGCATGCGACTTTTGCGCCTATTGCTGCTGGGAAACCAAAGCCCATGGTTCCAAGGCCGCCCGAGCTGATGAATGTGCGTGGTTTTAATGCTTTGAAGTATAGGGCTGACCACATTTGATTTTGTCCAACTTCAGTGGTGACTATGTCGTTTTCATTCAACAGTTTTCTAAGTTCTATTAACAATGATTTAGGCACTAAATCTCTTGGCATTTCTTTAAGCAGTGGACTTAGTTGTTCTTTGGCTTCCTTCACTCTTTTTGTCCATGCTTTTCCTTCTCCCCTCTGCAGCTTTTGAGTTATGGCAGCGTAAAGCATTCTCAATGAGACTTTGGCATCTGCAACAATTGGAATATCAACTTCGATGTTTTTGTTAATTTCTGCATTGTCGAGGTCAATATGGATTTTTTTGGCGTTGGGCGCAAAACTGTCCAAGTTAGCTGTTGCACGATCAGAGAACCTTGTACCAACTGCCAGCAAGACGTCTGCCTCACCCATAAGCTTGTTTGCAGCGGGGTTGCCATGCATACCTATGCATCCAAGTGATAGGGGGTGGTTTTCTGGGAATGCTCCTTTTCCCATGAATGTTGTAGCGACTGGCGCCATAAGCAAGTCTGACATTTGGACTAACTCATCTGATGCACCAGAAGTTATGACTCCGCCTCCTGCCAGAATGATTGGGCACTCTGCTTGGGCTAAAAGATCTGCGGCTTCGCTGATTTTTGTTGGGTTTGGTTCGGATGGTAGTTTGTAGCCGCGTACATCAATTTTATTTGTGAATTCGACATTCTCGATTCCGGCTTGAACGTTTTTGGGTAAATCAATCAGGACTGGTCCGGGTCTTCCGGTTGTTGCTATGTAGAAGGCATTGTTAACGGTTAACGGAATTTCGGCGACTGTTCGAGGTTGATAACTGTATTTGGTGATGGCGGTAGTGATGCCGATGATGTCTGCTTCTTGAAAAGCATCTTTGCCGATCATATAACTGGTGTTGACACCTGTAGCTGGAATTTGGCCAGTTAACGCTATCATCGGTGAGGAGTCCATGTATGCATTAGCTATACCAGTAACTAAGTTAGTAGCTCCTGGACCGCTGGTTGCCATGCAAACGCCTACTCTTCCGCTTGCTCGTGCATAGCCTTCTGCTTCGTGGGCTGCACACTGCTCATGCCTTGCAAGTATGTGGCGGATTTTCTTGTTGCCGCATAACTCATCATATACTGGGAGGATGGCGCCGCCTAAGATACCGAATATTACTTCAACTTTTTGATGTTCAAGGGATTCTAAGAGTGCTCGCGCACCAGTCATTTTTACCATTTTCAATTATGTCTCCTATATGTTGAATAAAATATACTGTCGTCTAGAAAAGTTGGCTGCGAGAATTTTTCGGTAGTTTGTTCAGAGGATAACCTAGGTGAATTAGAGAAGCTGTACCCGACGATCCCGGCTATGGAGGTGACGATCCCTCATTTTTTTGCCTCTTCAAACTCCGTTCTTTAAAAAAGAAACAACAGTTCAAATAAAAAGCTTGCGGTTTCTGATTAAATCTTAAAATACAATTGCTTACTTGTTTGCCAAAATGACACGCCCATTGGTCCTTCTTCACTTTTAAAAGGTTCGCAAGAATATTCTAAAGAAAAAAATAGCGATGGTATGTGGAAGCTACAGGTAAAAAACCGGCATTCCAACTCTTTCTTTGCCCTTTGCAGTTTTTTTATTCTGTTGGCATTGGTTTGTAGCGTGAGAGTATTCCCTTTTTTATTTTGGGTTCTCTTGGTTTCCAAGCAACCAAACGTGCTTTGAGTTCTTTGTCGGATAATTCAACTTTAAGGGCGCGGTTGGGGATGTCGATTGTTATGATGTCTCCGTTTTTCAGTGCTGCGATGGGTCCACCTTCGAAAGCTTCTGGAGCAACGTGTCCGATGCTTCCTCCACGTGTGGCTCCTGAGAAGCGTCCATCCGTGATTAAGGCAACACTTTCACTAAGACCCATGCCGGCAATGGTTGCTGTTGGGAAAAGCATTTCAGGCATTCCGGGTCCGCCTCTTGGTCCTTCATAGCGTATTACGACCACTTCGCCGGGTTTGATTTCGTTGCCGCGGATGGCGGTCAGAGCTTCTTTTTCTGAGTCGTAGACTTTTGCTGGACCAGTGTGCTTTTGCATCTTTGGTGAGACGCCTGCGGTTTTAATGACTGAGCCTTTTGGCGCAAGGTTACCTGTTAGGATGGCGATTCCGCCTTCCTTGTGGACAGGATTTGTTAAACTGTGAATGACTTCTCTGTTTAAGACAACCGCGTCTTTGATGTTCTCACCAACCGTGTTACCCGAAACTGTTGGCAGTTTTAGATTGAGCAAACTTTTGAGTTCACCCATGACAGCTGGAACTCCCCCGGCTGAATCCAAATCCTCAAGTGCATAAGACCCGCTTGGAATCATACTGCATAAGTGGGGAACTTTTCGGCCGATTTCATCGAAGTTTGAAAGGGGTAAGGTTAGGCCTGCTTCTTTGGCGATTGCTGGCAAATGCAGGGTTGTATTGGTTGAGCCGCCGAGCGCCATGTCTACTGCAATGGCGTTTTCGAAAGCTTCTTTGGTCAGAATTTGATATGGTTTGAGGTCATCTTTGATTAGTTTGATTATTTGTTTACCCGTGGCTCTGGCTAGTCGAAGTTTGAATGCGCTTGTAGCAAGAGAGGTTCCACAGTAAGGAAGAGACATCCCTAGCGCTTCAGTTAAGCATGCCATAGTGTTGGCAGTGAACATTCCGCTGCAGGAGCCGCATCCTGGACAGGCTTCTGATTCCATCTCAAGTAATTCTCCTTCACCCATTTTTCCAGCAGCCACTTGTCCGAGTGCTTCTGGCATTGAAGAGTAACTTATTTTTTTGCCGCGATGATGTCCTGCAGCCATAGGTCCTCCTGTAACCATTATTGAAGGAATATTGACGCGTGCAGCTGCCATTAGCATGCCAGGTGTGACTTTGTCACAGTTAGAAATCATAACGAGGCCGTCTAAACTGTGTGCTTGGAGCATTATTTCAACTGAATCAGCGATTATTTCGCGTGAGGGCAACGAGTAACGCATGCCGTCATGTCCCATGGCGATTCCATCGCAAACCGCAATCGTGTTGAATTCAAACGGTGTGCCGCCTGCAGATAAGATGCCTTCTTTTACAGCTTCTCCTATAATACGAAGGTGAATGTGTCCGGGAACGATATTTGTGTAGCTGTTAGCTATGCCGATTAGTGGCTTTGCTATGTCATCATCTTGTAATCCTAAGGATTTTAGAAGCGCTCGGTGAGGCGCTTTTTCTGTTCCTTTTTTTATTTGGTCACTACGCATACTTATGCCTCTGTGTAATCTTAACTCACCAATAATTTTATATTTAAGCTTGCCCCCTTGAAAATGAATGTGATTTAAATGGGGTATTGCTTTATTCAACCGCTTCCCTGAGTCTGTAAGATTTTTAGACACCACCCTGCGTGATGGTGAACAAACACCTGGAGTATCTCTTGTTCCTGAAAATAAGTTACGCATTGCTCAGCGTCTTGACGAGCTTGGCGTAGATGTTATCGAAGCTGGGTTCGCGGCGGTTTCTGATGGCGAAATGGAATCCATAAAACTCATTGCAAAGCAGGGTTTGAGAGCGCATATTTTCAGTGCTGCAAGAGGCACCAAAAATGACATTGACGCTGTTTTGAAGAGCGGTTGTTCGGGTGTGTCCATGATCATACCCACTTCAGATTTACATATAGAATGCAAACTGCACAAGACAAGGGAGCAAATACTGAAAACCACTGAAGAAGTTGTTGGCTACGCTAAAGCCCAAGGTTTGAAGGTAGAGCTTTTGGCTGAAGATGCTACACGCTCAGACTTTGAGTATTTAACCCAAGTTTTCCAAGTTGCTACAGATGTGGGCGTTGATAGAGTAGTACCCTGCGACACTGTCGGAATCTTAACACCTGAGCGTGCTGCAGAGTTCTTCTCGAACCTCAAAAAATCCCTCAAAGTTCCAATAGCTGTGCATTGTCATAACGACTTTGGTATGGCAGTTGCCAACACAGTTGCCGCTTTAAGCTCAGGCGCTGACGAATGCCACGCTACAATAAACGGTTTAGGTGAACGTGCAGGCAACGCGGCACTCGAAGAAATAGTGATAACACTTCGCTCGCTCTACAAGCTGGACTTGAAAATTAAAACCGAACTCCTCTACAGCACCTCGCAGTTGGTTTCACGATTAACGGGCGTCTACACACAGCCTAACAAGGCAGTCGTCGGAGAAAACGCATTCACACACGAATCAGGCATTCACACTCAAGGCGTACTTGCAAATCCTTTGACTTATGAGCCGATTGCCCCTGAACTTGTAGGATGCACAAGACGCATTGCCCCAGGAAAACACTCAGGATCCAACGCAATACGAGCAGACTTAGCTAACATGGGACTAAAACCAACAGAAACACAGTTCAAAGGTATCTTAAAACGAATCAAGGAATTAGGTGACAAAGGCAAAACAGTCATGGATGCAGATGTGCTGGCTATCGCTGAAGCTTTCATGGGGTTGGACAAAACTAAACCTATACAGCTTGAAGAAATGACGTACGTTGGGGGCGATAAAGTTACTTCGACCGCTTCAGTGCGCTTGAAACTAAACGGTAAGGTCGTTTGGGGCGCTGCAGTGGGTGTTGGACCAGTTGACGCCACGATAAACGCGGTTAAACACGCTATTGCAGAAACCGAGCCCATCACGCTTGAGCAATACAATGTTAAAGCTATTACTGGCGGAACAGATGCGATGGTTGAGGTCGTAGTGCATATGCGAAAAGGCGATCGAAAAGTCACTGCAATGGGAGTCCGCGAGGACATCGTTAAAGCAAGTATGGAAGCAGTCCTAAGCGGTATGAACGTGCTGACAACCGACTACAGCAATAAAACGTAATAGCGTACGAATTCTCTTTTATTTAAATGCAAATCGTCTGTTGTAATATTATAACTACTGCAAATCCTTTTACAGTAAAACCCGTTAAATTTTTGAAACGGTTTGCTTCAGAATTGTATGTCTTTTTTTCCAAAACAGAAAATAAGGGGTTTTTATTGGGTTTAGCCGAAGGAGTGGAGATGAAAACCGAGCGCATATCTAAAAGGCACCTTACTGCTGCATGGAAAACGCTTAGTAGCAAGCCAATGCCAAAAGTTAAAGCGTTAAGGTTAAGCGATGAAGATTTTAATCATGTTCTAAAGCATCGCCAATGCATCGAAGATGATTTTCGAGAAATAGAAGAGTGGGGAAGGATTCTTTCAACCCATGACACGGATGCGTGTGTATTTAGCGGTGACGAAACCGACGATGCCGAATACATTATTCTAGTAAGGAAGAATCCCTATCACAGCATGGATGAAATCATTGTTCATGAGTTGGCGCATATTGCCAGGGGAGACCTCTAACTATATTTTCTTGACGACAGCTTCAGAAAACAACTTTAAACCATTTGTGCTTGGCAAATCTGCGAAGTACAACATAAAATAAGTCACGCCCAAATCAACATAAACCTGTAACTGTTCCAAACATTCGTTTGGAGTGCCAGACAAATTGCCCTTCCTGAATTCATCCATAGGCAAACTTGAGGGTTTGCGCAGAGAAATCATTTCTTCTAATTCTCTTTGTTTCTGAACAATCAACACTTGCCCTCCAGGCCAGCAGGAAAGCTCAATCTCGCCAAAGTCTCTTCCAACGACTTTGCATTGTTCTTGTAACAACCCAAGTTTACGCTTATAATCCTCTGCAGATGACAGAGAACCCCAATCACATCTGTCAGCATACTTTGCGGTAATTTTCATCGTCAGTTTTTCGCCTCCACCGCCAACGGTGATAGGTGGATGGGGTTTCTGCAACGGTTTTGGCTCACAAACTGCCTCTTTGAGGGTGTAATGTTTTCCTTGGTAATTTGCTTTCTCTTGAGTCCATAGTCGCGTTATCACTTCCAAAGCTTCGCCTAAGCCTTCAATTCTAACGTTCGCTTTAGGAAAACCATATCCATAAGCCAAATGCTCAGCTTCCTGGCAACCTGCACCGACCCCAAACTCTATTCTGCCATTCGAAAGAACATCAAGGGTGGCGGCAGTTTTAGCAAGCAATGCTGGGTTTCTGTGGGCATTGCAAGTAACCAAGGTTCCCAGTCGTATCTTGTTGGTTAAGGATGAGAGCGCGGAGAGAGTTATCCACGGCTCAAGGATTGGCCAGTTATTATACATTAAATGATCGTCAAGCCAAACCGAGTCATAGCCTAAACGTTCACATTTCAAAACAATAGTTTTAAGTAGCTCAAAGTATTCGGTGGACGTTTTTGTTTGGAAAGCGTAGAAAGGTAGGAATACGCCGAATTTCAGTTTGCGCAAGCAAATCCTCCAATCAAGAGCTAATTACGTATTGGGCAGTTGGCGGTATTAGGCTTTAGGTTTGGTCGCTTTTTATTTTCTTAATTCTTTTCCGCGGATAAACGACAACACTGATGCAAAAACAAGAATAATTATCAAAACGTACAGGGCGTTGTGGATGCCTACTTAGAACGCTTGGCTAACACCGCCACTGAGTTGGTTTGTTACTATAAACACTTGGAAAGCAACTTTTCCTTGAACTGAAGCAACTGCAACTGAAATTGCCAATATAAAACTCCCCAATTATACCTATGTTTGCGCTGCTCTTAGGGCATCTTCGTCTCATCATTCCTCCGAACTGGAAAGGATAGATTGGCTGGTAGTATTGTATTGAGTGTGTGGTTGTGCTAGGTTGGTTTGTATAGGGTGAACTATTGTATCCATTACCATAGCCTCCCATAATTCCTCCGCCAAACACGTCCCCATCATGCCGCCGAATACGTTGGAACTCGATTACCCCATTGCAGCTACTATGGAAACTAGTAGCAATGCCGCAACGAGCGTTATGCCCATTATGGTCAATATTTTTGAAGATTTCATTTTTTTACCTTCGAGTTTATCTGAAACATATTAGGGTACATAAGCGGTTTGGAGAGCTTTAGAAATATGAATGATAAGTCCAAAATTGATGGGATAAGTAATTATAATTCATAAACCCTATTTTTGAAGCAGACCTAACTTAACCGTGATTCCTGATATGCCGTCTAAACCGCCTTCTACATACGAACTGATGGATGAAGAAGCCAGTGCACAGGTTGATGAAGAAGCAGAGAAGCGGCAGCGGCGCAAGGAACTTATCGACCCCACAGGGGTCAAAGAAATCTTCAAAGATGGCAAAATTAAAATTAACGAGTTTACGTGTGTGGGTGGACAATGCAGACTTTGCATCAAAGCTTGTCCAACAAACGCGTTGTATTGGGGTACAGGTAAAGTTGGAATCACAGAGGACTTGTGCGTTTACTGCGGTGCTTGCGTTCTTAATTGCATGGTGAATGACTGTATAAAGGTCGAGCGAAAACGTGAAGATGGTAAAACAGAGTGTTTCAGCAAGCCTCGCGATGTTATTATGCTTCAAGAGAGAATTAATTGTCAAAAACGTTTTGAACGCGTAAGAACCAATGCAGTAACGAAGTGGCACTACGTGAATAGAGACGATAACCTCAAGAAATATCAAAACTTGAAGCAACTGTATGTAGATCAGGAATACAAAATCTAACGCATGATTGGTTGCGATTTGTTAAAAGCATAGGAATGCTGATAAGCAAAAACATTATTTTACAAACTCAGAAGGTAACTCAATTGATTAAAACTTACGATGTAGCTGTGCTTAAAGGCGACGGGATAGGTCCCGAAGTTACTGAGGCAACCGTGAAAGTTCTTGAGACAGTTCAAGAAAAAGCAGATTTCAAACTAAACTTCCTTTATGGCGAAGCAGGGTACCACTGCATAGCTGAAAATGGCACTAATTTGCCTAAACAGACAATAGAATTAATCAAGCAAACCAAAGCGTGCTTGAAAGGTCCAATGACTACACCTGAAGAGCCAGGTGCACCCGTAAGTGTTGCTGTTACCCTGCGAAAAATGTTCAACTTGTATGCAAATGTGCGTCCCTGCAAGAGTTTTCCAAGTGTTGAAGCCTTAAAACCCAACATTGATTTGATTGTGGTGCGTGAGAACACAGAAGGCTTGTATTCGGGTGCAGAATCCCTGCTTGCACCTGGAGTTGGAGTAGCGCTGAGAATAATTACGAGGGAAGCTTCATTAAAGATCGCTGAATTCGCATTTAAACTTGCAGGCCAACGCCGAAAACATTTAACATACGTCCACAAAGGCAACATTCTACGCATAACCGATGGAATATTCAAGGATGCAGTCAAAGAAGTCCAGCAAAAATACCCAGACATTGAAGTTGACGACTTACACATTGACGCAGCAACCATGCAACTAATCAAGAAACCCGAAAGCTATGATGTGATGGTTACAACAAATCTTTTTGGAGATATACTCTCCGATGAAGCAGCGCAGGTTACAGGCAGTTTGGGTTTGGCTGCTGGTGCAAACATCGGCGCAACCTATGGCATGTTTGAACCAGTCCACGGCTCAGCACCCAAATACGCGGGAATGAACAGGGTTAACCCCATCGCCACCATAATGGCAGGTGTAATGATGCTTGATTATCTCGACGAAAAAACAGCCTCAACAAAAATCGAAACCGCTGTGATCGAGGTCCTAAAAGAAGGCAAAGTCAGAACAGCAGACTTGGGCGGCACTGCAACAACAAGCGAAATGACAAATGCAATAGTAGCACATCTCAAACTTTAATAATAGAAACTACCGTTGAAGTTCGGGTGGATAACTCTATTTTACCACCAAACCCTTTCTTAACATAAATATTTTGCAAAACCACTTTTTCACCTATTTTTAAATCCTTGAATGCTTCGGCGTGTTCCCTCCAAGCTGAAACACGAACGCTACCGCTGTCATCTTTTAAGTCAAAAACTGAGAGTCTGATTGTTTCGCCTTTAGATGTGGTAACTTCTTTGTTTTCAAGGACTTCGCATACAATGCCTTCAAAGTTAACTATTTGATCTTCAGTTAAACCAGGGATTTTGGTATACTTCAATTGAGCGGCTTGAACATTGATGAATGTGTTTGAGTCAACGTGTACTTCTATGCCTCCATTCTGGCCCTCTTTCACCCTTGCGTTAACCAACAGTAAACGAGCATTTGCTTTAAGAGCAGTTTCCAGTTCTGTTGTCTTCTCATTCCAAAAAACAACTGTTACCAAACCTGAATCATCCACTAGAGTTAGGCGTGTGACTGTGCCCACGCTTGTGTCGCTTCGGATGAAGGAGCTTTCGCTTAAAACCTCTTTTACCTCGCCTGATAGGTTCACGCATCCATCTGTTGTAGTGAGTGTATTAATTTTTGTAGTGAACTTTTCAATAGATGGGCATTCATCGATTTTAGCTTCGGGTTCAAATTCGATTAGGCTTTTGTTGCCAAGATGCAACTCTGTTTTGCCATAACGGTCTTGACGTGTGTACCCATGAACCAACCTGACTGTTTGTCCAGCTTTCAGCTCACCCCTCTCAACCAACTCAGCCTTCTCATTCCACAGCACTACACGCAAAATACCTTCTTTGTCAACTAGCATTAATGTGGCGAATTTGCCTGATTTTTCAGCGCCCTGAAAGGTTTTAGCTGGAAAAACGGCGATTAATCGACCTGCCACCGTAACATCGTATAAGCCGGCAAACAAACGATTTATAGATAGGATTCCGCTGTTATGAATCGTGTTTTGTTGTACTTGAACGCCGAATTTAGCTGCAATCAACCGCAACAATGTTTCGTCGCCAAGTAAGCCGGCTGTCCTGGCTTTTTCAGCTTTCAGTTTTTCCAGGATTTGCTCTTGGGTGATCAGTGGGTTTTTCTGTAGAATCTCTTGGATTAGGTCTTGGGTGTTCATTTTAGGATGACACGATAAAGAAGTGCTGGGGCTTTTAATTTTTTGCATTTCTTAGGCTTGCTGGCTATGTTTATTAAAAACGTTGGTTCATCTCAAGTTTGCTTGGCAAATCGGTGGATCTCAAGGTTTTTACCCAATTGTCATAGCATTGGTTGCCGTTGGAGTCATAATTATTTTGGTTGTGATTGTTCTTGCCTCAATAGGTGCAAAGAAGGACAAGATTCATGGCGCTGGAGTAATTATGATTGGTCCTATCCCGATAATTTTTGGCACAGACAAAAAATCCGTAAAATCTATGTTGGTTCTTGCCTTGGCGCTTACTATTGTTGTCTTAATTATTACTTTTGTGTACTATTGGTTATTGAGGTAAAGCCGTGTTGAGCGATGAAGAAGCTGAAGATGTCGGAATCAGCATATCTGGTCGATTGCTTAGTTTTTTGCTTTTAGAAATGGCTTTAGTTTTTGTTGGGATAGCAGTTTTGGTAGTTGCTTCCATGGTTTTGGGTGGATCAGAAAGTGTTGGCGGTATAATCTTGATTGGTCCAATTCCGATAGTTTTCGGTTCGAGACCTGACGCAGGTTGGCTAGTTGCTATAAGCTCAACTCTTACTGTTGCCAGTATAGCCTTGTTTTTAATTATGAATAAACGATTTAAAAGAAAATAGCTTTTAAAAAAGGGTTAATCTTTTGACTTCTCATCATCCTTGCCGTAATAAGCATACAGGAAGATAAGTAGTAAAGCAATAAATGTTGAGCCCATCAGGGCGTATTGGAGTGTTACGAAGTATGCACCTAGATCCATCTGAGGTTCTCCTTTGTATTTACCATATTGTTGTAGCGTCTTCATATTTAAATCTAAAGCTGAAGCATCTAACTAATCATCAGCATTCGTTTTAGCTGGCATATTCAAAAATGTTTAAAGGAAAAATTGAGGTCATAAAAAATAATTATTCAATTTGCAAAAAACAATACTCCCTAATTTAAATTGTCAGCAATAGTGATCGCAATTCTTTTCAGAACCTAAAACAATGTTTTGGGGTCGGCTTTTTTCCAATCTTTCATCAACATGTCAAAGCACTCGTCATTTTCCTCAATAGGGTTAAACCAGCCCAAGTTCTGCGCTATTTTCTGTGTTAACAAATGGTAACACATATGGATTTTCTTGTCTAGTACTCTAAAGTAAAAGTCTTCACAGGGACAGAATTCTGCTTCAGGCATAATCAAGTAATCCCGCTCTCTACCCACCACAATCCAAACGGTTCTGCCGCTTGGCTTGAAAACATATTTCTTGATTCTTCCTTCCTTTAGTGCATCGAGTGCTTTGGTGAACCTTGATCCAAAAAGATCATAGAGCTCTGTTAAGTTGCCACCTGATAGTTTGCCAGCTGTTTTTGCTTCTCTACAAATAGTGTTTATCGTTTCGTTTTCTGAGGTATCGTTCATCGTTGCATTACTACTCAAGGATTAATTTGAATGTGGAGTTTTTAGGCTTTAGCCTATGTTTATTGGTTCGCCTTTAGATTTATTTGAGGCTTCGGCTTTTGGAATAATAACTTCTAAAACTCCGTTTTTGTAGCTGGATTTTGCCTCTTTAATCCTTACTTTAACTGGTAAAGCAGCTTCTTTGTAGTACTTGTAATTGGGGGTATCAACTGAAATTGTCAGTGAATCTTCAGTGCCGTGAAGTTTTATGTCAGTTTTTTCTACACCCGGCAACTCCGCTACAACATGAATGTCTTCATTAGTTTCCACTGTGTCCACGAGTGGTTCCCGTTCTTCCTTAACTTGAGGAGTGCCTTTGAGTCCTTTTTTGATATTTCCAAACTCCTGGATTTCAGGTTTACCGTCAGGACCAATCTTCATGCTATAACCGTAAACAAAAGGGCCCATTTCCTTAACTGTGCTGCCGTCTGGCAACTTGCGTTCCTTAACATATTCCTTGGGAACTTTCTCTGCGAAGCTTTTAACTTCTTCATCCACCATCTTCTCCATTTCACGGAACATGTCATCTATATTGCTGAAAGGGTCCTTAGATAAACTACGGCGTTTCTTGAACCATTCAGGAGTATCCTCGTTGTCTGAAGACATTCAAATCTCCACTTACAGTTGAGGTTTTCAATCCAATAAATTTATTGTAACAAATATCATCAATTAGTGGTTGGCAACAAACGGTTTCTAATCTAACTTTTATTTTCAAAGAGCTTCCTATAGTTTTTGCATTAATTGATTTAGAATCATAGGTGCTGCGCAGAAACCTGTTTTTCACAATCAAGATATTTGTTGGGAAATCTTAAGGTTTAAATGAAGGCAGATAAACTAAAATGGCATCGGTCTAAAAACCGAGAGGCAATGTGCCGGGGTAGCCTAGCCTGGCTAGGGCGCCAGACTCATAATCTGGAGTTTGTCAGGGGCAAGCGTCCTACAACCAGAAGTCGCGGGCTCGAATCCCGTCCCCGGCACCACTTTTCAAAATCTTCTTTTTTAAAGAAACCGTATAGATGGACTCGACCAATCCATTGTCCAATACTTGATATCTTTTTAGTATTTGTAGGAGTTTCAGAGTAATTCATTCATTAACTATTAACCCAAGTAGAACCTGACGATAGGCTACACTGAATGACTTCAGAGTTTTTTCAATCAACAACTTATTAAACTAAGTCAGCAACGTACCACAAACTTCGTCCACAACCACAACAACAACCAAACAAACCCCAAACCACAACCCAAAACAAAAAACAAACCCACCACAAACCCCCCCAAAAAAACAAACACACAAGAAAACCCACAACAACAACCAAACAAGAACTTGTCTATGAAGATTTTTCAGCACTTTCTAATACGCAAGTTTCAGTCTTTAAAAAGCCTACGCATAAGCAACCTAAAACAACTGACCATTTGTCAAACGTAACCGCTGTTTTTCTTCAAACAAACAAATATTTCAATCTACAATTCATTAAACGGAAACTGGAAAAACTCTCATAAAGGCAAGAGTTTTTACCTTTAAAACCAAATTATTCCAGGAGCAAAACCATTTGAAAAATAATACACCCTGGTTTGACAGCTGGCCTGCTGGAGTACCGAAACATATTGAGTATCTAAAGACTCCGCTGCAAGAAATCCTAAAAAAAACTGCGGATGTTTACCCAGAAAATGCCGCCATAGTATATGGTGAACAGGAAATCAGTTATGCAAAATTAGAAGCCCTCTCAAACCAGTTTGCAAATGCACTTGCCAAGTTAAGAGTGGAGAAAGGAAATAAAGTAGCAGTTTTTTTGCCAAATATACCTCATTTTGTCATTGCGTATTTTGGGGCTCTTAAGGTGGGTGCGGTTGTAACAGCGATTAGTCCTTTGCATCGCGAACGCGAAGTTGAGTATCAATTGGTAGATTCTGGTGCTCAAACCATAATAGCGCTTGATTCCCTTAGTCCGATTGTTGAGAAAGTTAGGGAAAAAACCCAGGTTAAACACGTAATAATTACAGGGTTAGCCGAAAACGTTACTTTTCCAAGGGCTCCAAAAGTCTTGATATTAGACCAGTTGATTGAAAACAGCCCAAAAACACCTCCAAAAGTTAAGATTAATCCATTTGAAGATTTAGCAGCGTTGCAGTACACTGGCGGCACATCAGGAACCGCAAAAGGTGCCATGCTAACCCACCTTAATCTGCTCTCTAACGCCCTCGCCTTCGCCGCATGGATACGAGGAGCAGAAGCCAAAGAAACCTTCCTAACTGTCTTGCCGCTTTTTCACATTTACGGCATGACAACCAGCATGACAGTACCCATCAGCCTTGCAGCCAAAATGGTGTTACTTCCAAGATTTGAGCCAGCCAAAGTCCTACAAACAATTGAAAAGTGCAAAATCTCAGTTTTTTGCGGTGTCCCAACCATGTATCAAGCACTTCTCGCCAGCCCTGAACTGAGAAAATACGATTTAACTTCAATTCGCGTTTGCATATCAGGCGCGTCTTCATTGCCGCCGCAGGTTCAAAAGCAGTTTATGCAGGTTACGGGTGGGCTTTTAGCTGAAGGTTACGGATTGACAGAGGCATCGCCTGTTACACATTGCAGCCCAGTTGACAGGTCTATGCGAACGGTGAGGGTGGGCTCTATTGGGTTGCCGCTGCCAGATACAGAAGCCAAAATTGTTGACGTGGAAACTGGCAAAATAACCCTTAGTCAAGGTGAGAAGGGTGAATTGGCTGTGAAAGGACCACAAATTATGAAAGGCTATTGGAATAAGCCCCAAGAAACCGCTTTGGTGCTTCGTGAAGGGTGGCTTTTAACAGGAGACATCGCTTGGATGAACGCTGACGGCTACTTTTACATTACTGACCGCAAGAAAGACCTAATCAAGACTAAGGATTACAGCGTTTATCCGCGGGAACTTGAAGATGTCATATATGAGCATCCAGCGGTGAAGATCTGCGCGGTCGTTGGCAAACCGGACGCATTGGCGGGCGAAGTTCCAAAGGCTTTCATAGTGCTGAAAGAAGGCATAGCTTCCTCGGCTGATGAAATCATGTCTTTCGTAAACGCCAAAGTGGCTCTCTACAAAGCTATACGCGAAGTCGAATTCAAAAAAGAACTACCCCTCAGCGCAGCAGGTAAAGTATTGAAGCGACTGCTCCAAGAAAAACCCTAAGCTTTACTCTTTTTACTTCCAAAGCCTAAGCACCGCTTTTTCTCCCATCCAAGCAAAAAACAAAATAACAAAGAAGGGACCTAAAAAATGCTCGAAGACAAAGGCGTTGTTGGCAGTTGCTGCTTTTTCCAAAACTTCCGGATAAAGGGCGACGCCTCAAATTACTAAGGCAGACGTCAAAAGAAAGACGACAGCAAACTTAACCCACTTCATGCATCTTGATGGGAAATTGTTTGGTTTAGCTTTACCAATATTTTTCGAAATGTATAAGAGAAAAACCCGGTTCTCAGTTAAGTTAAGGTTTAGTCTTTGCGTGTCAAACTCAGCGTTACTGGCATCGTGCAAGGCGTCGGTTTCCGCCCATTCATCTACCGCATAGCTGTACAAAATGATTTGGCAGGTTACGTGCGCAACAGAGGCGACGCAGGCGTTGAGGTGCTACTTGAGGGTGAAGAAGAAAAGATCCAAATTTTTATGCGCGACTTAACTGAACAGAAGCCGCCGCTAGCCCAAATAGAAAAAATTAACCACACCATGCTTTCAGGCAAAAACGAATACGAACAATTCACCATTTTTAAAAGTTCCCTAGAAGCGGAAAACTCAGGCTCAATTATCCCATCCGACATAGCCATCTGCAACCAATGCCTCAAAGAACTACGCGACCTCAAAGACCACCGCTTTGAATACTTTTTTATTACTTGCACAGATTGCGGTCCACGCTTCACTATTATTGAGCGCTTGCCCTACGACCGGGAAAACACCACCATGCGCGAGTTTCTGTTATGTGGTTTTTGCCAAAAAGAATACGCGGACCAAGAAAACAGGAGGTTTCACGCGCAGACAGTGGCGTGCCAAACCTGCGGTCCCAAAGCGTATTTAACGACAAACACGGGCGAGCCAATCAAAACCAAAGACCCGGTGCGGATGGCTGGGAAGCTGCTTTCGGAAGGCAATATTCTTGCTTTAAAAGGCTTCGGCGGCTTCCACATTGCCTCATCAACTATGTTGGAGCAGTCCCTGCTTAGGCTTCGAACCACTAAGCACCGACAAGAAAAACCCTTCGCAATCATGGCAAAAAGTCTCCAAGCTGTACAAACCTTCGCTGAAGTTGGCTCAAAGGAAATAGAGCTTCTTACATCCTCTGCACGCCCAATCGTCTTGTTAAACAAAAGCCAAACCTACAACCTATCACCTATGGTTGCGCCACACCTTCACAACGTCGGAGTAATGCTGCCCTACACTGGACTGCACTACATGCTTTTTGACCAAGTTGCCGACACAGCGTTTGTGATGACCAGCGCCAACCCAGCAAACCAACCCATAGTGAAAGACAACGAAGCAGCACTCAAAATTCTCGGTGGCACAGTAGATTATTTCCTATTTTACAACCGCCAAATCGCCCACCGTTGCGATGACTCAGTCATGCGAGTTCACAGCGACCGCCAAGTGTTTCTCAGGCGAAGCCGCGGCTACGCTCCCGCGCCAATCAGGCTTAAACAGAAATCAAAGCGCTGCGTCGTAGGATTGGGCGGAGAATTAAACAACACATCCTGCGTATTGCTTGAGGACAAAGCCTTCATTAGCCAACACATAGGCGACGTCGAAAATATCGAAACCAAAAATTTTCTGCAAGAAGCCACCAGACACCTGCAGCGCCTAACCAACTGCCACGCCGAGAGAGTTGTTTGTGATTTGCATCCAAAATTCAACACAACACTGCTGGCAAAAGACATGGCTCAGGCGGAAGGTTTGGGGCTGGTTCAAGTGCAACATCATCATGCGCATGCGGCGGCGTTGATGGCGGAACATGGTTTGGATGAGGTGGTGGCTGTTGTTTGTGATGGTTATGGTTACGGCAGTGACGGCGGGGCATGGGGCGGCGAAATCCTTCATTGCAGCTTGGAATCGGCGGAATTTGCTCGTCTCGGGCATTTGGAGGCTCAGCAGCTGCTTGGGGGCGACTTAGCAAGCCGTTACCCCCTACGTTTGGCAGCGGGAATACTTCAAAAGGCAGCCGTAAACGTTGAAAAATGGTTAATGCAAAACGGCGAACATTTGCCGCATGGCGAAATCGAGGCTAAACTAATCTTGCAACAGCTTAAAGTTGGCAAGGGCGCCGTTGAAACGACTAGTTGCGGGCGGGTTCTGGATGCGGTTGCGGCGGTTTTAGGTGTATGTTTTGAGCGGAGTTATGAGGGGGAGCCTGCCATGAAGCTTGAATCGATTGCGCTGGCTGGCAATGACGTTTTGCAGATTCAGCCACAGGTGAAAGGGAATGTTTTAGATACAACCTGCATGATACAAACACTATTTGGCAGTTTAGGTAGATTTTCTGTTGCAGATTTAGCCTACAGTGCCCACGCTTATTTAGCAAAGGGCTTAGCGGCGCTGGCAATTCAAGGCACAAATGCAAAAAACGTCAAGAATGTGGGTTTTTCAGGCGGAGTAGCATGCAACCAAATTCTTATTGAGCTAATGCGAGAAAAAGTTGAGGCTGCGGGGCTGAGGTTTTTTGTCCACGAAACTGTTCCGGCGGGCGACGGCGGGGTATCTTTAGGTCAGGCAGTCGTGGCTGGATTTTCCAAGTTATAGACCAATCTGTTTTTATCACCCTTCGACGCGTTTTATTCGGACTGATTATTATGTGTTTAGCGATTCCTGCAAAGATTCTGAGCCTTGAAGGTACCAAAGCTCAAGTGGACTTTGGACAAGGCGTCTCAAGAGAAGTAAACGTGTCGCTTGTGGAAGCCAAAGTCGGAGAATATGTTCTGGTTCATGCGGGCTACGCAATTCAGGTTTTGGAAGAAAAAGAAGCCTTAGAAACCCTCAGCCTTTGGAATGACGTTTTAGCAGCTGGACAAGAATAGACGGCAGTTGGGTGGAAAAGTATGGTTAATAACTTGAGGTTCCGAAACCCTGAATTGGCACAAAGCATAGCTGAAAAAATCAAGGTAATGGCACCCAAAAAGGGGCAGGTGAAGTTTTGCCATGTTTGCGGAACCCACGAATGGACAATAACCCACTTTGGTCTGCGTAGTTTGTTGCCGGAAAATGTTGAAGTTATCGCTGGACCAGGCTGCCCCGTTTGTATCGTTCCTGCCGCTGAAATCGACGAAGCTGTCCAGTTAACCCAGAAAGGCATCGTAATAACTTGTTTTGGCGATTTGTTGCGGGTGCCAGGTAGCCAATCCTCACTTTTAGAAGCCAAAGCATCTGGCGCCGACGTCAGAATCGTATATGCAGTCTCTGACGCAGTTGAAATGGCTAAACGCGAACCACAAAAAGAATTCGTATTCCATGCCGTCGGGTTCGAAACCACCGCACCCATAACTGCTGTTGAAGCCCTAAGTGACTTACCCAAAAACTTCAGCTTCCTAGTTTCTCACCGCTTAATCCCCCCCGCAATGGAGCTTTTGCTCGGTGTGGGTGACCTGCATATTGATGGGTTTATCGCGCCTGGACACGTAAGCGCAATCATCGGCTTAAAACCCTATGAGCTCTTTACCCGCGTTTACCGCATGCCCACCGTAGTGGCTGGCTTTGAACCTAACGACGTATTAATGTCGATTTACCTGCTTCTAAAACAGGTCAGCGAACACGATGCTCAGCTAGAGAACGAGTATTCGCGGGCAGTAAAACCCGAAGGCAACCCAAAAGCGATTGAGGTAATGAAGAAAGCTTTCACAATTGCAGCAGGAAACTGGCGCGGAATTGGTAGACTACCCGATTCAGCTTTGCAATTGCGATCGTCGCTTGCCCAGTATGATGCCAGAGAAAAATTCAATGTGCACGTTAAAGAAGGAAAAGACATCAACTTTGGATGCGAATGCCATCTCGTAATCATCGGAAAAATCAAGCCCAAAGAATGTCCGCTTTTCCTCAAATCCTGCACACCCGCAAAACCCGTCGGCGCATGCATGGTTAGCAGTGAAGGCACCTGCCGAGTCTGGGCAAAAAACGTGGCTGCCCAAGCTTAGCAGATTCTTGGTACGGGATCGCCTACAGGCTTTGCAATTATTCTTTTACCGCCAACTAAAGTTTGCATTGCGACGCCTTTGAATTGTATGGTGACTTCACCGATTATTTGTGCCTCTTTACCTTCAGATGTATGCTTTAAAAATTGCAGAATTTCATCTGCTTTTTCTGGAACCGCGCCGATAATGATTTTGCCCTCATTCCCGATTTCGATTGGGTCTAAACCGAGCATTTCGCATGCGGTCTGTACGTCTTGGTGGATGGGAACTTTGTCTTCTTGAACTAGTATGCCAACTTTGGATTTTTCGGTCCACTCGTTGAGTGCGTCTGCTAGTCCGCCCCGGGTAGGATCTTTCATGGCTACAACACCGCCAACCCTGCTCAGCAAGCTTTGAATCATGCGGTTAAGCGGCTTTACGTCAGAGAGGATTTGGCTGCCAAACTTCAAACCTTGCTGAGCCGACAGCACCGCCAAGCCATGGTCACCTATAGTGCCAGAGAGAATGATTTTGTCGCCAGTCGCAAGGTTGGAGTCGAGTGCCCAGCGGGCTTTGAGTTCCCGAAATTTCCTAACCATTGCAAGGTTGCTTTCTAATGCTGGAGTCCTTTTGCCAATACCTGAAACATTCATAACGCAGCCGCCTAAACTACCCCTCTCCACCACTTTCGTGTCGCCGGTAACTATACCAACACCTGCCTCAACACACGCCTGGCGCATGGAGGAAAGAATTTTCTCTAAATCGGATAGCAGCAAACCCTCTTCCAAAATAAGTCCACAAGCCAACGCATAAGGTTCAGCACCTAAACATGAAATATCGTTAACTGTGCCAGAGATCGAAAGGCGTCCGATGTCTCCGCCTGGAAAAAAAATGGGTTTAACCGCGTGAGAATCGCTTTTAAAAACTATATCGCCGATGACCGCAGCGTCATCCATAGCTTCCAATGGCACCTCGGCGTTATTGTTCAGTCCGCCAAAGTATTTTACTATGTAGTTTTTGACGAGGTCATGCATGACTGAGCCGCCAGCGCCATGTAGCATAGTGATTTTTTCGGTTTTATCCATCGAATTACAGTCTCCTCAAGTTTTTAACTGTAATAGACTACCCTAAACGTGAAAAATAAACACATCGCATCCAGAGGGACTTTAAATCAAAATTTTAGCAAGGTATACCATCGTTTAACCCACAAACTGAATAGCCATTAACGTTGCAAACATTTCGAAAGATCAATGTTACTATTTTGAATTATTTTTTCCGGGAGTTTCTTGGGTAAACTATAAAAGCTTAAACGCAATCCCAAAACTGTACACCTCACGCGTTCGAATAGTTCCTCGCAGGAACACCCACTTAGTCAGTTTAGAGTAAAATCTTAGTTGTGATACGGAAAGCCATATAAATTGCTTTTACGTGTTTGAATGCGCACTGGAGAAATTATAAATGCCAAAATGGGGATACTCAATAATTGAAGAAATGCTCAATCCAGAAAAAACAGCGAAAGCCAGCGGTAGAGAACTTAAGGTATCCCATAAAGCCGCACGGGAAGTCTGTAGAGCTGTTAAGGGCATGAATCTTGTTCAATCCAAAGACTTTTTACGCGAAGTAATGATTAAGAAAAAAGCCGTTCCATATTCTAGATACACTAAAAAGCTAGGACATAAAGGCGGATTAGAAAATCACTGCGTAGGCAGATTCCCAATAAAATGTGCTGAACAAATCCTCCACGTAATAGAAGCAGCCCAAGCTAACGCTGAGAACAAAGGCTTAGACGTAGATCGTCTTCGAATAATGCATGCAGCCGCATACCAAGGCATAAAACTTAAGCGCTTCATGCCAAGAGCACATGGAAGGGCCTCACCAAAATTCGACACAACAACACATGTCGAAATTGTCCTAGAAGAGAAACAGACTCAAGGAGAGCAATAAATGAGCATAGTCAAACGTTTCATCACAGAATCAATCAAAAGAACAGAAATAGATGAATTTTTACAAAAAAAGCTTGAACGCGCAGGATACGGCGGAGTAAACCTATCCAAAACCCCACTAGGCACCCACGTAGTCATCTATGCAATGCGCCCAGGCTTAGTTATCGGCAGAGGAGGAGAAACCATAAAAGAACTCGCCTCAGCCTTAGAACAAAACTTCAAAGTTTCCAATCCTCAAATAAGCGTTTCAGAAATCGAAGTTCCCGAATTTAACGCCCATGTAGTTGCAAACCGCGTTGCCTCAGCCCTTGAACGAGGAGTTCACTTTAGACGCGCAGGTTTCTGGGCACTAAACCAAGTTATGGAAGCAGGTGCACTTGGCGCTGAAATAGTAATCAGCGGCAAACTCACAACTGAGAGAGCACGCTTCGAAAAATTCAAAGCAGGCCACTTCCCAATTGTCGGAGAACCAGCATTACGAGCCATGAAAACAGCCGAAGCCCATATCCAACTTAAACCCGGCATCATCGGTGTACGCGTAAAAATAATGCCTCCGGACGCATATTTCCCAGACAAAGTAACAATTATGGAGCCAGCACCAGAAGAAGAACAAGTAGCCGTTCCAGCAACTCAAGCTCCCCAAACACCGGCACCAGTTACGCCGAAACCTGAGGCAGAGCCAGAACCAGAAGTGCAAGCAAAAGAAGTAGCTGACGAACCAAAGCCTGTTGCAGAATCAAAACCTGAGGAGACAAAAGAGTAATGCGAGTAAAAGAAATCAATGCACTGTCTATTGAAGATAGAGCAAGCAAACTTGCTGATTTACGCATAGAATTAGCGCGTATCAGAACTATGGTTAATGCAGGCGGCGCCGTAGAAAACCCCACAAGAATAAGGAATCTGCGCAGAACCATCGCTCAAATATTAACAATCCAAAACGAAAAGAAACTGGGTATTCATCAACCTGCTGAAGGGAAAGAGGAAAAAGCAGCGAAGAAAGCTGCAAAACCAGCCAAAGCACCAAAAGCTAAGAAACAAATTAAGGAGACAGTTTCCAAATGAAAATAACTCCTGATATCATCCGCTATGAGTTTATTGGCACGCAAGCGCGAATCGCACAGAGTCCTCATATAGGTTACATTGGATTAGCTGGTCCAGTAATCGCGGAAACTAAAAACACTTTAACTCTAATTCATCAAGGTCAACCTAAAAGCGTCATAAAAGACTTAGCATCCTTTGACTTCGAGTTTAACGATGGCACTACAGTAAACATTGACGGTAAACTTCTGGTTGGCAGATCTGAAGACAGGCTAAAGAAAAGTGTAAAGAGGTTATGGTAATATGTCTATGACTTTCAAGAAACCAAAAAAGACATGTGACGATAGAAATTGCCCATTCCACGGCGAACTAGCAATTAGAGGACGTGTACTGGAAGGCGTCGTTCACACATCAAAAATGGATAAAACCGTTATTGTTGACAGAGAATTCCTACAATTCTCATCAAAATTCGTACGTTACGAAAGACGACATGGACACATCCCATCACACAATCCACCCTGCATAGACGTTAAAGAAGGCGACCGCGTAAAAATCGCTGAGTGTCGACCCGTTAGCAAAACAGTATCATTTGTTGTCGTAGAAAAATTAGGAGAGGAAAAGTAGAATGGCGGCGAAAGCGAAACAGAGAGCTCTAACATCAAAAGGTATGGCTTCACACGGGCAAAAAATCAGTCGTGGTCTATTAGCAGGTTCAGAACTCAGATGCACCGATAACACAGGTGCACGAGTATTACGGTTAATCCAAGCCATGGGATACAAAGGCAGACTAAGACGTTACCCATCCGCAACCGTCGGAGACAAAGTCACAGTATCCGTACGTCAAGGATCACCCGATATGCGCAAGAAGATTTTCCAAGCAGTAATCGTCCGCCAAAGAAAAACCTTCAGACGCGTCGACGGTGTTTGGGTTCAATTTGAAGATAACGCCGCAGTAATAATTACTCCAGACGGCGAAATGAAGGGTTCAGAAATTCGAGGTCCAGTAGCAAGAGAGGCAGCTGAGAGATGGCCAAGAATCGCAAGTGCCTCCAGCATAATAGTGTAGGTGTATAATAATGCAAGATACAAAACGAGTAAAGAACCCTGGTAAACAAAGAAAAAGACTCTTTAACGCTCCCGCTCACATACGCCACAAACTCATGTCAGCACCACTGTCACATGAGTTGACTGCTTCAAGAGGCGCAAAGACTCTTCCAGTAAGAAAAGGCGATACCATACTCATAAAACGCGGAGATAACAAAGGATTCGAAGGCAAAGTCTCACGAGTTGACCTAAAAGCATTTCGCATTTACATTGAAGGGCTAACACGCGAGAAAGTCGATGGAACAAACATTTTCCTTCCAATTCATCCGTCCAAAGTTGAGATACGAAACCTCAATCTTGATGATAAATGGCGGAAAAATATCCTTGAAAGAAAGAAGGCAACCGCACAACCTGTAAAACCAAAAGCTAAGCCAATGCAGAAAGCCGAAAAGGTTCCAGCAAAGGTTGAAGAAGTTAAAGAGGAAAAAACAGTAAAAGTAATACAAGTTAAGGAAAAGGCTGCGCTTAAAGTTGCAGAAGAACAATCACTAGAAAAGGCAACCGAAGAAGCACCGGAACCAAAGAAACCTGCCGCCAAAAAAGAAGAAGCTAAACCAAAGGCAGTCGCAAAGAAAGCACCAGCAGCAAAAAAGACAGAGGAAAAAGTAGCTACGCCTAAACCGCGAGCTAAATCAAAAACCTCAGAAAAAACCAAAGGAGAACAATAAAATGGGTAAAAAAGGAAAAACCGCAAGGCTGAAACGTAAGCCAGCTCCAGCATTCTGGCCAATTCACAGAAAAGAATTGCCGTGGGTAGCAAAACCCTCGCCAGGTTCACATTCACTTGAAAAGTGTCTACCTTTAACGCTAGTTCTACGAGACATCCTAGGTGTAGCACAAACAAGAAAAGAAGGTCAATTCATACTCGCTCAAGGCAAAGTCATAGTTAACGGTAAAGTAATGAAAAAAGATGATTCTCCAGTCGGCTTAATGGATATTATATCAATTCCTGACATGGACAAATACTACCGCGTAATGCCATCACACAAAGGATTAGTTCTAACTCCAATCAGCAAAGAACAATCCAACATTAAACTGGCAAGAGTTGAAGACAAAGCCACCGTCCACAACGGAGTACAAATTGCACTACACGACGGCACAAATATGCTCATAAAAGTTGCAGACCCCAAAAACCCAGTAGAAGTAAAATACGAAACATTCGACATCCTAAAAGTAACCTATCCAGATAAACAAGTAGTTCAAACCCTTAAAACTAAAGAAGGGAACTTGGCAATAATTACTGGCGGAAAAAACATCGGCAAACAAGGCAAAATAGTTGAAATCGAAAAAACAGTCGCTAAAAAACGTCGCCAAGCACTAGTACTCATCGAAGATTCCGAAGGTGCACGCTACCAAACAATAATGGACTTCATATTTTCAATAGGTGAAACTGAACCACTCATAACATCACTGGAGGCACCAGTAGTTGTCTGAAGAAGCACTAATTAAAAATTGGGAACAACATCCAATGCTACGACCCAGAATAGACAAAGTCGTCGTAAACCTAAACGTTGGAAAATCAGGCGAACCACTCGAAAAAGCCAACACGGTCCTTAAAGAAATTACAGGTCAAACACCAGTTAAGAGAAAAGCTAAAAAAACCATCAGGGACTTTGGAATACGTGAGGGTGAATCAATAGCTGTCGTAGTAACTTTACGAAAGCAAAAAGCAGTTGATTTCCTAAAGAAGATTTTGCCTGTGGTTGATAACAAAGTTTCAAAGAAATCCTTCGATGTACGCGGCAACTTTGCATTCGGTCTAAAAGAACACATTGAAATTCCAGGCGTAAAATATGATCCTGAAATAGGCATTTTCGGAATGGATGTTTGCGTATCTGTTAACCGCCCCGGACAAAGAGTGAAAATTCGTAGGAAACAAAAGCAATCGGTCGGTCCAAAACACCTGTTAACACCTGAAGAATCAATCGTCTTCATAAAACAAACCTTAGGAGTCGAAATCGTCTAAACTGAGAGTGAATGTATGGGAAAAGAGCAAGTCAAGAAAGTAAGAAAATATGGCAAAGGTTCACGCCCATGTGTTAGATGCGGCGGTTATGGTCCAGTCATTCGACGTTACAATTTATATCTATGTAGATGCTGTTTTAGAGAAGCAGCCCCAAAATTAGGGTTCAAAAAATACGAGTAGGAGCTAAAGAAAAACAATGGATACCTTAACAAATGGTTTGATAACCATCAAAAATAATGAAACACGCAACAAGCGTGAATGCATAATTAGCCCTGCCTCTAAACTTTTGGGGCGCGTCCTGCGCATTATGCAACTTAACGGCTTTATCGGAGAATTCGAATTCATCGACGATGGTCGCTCAGGAAAATTCAAGGTTCAACTACTGGGCAGAATAAACAAGTGTGGTCCAGTTAAACCAAGATTTGCAGTCAAAGTCGGCGATTTCGAAGAGTGGGAAAAGAAATTCTTACCATCCCGAGACGTCGGCATTATGGTTGTTTCAACTTCAAAAGGCGTTATCGCTCATAAAGATGCTGAAACGAAAAACCTTGGAGGAAGGCTCTTAGCCTTCGTGTATTAGGAGTGTAACATATGCGGCTTCCAGAAGTATCAAAAACAGTTCAAGTTCCAGACAACGTAACTCTAAGTTTGGACAACAAAAAAATCAGCGTTAAAGGCACAAAAGGAACATTAACACGCGACTTCTCGTTTGCTCCAATATCAATAGAAGGCGAAGGCAAAAACGTACGCATTAGTGCAAAATGGCCACGCAAAAAGGAAGCTGCTCTCGTAGGAACAATCTACTCACACATACAAAACATGATTACGGGCGTAACAAAAGGTTACCAATACAAACTCAAAATCGTATTCTCCCACTTCCCAATATCAGTAAAGATCCAAGAAAAATCCGTCTTGATTGAAAACTTTACAGGTGAACGCAGACCCCGAAAAATAGGAATAATCGGCAGTGTCAAAGTGAAAATTGAGCCTGACGACATCATTGTTGAAGGCGCAGACTTAGAACAAGTCAGCCAAACCGCCGCCAACATTGAACAATCCACACGCGTCCGAAATAAAGACCCACGTGTTTTCCTAGACGGCATATACGTGTATGAAAGAAACGAAGGAATGGCATAATGACCGAAAAGAAACCCTCCCTATCACGCGAAGCCCTCAAACTTAGAGCGCGCGCAAAGAATAAGAAACCCAAATTCATAAGGGCAGAAAGCTGGAAATACGATCGCTTCAGCTTAAGCTGGAGACGACCACGCGGGTTAGACAACAAGATCCGCCGAAAAATCAAAGGTTGGCCAGCAGGAGTTAGCGTAGGTTACAAAGGACCAAAAGTTGCCCGATTCCTACATCCATCGGGATACCGCGAAGTTATAGTCTTCAATGTTCAAGGGTTATCACTTATGGACCCTAACACTCAAGCTGCACGTATCTCTCATACCGTTGGCAAAAGAAAACGCGCCCAAATAATTGCAGAAGCCAAAAACCTTAACATCAAAATCTTAAACCTCAAAGTGACAAAGGAAACTGAAGAGAAAACAGAAAAAACTGCTGAAGGCGAAGAAGCAAAGGTAGCAACCGAAGAACCGAAGATCAAGAAAGAAGAGAAAAAGCCCAAGAAAGAAAGCCAAAAAGAAAGCAACCAAAAAACCTAAACCAAAGAAGGGAGAAAAGAAACAATGACTGACTTAGCCGGACAAAGACGTTTGGCTGCTCGAATCTTAAAGATTGGACAGAACCGTGTTTGGATTAATCCTGAACGCATGGACGATGTTGAAGGCGCAATTACACGTCAAGAAGTTAGAAAACTCATTCACGAGAAAATCATCGTTTCATTGCCTGAGAAAGGAGTAAGCAGATCCCGAGCAAAGATTATTCGAGCTAAAAAACTAAAGGGCAGACGTAGCGGTCCAGGAAGCATCAAAGGTGCAGCCCACGCAAAGGTTACCAAGAAAGAAGCTTGGATGATAAAAATCCGTTCTCTAAGACGCAAACTTAGAGAATTGAAAGCGCGAAAAGTCATAGCTGAAACCACCTACAGCCAATATTACAGGATGGCAGGCAGCGGCAGGTTTGAGTCTATTGCTGATTTAGAACGCAATTTGAAAGCGCATGATCTATGGAGGAAACGTTAAGATGGCAAAAGGTAGCAATTATCGAGTAC
This sequence comes from Candidatus Bathyarchaeota archaeon, assembly GCA_963705145.1. Classification (GTDB taxonomy): domain Archaea; phylum Thermoproteota; class Bathyarchaeia; order Bathyarchaeales; family Bathycorpusculaceae; genus Bathycorpusculum. The sequence goes on from CAVPJA010000004.1 coordinate 118,819, forward strand.
AATTAAGACGAAGACGCGAAGGAAAAACTGATTACCAAGCTCGCAAAGCTTTGGTTACTTCAAGAAAGCCTCGGCTTGTTACAAGGGCATCAATACAAGAATGTTGAAGTTCAAATAATAATTGCTAAACCCCATGGAGACGAGGTTTTAGCTTCAGCAAACAGCCGCGAACTCATCAAGTCCTACGGTTGGAGAGCGCCAACAGGCAACATTCCTGCCGTCTTACCTAACAGGCTTACTTTGCGGTGTAAAGGCAAAAGCTGCAGGCATAAAAGAAGCAATCCTTGATATCGGCTTGGTTTCTCCCACTAAAGGCGCAAAAATATTTGCTGTCTTAAGCGGAGTTGTAGATGCCGGCGTGGAAGTACCTCACAGTGAAGAAAAAATCGTTAAAGAACGCATGAAAGGCGAACACATCGCCAAATATGCCAAAAACTTAGGTGCAGGCTCAGAAGAATACACCGCGAAATTCTCACAGTACACAGCGCAAGGTGTTGCTCCAGAAAAAATTGTTGAGCATTTTACCAAAGTTAAAGCTGACATAATAGCTGTATCTAAGGGTGCTAAATTGCCCGAGGTGGTTGCAGTACCAAAAGTTGCTGCGAAAGAGAAGGCTCCGAAAGCAGCAGTTAAAGCACCACCCAAAGAAAAAGCTCCAGTTAAGGTTACAGAAGAAATACCAGCAGAAGCAAAACCTGCCAAAGAAAAATCTGCAGCCAAAGCACCCAAAGCAAAAGCCTCAAAAGCCAAGGTGCCAAAGGCAAAAGCAACCAAAGTAAAAGCTTCCAAGACAGCTACCGAAACTGAAGCAAAAGCACCCAAAGAAAAGGTTACTAAGAAAGGTGGAAAGAAAGCATGAGTAGAAATCCAAAGAGAAAAACGAACAGTTAACTTAGAAACCTGGATTCCTAAAACCAGGCTGGGCAAAATGATTCAGGAAGGTAAAATAACCAGCATTGAAGACGTCTTCCTGACCGGTATAAAAATTTCTGAATCACAAATCGTCGACTCACTGATTCCTGATCTGCAAGAAGAAGTCATAAACGTTAACCTAGTACAGAAACAAACTGACGCAGGCGAAAAATCTCGTTTCAAAGCTATCGTTGCAGTCGGAAACAGAGACGGCTACATCGGCTTAGGCTCAGGAAAGGCCAGCCAAGTGAGAAACGCCATCGAAAAAGCAGCCGTAAACGCCCGCTTAAACATCATACCTGTTAAACGGGGATGCGGAAGTTGGGAATGCGGTTGTGGTAAACCACATTCAGTGCCATTTGAAGTTGAAGGTAAATGTGGCGGTGTCCGAGTAATCATTGTTCCGGGACCCAGAGGCTTAGGCTTAGTTTCAAGCGAAGTGGCAAAAGTCATTTTGGGATTAGCAGGCGTCAAAGACCTTTGGATGAGAAGTTTCGGTTCAACAAGAACCGTACCATCTTATGCATGTGCAATCTTTGATGGGTTGAGGAAGACTTATAATTTGATTACCACAGTGGATTGGGTGAAGTAGAATGGCGCAGAAAACAGAAGAATGCAAGCCTCTTGTCGTAGTAAGAATTAGAGGAACTGTTAGTGCACAACGTGAAGCTAGAGAAACCCTTGAACTACTCCATTTAACTCACACTAACCACGCAGTTATAATCGATAGCCGACCAGCCTACAAAGGAATGCTGCAAAGAATAAACGCCTACGTCACCTACGGCGAACCAACAAAAGAAACAATAGTTATGATGCTGCAGAAACGAGCTCTCTTGGCAGGCGACAAAAAACTAACGGAAGAATACATCACAAAAATAGGCTACAAAAACCTCGATGACCTCGCAGATGCAATCGTAAGCAACAAAATACAATATGGCAAACTTCCAGACATACAAGCACGATTCCGTTTACATCCACCAAGCAAAGGTTACAAGGGAAAAACCAAAAAAGGCTTCAAAGCAGGCGGCGAGGCAGGCTACCGCGGAGAAGCAATAAACGCATTAGTGCAACGCATGGTTTAAACAACCAGCGTTCAAACTCTTATTATTATTTTTTGTTTTGTTTTATGTTTACCTTGAATTTTTGATTAATTTGGGCCAGGTTATTTCGTTAAATATTCTATTTTACGTCTGCCCAAAATTTTGGGGACCATGTTCGGTCTTGATTAGTAAATAATAATGACTAAAAAATTACAAACTGAAACCCCAAGGTAACTTCAATCAAAAAAAAGTCACCGCGGCTTTTAGTCCATGCAAACATTAACTCTATTATTAGGGTTTGGGTAGACTGCCAGAATCAGCAGGTTCCCGCGCTAAACCACCGTGCAATCGCTGTTTTCATTGGTATTTTGCTGTTTGTTGTTCAGGTATTTTGTTACCCTTTATGTGCGATATGTTTTATAATGTCCTCAGGTAGATGCGTTAGTTAATTGGAGGGGGAAAGACCACAATGAGTGCAAGATGGAGAAGAACCTGTAAAAATCGGAAATGGCTAGAGTTTAACAATCTAGAAAACAAGAAACCGCATACGCCCCAGATAACTAAACGTGTAAAAGCAATTCCAATGCACACAAATTTTCGCCCATCCAAGAGTTTTGCCAAACGCAAATTTGAAGACCCTAAGCCATTAATTGATATCTTCCAAGAAAACAGTTTTATAACAATCGTAGCTGAAATAGTAGGCTTTAATAAGGAAACTCTCAAGATAAATGTGAAAGACCAGAAACTTACGCTGTCGGCAAAATCAAAAGATCGAAGATACTATAAAAGTTTAAATCTTCCGACGGTAGTGATTCCAAACGCGATGCACACTAAATTCAAGAATGGCGTGCTCGAAATCAAACTAAAAAAGGCAGAAACATTAGATAAAGAAGCTGATCAAAATGCCACATAAACTTAGAAAAATCCGAAAAACAAGAGGCTCCAGAACACAGGGTTACGGAAGAATAGGTCAACATCGAGATTCAGGAAGTAAAGGACACCGAAAAGTAGGAAGACACAAGCACCTTTGGAGCTTAGTTGTCACCTCTGAACCTAACTACTTCGGAAAACACGGATTTACTTCACCTCAAAGCTTACACACAAATGACAACCCAATCAACCTAATCAAACTTGACCAACTCGCAAAAGGTAGTGAAATAAACTTGACCGAACTCGGTTACACCAAACTTTTGGGCACAGGAAAAATAACCAAAGCCTTAACCATAAAAGTAGCAACATTCTCCAAAACAGCCCAAGAAAAAGTCACACAAGCAGGCGGAAAAATCGTAGCTCCCCAACCACGCGGAGAGTAAAGCTGTTAAATGCCCGGAAGATTCCTCAGCCTCTTTAGACCAATTGGCAGAGTTCTACCTGAAGTAAAGAAGCCCGAGCGAAAAGTTAGTTTTAACGAAAAAATCTTCTGGACAGCCCTTGTTCTCGTTATTTTCTTAGTTATGACTGAAATCCCACTCTATGGGGTTGCACAGTCAGCGTCAGACCAGTTTGGTCAACTGCGAGTAATTTTCGCTTCTAACCGTGGAACATTAATGGAACTGGGAATTGGACCTATCGTAACGGCAGGATTAATCCTTCAGTTACTGGCTGGTTCTTCAATCATCAAATGCGATATGTCAAACTCTGAAGATAGAGGACTCTTCACATCTGCAAGCAAAGTATTCACAATTATACTTACAGGTATCCAAGCAGGAGCATACATTCTAAGTGGCATGTATGGAACAAGTCTTGCAGGACCAACAATAATAGTAATTTTCCTACAGTTGATAGTTACAGGTATAGTTGTCATGTTAATGGATGAACTTGTCCAGAAAGGCTGGGGACTAGGCAGCGGAATCAGCCTATTCATCATGGCAGGTGTTGCACAAACCATTCTTTGGTCATCCTTTTCACCACCAACAGGTTTATTCGTTGGCTCTCTCTCACCCTGCTTGGTGGTCAACAAACATTAGGAGATTGGGCATTTGGTTCAGCTGGAGGCGTTTACCCGTCACTTCTTGGCTTCATCGCAACAATCGCGGTTTTCCTAATAGTAATTTACTTGCAAGGCATAAGAATTGAACTTCCAATGAGTTATGCGGGATACAAAGGCTTCCGAAGCAGATACCCAATCAAACTGTTGTACGTTTCAAACTTGCCAGTTATCTTTGCCTCAGCTTTATTCGCTAACGTTTACTTCTTTAGCCAACTGCTCTGGGCTCAATTTGGACGTCCCCCACCAGGCCAAAACATATTTTTCCAAATAATAGGAGACTACTCAGAAAACATAACTTCAGGCAGCATCACACCAGTAGGAGGCTTAGCATACTTTGTAACGCCACCACGCAACATTCAAGGAGTCATAGCCGCACCAGTGCAAGCTTTCGTTTACTTAGGCATCATAATAGCCTTCTGTGCCGTCTTCTCACTAATATGGCTTGAAGTCGGCGGCTTAGGACCCGCAAAAGTAGCAAAACAACTTATGGACAGCGGTATGCAGATTCCAGGGTACCGCCGTTCAGGAAGACCCATTGAAGCCATCCTCAAACGCTACATTCCAGTAGTAACTGTGCTAGGTGGAATAATCGTTGGGCTGGTGGCTGGAGTTTCAGACTTCCTAGGTGCATTCGGTTCAGGGACAGGTATCTTGCTGTCAGTAGGCATCATCTACCAGTACTACGAACTGCTAATGCGTGAGCGCGCAGCAGAAATGTTCCCGGCGTTTAGAAGAATCTTAGGCGAATAGCATAGACATCCAAACTTCCTTCATTTTCTAAATTTCTTTACTCTGTCTAATACCTTTTTGGAAAGTTTGTCGGTTCTAAAAATAACATCCTGGGTTTAGTTTGAGCTTATGATGTTTTGTCCTTGGTTTGGTTTTCCGTATTCGTTCAAACAAGTGCTTTAGTTTAGACTGCTGCAATTATAGTTACAATAGTAATGGATGGTGTAATAATCTCAAATTTGCTAAAAACGACCATAGGCACCAACAAAACCCAGATTTTTCCCTCTCTTTTTGTTGTTTTTTAGTATACTTTCAAATCAATAACTATTTTTCCTCTTACAGAAATTATGTTGATAGCAACGCCTTACAATAATTTTATAAACAGAACTTCTTAAGATTAAGAAGCTATTGAACTATGGATGCACTAGTAATGCTTCTCTGGTCAATAACAAAGAAAATGGAGAAGAAAAATAGAATGAACAAACTAAAAAACCAAAAAGCTACAATAGCTACAGCATTTTTCCTAATACTATTAATAGGCACATCTATGGCATTTCTGCCATCAACTAATGCACATACTCCCATCTGGACGTTTGAGTCTTATGCTTACATTGTTGCTTCACCTAATCCTGTCGGTGTTGGCCAAACTGTTGCTGTCGTCATGTGGATTGACGGTCCTCTACTAGGTGCCACAGTCGCAAACGACATCCGAAGGCACGACTATAAATTGACTATTACCCAACCCAATGGCCAAATAGAGACTAAAAATTGGCCAGTTGTAAGTGACACAACTAGTGTACAATACTTTCAATATACCC
>CAVPJA010000005.1:0-249300 GCA_963705145.1 Candidatus Bathyarchaeota archaeon
TCATTCAGTAGCTTGTTTATTCTATGGATAATTTCACTCACATTGCCGCTACTAGTTATATTTGCCTCAATATGTGCGGTTAAGGAATACATTCCAGAAGTAATTTCCCATATATGCATGTCGCTAATTGAGGTTACTTCGGGTACGTTTTTCTTTATTTCTGCTGTAACAACATCTGAATTGATGCCTTTTGGAGATGTCTCCATTAGAACGTTAATAGAGTCTCGCATTAGACCAAAAGCCCAAACAAAGATTAGTATTGAAATTCCAATACCCAATAATGGGTCAATGATATACCAGCCAGTTAATGAAACAACAATCGCGCCGATTATGATAAGGACAGAAGATGCCATATCAGCAAACATGTGAAGAAAAGCTCCTCTGACATTGAGGTCGTTTCTGACGCTATTGCGCAGGATTAGGATACTGATTCCATTTGCAGCCAAACCTGCCAGAGCTACGAGTAACATTTCAAAACCTAAAACTGGCTGAGGATTTAGTAACCGTTCTATCCCTTGGAAAAATATGTATGCTGTTACTCCAAAGAGAAAAATACTGTTAAATAAAGCTGCCAAAATTTCTGCTCTATAATAGCCATATGTTCGATGATGGCAAGGTTCTTTGCATGAGATTATAATTGCTGTAAAACTGATTGACAAGGCAAACAAATGTGTAAACATATGTCCAGCGTCGCTCCCTAACGCCAAGCTACCAGTCAGTATACTTCCAATAACTTCGATTACCATAACTGACGCTGTAATAATCATAGAAAGAACTAGTCGATTCTTAGTGACGTTCTTATACTCATGAATGTCAGATAAGGAATCTACTTTTGGTCTATGATTATGTTTCATTTACTGAGTTCTCTCAAATAAAGGAAATTTCTTTCCTTTTAACTATAACCCTCATCAATTGCAGTTTTTCTTAATGCCTATAGCTAGATAACAGCAACAATAGCGCTTGGACTAAAAATGAGTGAAGAACCAGAAGAATTACTAAGGTTAAGGCATTTATCCTGAACCATGCTAGACGACAACCCACGACCATGTTTTCGGCTGGATTACATCCTTGGGAGATGTACAACATTATTTGAATTTTCCAAAAAAGGCTTAAAACCTCCTTATCCCTAAAAACAAAAAAATGAGCGAGCCACCTGGACAAAGTGCTAAACTAATAGAATCAAACCAAAAATCCCTAACTTGTCAGGGTAAATCCTTATGTGAATAGGAGCCCTTCATATTTTATAGCCGATTAGCATGAAACCTCAACCGCCCAATCCTGAACATAAAAGAATGAAGCGTGAAAAGAAAACAATAGGATATATGGCAGAGATCTATTGCAGAGGTCACCACGAAACCAAAGGTGAATTATGCGCCGAATGCCTGCAATTTAGGGATTATGCATTTATTCGTCTTGACAAATGTCCGTTTCAAGAGAAAAAGAATACATGTGGCAAATGCTCAATCCACTGCTACAAACCTGACATGAAATTGCAGGTTAGGAAGGTTATGCGTTATTCAGGTCCTCGACTTCTGATATCCCACCCAAGCTTAGCTTTGCACCATGCGTGGGATTCACGACGAAAGCCCCCGCAATTGGACAAAGCAGTATAGTTTGAAGGATTATTATGAAAGTTTTCATTATTTATGACTCAAAATATGGAAATGGCCAAAACTGTTGCAGAGAACATTTTGGAAGGCTTGAAGCAAGTTGAAGCAATTGAAGCTGATATTGACTACGTTAAAGAAGCTGATTTTCAAAGAATAGTCTGCTATGATGCGTTGATAATTGGTGCGCCTAATCATATTGGCAGACCTTCTCGAACTATTAAGAAGTTTATCGACATGTTGGCTGAACTTGACCTGAAAGCCAAAAAAATGGCTGTCTTTGGAACTTATTCTGGTCGAAAAAGACCTGCAGATAGAGCAGTGAAAAAACTGGAAATAATCCTAGAAAAAAAGTTGCCTAACCTAAAACTTCTTTCGCCAAGTCTATCCATAAAAGTAAAGGGAGTAACGGGCCCTGTTGTGGAAGGAGAACTTACTAAAAGCAAAGAATTTGGCAACAGATTGGCAAACCAACTAAAGCTCTGATCTTTTCCTTATGTAGAAATACCATTTGGGCAGTTTGAATTTTACACACAGACTTTCGACGATTCATCTTCACTAAAATACAGTGCTGCCCTAGCAGGAATAACAAAGAGATTTTGCCCAACCAAATTCGCAATTAACGCTGGCAAAGCAACAGGCCCCAATACAAGTTCTCCGATTACAATTGCCAATGTAGAATTCTTATGACTACTAACAACGCTCAACGCAATTGCACTAGAACGACCAAACCTCTTACCAGAAAAGTACGCTACAACAAAAGTGACGCTAAGAATTAACAAAATAAAAAATAGAAGCAAAATAAATTCGACTGGCTTTTCCTCTACAAAAATAGCTCCAGGTGCAACTGCCCCCCAAATAAGGAATAATACAAGTGCCTGCTGTATAGGGGGACTGCGAACAACGATTTTTTGAGTTTTTTGTGAAAGAAGTCTTCTTAAAGTCTGCGCGGCAACTAAAGGAACCACCAAAATGAAAAACAGATTCGTAAAAATTGCAACAGAGTCAATTTGGGCTATGGTCTGCGTCACGAGTAAAATCGTAATTGGGATAGTAACAATAGCCAAAATATTTGTCACCATACTTATGATGAGAGCTAAAGGTGTATGACCATGGAAAACATCACACCAAAAAACAGAGGAAATTGCGGCAGGTGAACTGAATGCAATTACTAACGCGGCATATTCGACTGGCTTGAAAAAAGGTATCCCAACAACTGACAATAGTGGAGGCACCAAGAAGACCAAACATAGGGCAAGAAGAATAATTTTATAGTTTTTTAGTGAGTTTACAAATTCTCTTGGCTTAATATTGAGTGCAACAAAAAACATAATCAACGCGAGAAATATCGAAGTGTATGGGTGCCAGAGTAATCCAATTCCCGGAAGCAGCAACCCTAAACTTACAGCAATTAGCGCTACAATTATAGAAGAGAATTTTCTGATGAAGTTTTTGTAATCCAATTTTTAGCGCCAGCTTAATAAGCTTTTTTTACAATAAAAGAGGTAAGTGAGTCTATTATGCTGAATCCCATAGATCAGCAGCTTGTTTATCTATCTTTGATTGCTCAAGACGCTTAATGTTTGAGTATGCTTCATGTGCTTGTTTGCAGAGTTCATCGTATCTTTTCATTAAAGCTTTCATTTCCGTCGACCATTCCAAGCTATCTGGATAATAAGGCACTGGATTAGTCGGGTATGGACTGACGTTTTTGTTATTCCAAACCGAAACTTCTTCACCATAACTTCCCGCCTTAGTAGCAACTTTGTAACCGTATTCTTCTAAAAGAACGCCTAATTTTCCTAATCCTTTTCGAATAGGTTGACCAATTATTTCAGGACACTTACTTCCATATTGCGAATAAACTGAAACATAATTGTCTCCATCCTTTGGCGATAATTTCCACCATAAAGAATCGGCGGACAGAAACTCATTAGCATATTTCTCCGCATTGTCAGTAAGATCTTTTAGCTTTAATTTTAATTGAGCTAACTGGTCTTTCCCCAAACTTATAGTATTTTGAGAACCACTAATTACATACTGCCTTGCAGTTGAATTATACCAAACAGAAAAAAATGTACCAGTGGCTTTGATGAATAATTGACGGACTGTTTGCATTTCTATTTTGTATTTCGCTACTTTTTCTTGTTCATTAGATATTGCTAAATCAATGTTATCGATCGTTTTTCAAAGCCTCTTTAAGATTAGAATTAAAAAAAGAAAAAATTTAGTAGTCTAAGATTTTGACTACTGCGTCATTTTCAACTTCGTGTGCTAATGGAATGCCTGTGACTTTGGTAGCTATCTCACTGAGACTCATTAAATCCCCTCGAGTAAGCAAATCAAGCTTCCATTTTCTATTGCCTGCCATTAATTGTTTTAATCCAACGCCAACCCTGTCCTTCAAGTATGTATAGACACCAATGCTTTCCAATGGGATTTCGTCAAACTTGCTGCCATATTCTGCTTTTAGTTCTGGTGTTGCAATGAAGAATTTGTCTGGAGTAGCACCAAATTTGTCTGCGAAGTTCTTGGGCAATTTGCCTTCTTGGGCAAGTTGTTTGAAGTAGTTAGCCTTCATAGCTGCAGTGATAGGTGAACGCCCCATCAAAACTGCTTTGACGAGTGGTCCTTCACCGAAGTTACTCAAAGCAATTGTTTTAAATATTGACGTTTCTTCGATGAATCCGCCTGCCATTACAAGGTCTGGAACGTGTTTGCCTCTTTTCTTTAGAATTTGAGCACACTGCAAAACTAAGGCTTGCAGATATAATGTTGGGATGCTCATTTCATCCATCATTGGGACTGGACTCATGCCTGTTCCGCCACCTGCACCATCAAAACTCAAAGCATCAATCTTGGCTTCTGAAGCAAATTTCATTGTATATGCCACTGCTGAAGGTCTGTATGCGCCTGTTTTTAGGAAAACTCTTTTAGCACCTTGTTCACGCAACCATTCAATGTCTTCAATAAAAGATTTTTCTTTGGGTATACCGACTCTACTGTGCCGCTCAAAGGTTTGGAATACTCCCGCTTTGAATGCTTGTTGAACAACTAGGTCTTCTGGATCAGGTATAACGATGTAACCGCGTTTCTTTAGCAGAATTGCCTTCTCGATACTTTTAAGCCGTACTTCGCCGCCAATGGCCTTTGCCCCTTGCCCCCATTTGCGCTCAATGATGTTGACTTCTAGTTTAGAGAGGGCGTAAGCATCTATGCCTAATCTTTGGTCTTCAACGTTTGTTTGGATGATGACATCGCCATGTTTTTTGTCCCAGAACTTTCTGAAAGAATCAACTCTTCGTTTTAGTTCGGGCGAATGCGTAATTTTTCCATCTGTCAATTCAGATTGAATATCCATGCCAGCTATGTTTTCTCCTATGGTTACTGATACCCCTGATAGAGCTGCACCGATTGCTAGAGCGTCCCAATTTACACGTGCAACTTCTGTTGAACCGAAAGCACCTGTTAGTATGGGAAGTTTAAGAGGCATTCCACCTACATTTGTCTCCAAGTTTGCATTTGGAAAAATGGCTGCTTCTGAGGTTTCTTCTATACCTTGTGCATCTAATAATCCTGCTTGGATGCTAAAGTGTGACCAGTCTAGACCAAAGTTTTTGAGCGCCCCTGCAGTGCTCGTTCCAAACTGTGCAGGCTCTGGGTAAAGTGCTTCTCTACCCCTGAATGCTGAGAGGCTGATTTCGCATAAAACTGGGCAATCATGAATGCATATCGGACACATACCACTAATTGTGCTTGTGTCTTTTACTCGGGTGTTTGTTCCAACGGTTGATTTTCCATTTAGATATGAACCATTTTTATGTACTCTTTCGCTCAATTTTCGTCCTCCAAATTACTTATTCTCTAAAATAAAAATATTTTATTATATTTAACGTTATTGAACAGATTTATGCTACTAAAAGTGACGTTTATATGGATAAACTAGAAATACGTCCAAAATAAAGCGTTAATAAAAACAAATGATTAACCCAAACCAAATGATTATTGAACGAATACTTGACAATTCAAATTTTTTCAAGTTTACCTCTTGAACAAAAGACTTGGCTGTAAGTCATTATTCAATCCTCACAAACAAATTAATTTTAAGACTAAATGCCAATAAACAAAACTAAACCTAGATGAATTATTTTGTTTTGAAACATATTTTTCCCGGAGCAAAAAAAGTTGCTTTGGTATAGAATTAGTTTTCGCTATAATCAGAGTTATTGAATTCACCCGAATCGTTTTATGGTATTTCTTTTCTACCCAGTTTTAAAACAATGAACCGCACAATAATTCCCATAGTCAAAGCAAAAACCACAGTTAATACTATTTCCGTGAACTGCCATAGTGGAAACGAAACTAAAACCATAGCTACCAAAACTCCGATTACTCCGGGCATACCATTTAAGTTATGAACACCAGCTATATCAATTCCTCCAGTAAGTTTTTGCAGCTTTGGCTGAATAACAGCTAATCCTAAACCTATTGCTGTTATCCAAAAAAGCAGGATTCACAGACACATTTTTTCTTGAATACCTATTTACCGCTCATTTGCTGGGGAGGCAAATGTATGATGAAAATTGTGCCTTTACCTTCTTGACTCTCAAAAGCTACTGTGCCGCCTAACGCTTCAGTCAAACGCTTGATCACCGCTAAGCCAAACCCTTGACCTTTCGCTTTAGTCGTGAACATTGGAGTAAACAATTTGCTTTTTACATCTTCAGGAATACCAACGCCAGTATCCTTCACAGATATTAGGACACCTTTTGCTTCTTTGTAAACATGTATGGTTAGTTTTCCACCTTTAGGCATAGCTTGAACAGCATTATTAACTAAATTGACCATAATTCGATTAATGTATGTGCAGTCAGCCACAACTTTTCTAGCTTCGGCTTCAACTTTAACACTTACCTTAACGTTATCTGGCACACCGTTCTTTGCCAATAATTCGTCAATTATGAGTTTGAGGTCAATTTTTTCGACGTTTGGTTTAAGGGGTCTGGCAAAGTCTTGCAGGTCTGCCACAATCTTGTTAATGTAATCAACGTTCTTTTCAATTTCCTGCAGGCTCTCTAATGCGTTCTTTTTCGCCTCGCTATCCGGAGTTGAAGCTAATTCTGTTTTGGCCAAATATACATCGCCAGTTATAGCTTGTAAAGGATTGCGAATATCATGCCCAACCATACCAGCAGTTTGACCAATAGTCGCCATTCGTTCAGAATCTTTAAGCTGTTTGGTTCGCTCCTCAACAAGTCCCTCCAAATGTTCAGAATGTTCCTTCAACTCTTTTTCATTTTCTTCCAACATCTCAAACATTTTACTGTTGGCTAAGGCAATCGAGGCAATTTCTCCAAACGCCATCGCCATTTCAGCATCACGTTCGTTGAATCCGCCTGGCTTATTAGCTAACCCGATTACCCCGACTGCTCTTTGTTCAATCTTTAATGGTGCAAACAATACATTCTTGAGTTGTACATGACCATTAGGCATGAATTTCGTCCATTCGCTTTTGTTAAAAACGTTTTCAACCGCTACTAGTCCAGAATTGTACGCTTCAGCACGAAGTCCACGAATAGGCATAGGAAGCGAAGGATTAACCGTGCAAGGACACCCTCCCGCATCCAAAAACAAAACTTCGTTTTCTCTTCCATTATCACTTAAGAGGGCTACATAACCAGCTGTGGCTCCAATTAGTTCTTTAGCGGCGTCAAATATTGCTCGCGCCGAATCCGGGAATTCTTTGTTTTGCAGAACTGCTTTTGATGATTTCAAAAGAGCTGAAACCTCAGACTCACGCCGCTTTGAGTCTATAAAAGAAACAGACAACTCGTGTGCCATTTTCTTGCGTTCGGTTATGTCCGTGAAGGATAAAACTGCGCCGTCAATCTTTTTTTCTTCAGTTAAATATGGTCGAACCTGCATCTCACATAAACGATCTTCCGAGCATGCAACTTCTCGTATTACAGGCGTTAATTTGGTGATAACGTCCATGATTATCTTTTTTAAATCTGCAACATCAATATCTAGGCTGACATGAGTGATTGATTGCCCAACATCAGATGGCGAAATTTTCAATAGTTCCTGAGCAGAAGCGGTGAAGCGCCTTATCTTTAGGTCACAATCGAGAATAACCACAGAGGCATCAATGTTCTTTTGCAGATTAGCCAAGTCATCATTTAGGCGACCAAGAGCCTGATTGCGGTTCTTAAGTTCTTCATTTAATGTCTGTAGCTCCTCATTGCCCGACTGCAACTCTTCCTTTGCCGTTTCCAACTCTTCATTTGTACTCTGCAACTCCTCATTGCTAGACTGAACCTCTTCCATAGAAGAACGCAACTCCTCATTGGTTGCCTCCTGCCCCTCTACAAGAGTCTGCAAAGACTGCTTAGTCGCCTCCAAATCTTCCCTAAGCTCACGAATTTGCCGATCCTTAAGAGACTCCAATTCACCTGGCGAAACCGCAGAGTCGGTTCCTTGAAGTAAATGTTCATCTTGTAAAGTTGCTTCAGTAAATAATACCAAGTAAAAAGGTTCGTCGTACTCGGCTGCCACTATTGGTCTTACCTCAATGTTAACAGTTTTTGGTTGCCCCTTTTGTTTGGAGAACACCGTTTCTTTGATTACTATCTTTTCCTTTTTTGCCCTATACAGGGCAGTCTGAACTTTTGACCTTAGCTCCTTTCGAATTATCTTAGTTACATTAAAGCTCGCGACCCCTGATTCAGGCGAAATATAAGGAGCAACATCTCCCCGAAAAACAAGGACATCCAAGTTATTATTAACCAATAAAGTCGCTGGACCATACTCTGTTGTTATAAGATGGTCAACCTTCTCGCCTAAAACAGTCAGTAGATTATCTTTTCCAGGAGACTTAGCAGAATTCTTGGAGGCAAGGGAGATAAAGGCTTCTTCATATAGTATCGTTTGCGGCTGAGCTTGCATCTTCCTATAGATCATACCCCTCGGGGAAATTGGTTCGAACAAGTATTGGAACTTGCCAACACTTTCGGATTCACCCAGAACTAGAAAACCATTGGTCTTTAAACCATAATGGAAAATAGGCAATACCCTCTCATGAAGGTATGAATCAAAGTAAATGAGTACATTTCGGCACATGATGAGGTCTATTTTAGAGAAAGGCGGATCAGTTGTTATATCCTGTTTTGCAAATATGCACTTGTCACGAATGGATTTTATTATTTGGTAATGTCCGTTGTACGAAGTGAAGAATTGTTTAAGCCTGTTTTCGGAAACTTTATCATCTATGCTTTTTGGGTAGGTTCCTTGACGAGCTTTCTCAACGTTCTTCTCATTAGCATCAGTGCCAAAAATTTGAACTTGTATATCTGTTATGGCTTTTTCTTGTAGGAATTCTTGAATTGCTATAGCAAAAGAATAAACTTCTTCGCCTGTGGAACATCCAGGAACCCAAACTCGTATGGATTCTTTGTGAGACCTGCTCTGGACGATTTCAGGAAAAACTTTTCCTTTCAAGGTCACGAAAGTGTCGGGTTCTCTAAAGAAGCTTGTGACACCGATTAGCAGGTCATCAAATAATGCCTGGCGCTCATTTGGCTGCGTCCGCAAATACTCGACATATGCCTTCATGTTTTCGGTCTTGGTGATGACCATGCGGCGCGTGATGCGTCGGTTTACTGTTGTTTCTTTATAATGGGCAAAATCAACGCCAAAAGAAGCTTTGAGTAAAGTACTAATTTTTTTAAGGTCTGTCTCATTTTGCTCTTGTTTGGGAACCTTTGTTTCAGAACGAATAGATTTAGGGAATTTAGCAATCCTTACTAGTTCTTTTGCTATTTGTTCGGGTGAAAGAATAAAATCGGGGGTCCCCACAGCTATTGCGTTTTTGGGCATGTCGGGATATTGGGCTGTTTCAGGGTCTTGTGCGAAAGTTATCCCACCTTCAGCTTTTACAGCTTTAAGCCCTTCGGTTCCGTCATTACCCGTTCCCGACAGCACGATTCCAATTGCTTGGGCTTTTCGCTCCTCAGCTAATGAAAGCAGAAAGTCGTTTATGGGCTTAAGAGTTGCGTTTTTTGGGAAAAGCTTCAGGAAACCGTTTTTCAGTGTCATGGTTGTTCCTGGAAAAATTACATAAACGTGATCTTTTTCAACCTGCATGCCGTTCTTGACTTGTTGAACCTTCATTTTGGTGGATCTTGAAAGAATTTCGGGCAGCATGCTTTCTTGACCAGCAGCTAAATGTTGGATAACAACAAACGTCATGCCCAAATCGACAGGCAAGTTCTCCAAGAGTTTTCTGATTGGGTCTAGTCCGCCTGCAGAAGCACCAATTCCAACAATCGGAAACTCATTTGCAACTTTGGTTTCAAAAGAACTTTGCATGTCCAAACCTTTTTTATGAGTATTCACTTGTAAACCCCACAGCCAATAAGCCGGCACAATCTTAACTAAAAGTTACGAGAATGCATAATTTAAAACTTCAGTATCGAATTGAAAGCGCCAAACTAAATTTAGCAAAGAATAACTTTGTTTTACGACAAAAAAGAATATCCTGCTTTGATTATTATTTCCAAGACTTTAGTCAGATCTTCTTCGACTTCTCTTTTGCTCATACCCCAAGCTTCGACTACGAAACTGATCAACGCCTAATACCAACCTCTTTTCTCCCAGTACTCTCACCGCTCTATTTCTAATCTTTTCTTCATTTCTTAAATCAATGATTTTGAAGCAACAAACACGTTTTTTATTTTGAAACCAAAAAAAGCCCAACTTCACCAAACAGATTCGGTAAAAATTTAACTTTCCGATTCTTTGAAATAAACGCTGAACTCTCGACGGTCATGTGGTTTTTTCTGCAGTATTCTTCGAAGTCTACGATGCTTAGAAAGTGCAGGTTAGGGGTATCGTACCATTCGTAGGGCAATGAAGCGCTTACTGGAACTTTTCCACGGAAGAATATTTGGAAACGATCAGTGATATAGCAGAAGTTCGGAAGGCCAATTATGACTTTTTTGCCAACTCGCAAGGCTTCTTTTATGACAAAATCCGGTTTCTTGACCTGTTGCAACGTCTGGTTTAAAATGACATAATCGAAGCTTTTTTCAGCGTATTCTGTTAAACCTGTGTCGATGTCTTGTTGGAACACACTTAAACCTGTCGCGACACAGTTGCCGATGGCTTGCTCACTAAGCTCAACTCCTTGCGCATGCACTTGTTTATTCCTAATTAGCAACGAAAGCAGTTCGCCGTCGCCGCAGCCTAAATCCAAGACAGAGGCTCCGCTATTAATCCAGCTTGAAATGACACTTTGCTCTATTTCACGGGTTTGTTTCGTCATGTTTGCTTGCCGTTCCTCTTTGCGGTTTCTGCAGATTTCAAAAAGTTCCCAATGAGTTGTGTTTCTTGTTCAGTCTCGAGAAGAAAAGAGTCATGTCCATAAGTGCTATTTAATTCGCAGTAGCTTGCATCCACACCTGCCAATTTGCAGGCTTTTGCAATTTCTTGGCTTTGGTAGGATGGGTAGAGCCAGTCAGATTTGAAAGAAAGTACCAACACTTTTGCTTTCAAAGCTCTAAATATGCTGCTTAAAGCGTGGCCGTTGAGTAGGGTAAAGTTGTCTATTGCTTTGGTGAGGTATAGATAGCTGTTGGCGTCGAAACGTTTGACGAAGTTATCTCCGCGATATCGCAAGTAGCCTTCGACTTCGAAATCTGCGCTAAATTTGAAGGGTTCTTTGTCAGCTTTGGCTTTTCTCCCGAATTTTTCAGTCATGGATGTGTCGCTCATGTAGGTTATGTGTCCAATCATTCTTGCGATAGCTAACCCTTTTGATGGTGGAATTGAATCGTAGTAATCGCCCTTTTTCCAGTGAGTATCCGACATTACTGCTTGCCGTCCGACTTCGTTAAAGGCTATTTGCTGCGGTGTATGTTTAAGGGTGGTTGCTATTGGGATTGCTGATTGTATCTTGTCTGGGTGGGAAAACATCCATTGCAAAACTTGCATTCCGCCCATTGAGCCGCCGACTACAGAGAGAAGCTTGTCAATGCCTAAGTATTCGATGAGTTGTTTTTGGGCTTCAACCATGTCGTTGATGGTGATTAAAGGGAAAGTTAGACCGAAGGGTTTTTTGGTTTTTGGGTTGATTGAGGATGGACCAGTTGAACCCTTGCAGCCTCCTATGACGTTACTGCATATTACAAAGTACTTGTTTGTATCAATGCCTTTGTCGGGTCCGATAAGGTTCCCCCACCAACCGTCTTGTCCAGCAACATGGGCGTCCCCTGTAAGGGCATGGGCAATAAGAACGGCATTTGATTTTTCAGCGTTGAGTTCACCGTAGGTTTCATAGGAAAGCGTCACTGGACCCAACTTTTCGTCTGATTCCAACTTTAATTCGTTGGGTGGAAAAGCGAAAGTATAGCATTGCGTTTTGTTAGTTTGTTGGTTTGTTATGAGTTGTTTATCCTCCATACAATTTAGGGGTTTTATGGTTTAGCTGACGCCTTTAACGCTTGGTCAATGTCGGAAATAATGTCTTCAGGATCTTCTAATCCTATTGAGAGCCGAATGAAGTCGGGTGTTACTCCAGTTGCAGCTTGTTCTTTCGGAGTCAACTGTTGATGTGTGGTGGATGCTGGGTGAATAACCAAGCTTTTTGCATCGCCGATGTTTGCAAGATGCGAGAGCAGCTTTACGGATTCAATGAATTTTTTACCCGATTCTAAACCGCCTTTTATTCCAAAGCCCACTAATCCGCCGTAGTTAGTCTTGAGGTATTTTGCAGCTATTTTGTGGTTGGGGTTGTCGGTTAATCCTGGATAGTTTACCCAGTTGACTAAGGGATGTTGCTTTAGGAATTTGGCAACTTTAAGCGCGTTTTCTGAGTGCCTGCGTTGTCTTAACGGCAAATCTTCTAGTCCTTGGAGGAAGAGGAAAGAGTTGAATGGACTCAAGGTTGGTCCAAGGTCACGTAAAAGTTGGACTCGGGCTTTGAAAATGAATGCGACGTTTCCTAATCCGGGAAAGTTGCTGAAGGCATCCCAGTATTTTATGCCGTGGTAGCTTGGGTCTGGCTCGGTAAATTCTGGAAATTTGCCGTTGTTCCATTTAAAGTTGCCAGAATCAACAATTATTCCGCCGATGCTAGTGCCATGTCCTCCTATATATTTTGTAGCTGAAGTAACTAAGATGTCTGCTCCGTAATCTATCGGTTTTACTAAACCTACACCAACCGTGTTATCTACGACGAAGGGAATTCCAGCTTCATGAGCAATTTTTGATATAGCTTCAAAGTCGGGTACATCAAGTTTGGGATTACCGATGAGTTTCAGCATAAATTGCACGAGTTTTAGATGTTATGGCTTTTTTGAATTCACTTGGTTTCTGAGAGTCTACGAAGGTTGCTTTTCTTGCTAATTTGGGAAATGTGTAGTGAAGAAGACTGTAGGTGCCTCCGTAAAGGTTGTTTGCCGCAACTATTTCATCGCCCACTTGGGTTATTGTGAGTAGTCCCAGAGATATTGCTGCTTGACCCGATGCAACTGCTAATGCGCCTGATCCACCTTCGATGGCGGCGACCCTTTTTTCGAAAACATCGGTTGTTGGATTCATCATTCTTGTGTAAATGTTTCCTAATTCTTTTAGAGCAAACAGGTTTGCGGCGTGTTCTGTGCTTTTGAAAACGTACGAACTTGTTTGGTATATGGGAACTGCCCTTGATCCCGTTGTTGGATCAGGAGTTTCTTGTCCTGCGTGAAGGGCGATTGTGTCTATTTTCTTGTTTGACATTTTGGATCCTCTTGTTCTTTAGTTTAAACAGAATATGCATAACAGCGTTATATGGATTTTTGCATAAGAATATTCCAAAAAGAATATTAGCTATTCGAATCAACTACACAACCATGTTCCCCACACTGCAAGACATAGCCAAACGCCGCAGACAACTAGGTTTAAAACAAACAGAACTAGCCAAAGCTGCAAGCGTCAGCCAATCACTAATAGCCAAACTCGAAGCAGGAACCATAGACTCATCCTACACCAAAGTCAAAGCCATCTTCGACGTACTCGAACACTTAGAATTCAAAACAAAAGTACAAGCAGAAAAAATCCGCCACAACGAAGTCGTATCAGTCCAAAAAAGCGATTCAGTCTCCAAAGTTGTCAATATGATGAAGGAATATGGATATTCGCAAATTCCTGTTTTTGAAGGAAAACAATCTGTTGGAAGTGTATCAGAAAAAACCATTTTACGCCAGATCTTGGCCGGAAAAGATTTAGAGGAAATTTCCAAGTTACCAACAGGAGAAATTATGGAGGAAGCTTTCCCACAAATAAATGAGGATGCACCTTTGTCTTTGATCACTAGTCTCTTACAGACTTATTCAGCTGTTCTAGTTTCTAAAAAAGGAACAGTCATAGGCATAATTACGAAGGCAGATTTGCTTCGAATGCTCTAAAAAGTCTTTTCAAATGGTAGCAGGAAATATTCTTCAAGAACAGAACCAAGTTTTGAGTTAAATATAGTATTCAGGTTGTATCGCTTTTGATTTTAAATCATCCTTTTTACAAAAAGTTACACATAGCTTACAAAAGTCAAACGTAATATCCTGTACTTTCATTTCTTTATTCACTAGTTTCATTGCGGTTTCATCTGCCATTTCCTGAATTTTGGGCAGGTACTCTTCTACATGTTCGATACCTTTGTAGGCACGTTTTGAACTGAGGTATTGACTGACTGCTGCTTGGGTTGTGCCTAATTTTTTAGCTGCTTCTGTTTGTGAAAAATTGTATTTTTGTACGAGTTCTTTGGCCAACATTGCTCTAAATATTGGAAGAACGTATTTGCCGATTATTTCGCATTGAGGATCCATGTTTACCGCCTTGTTTATAACACGCTTATATTAATAAAAATTTACCGTCATTTGCCACTTTGATCTTCACGCTAACTGTACTTTTTGAAAAGATAAGCATCATAATCACATGAATGTCTTTTTGCCTTAAGAAATCTCAAAATATAATGGTAATTTTTTGAGTACAAACTGCGAAAGTTACCTTTCAGAAATTAATTTTTCTGTCCAAACTAAAAACCACTTAACTTAGCGAAAAAGACCTGAGACAACCAATCTATCCTTAACTACTACGCATTCACCTAAGAATTAGTGCTCAGATAGAACCCCGACAACTTTCATTCGCTCTAAGATCTCACTGCCGTGAGGTGCAATTTCCATCGACTCAGTCAAATCTTGCCCCGCAGTATGTCCCAAGTGATCACCTTCAGTCCACTCGATAGAACCAGTAACATCGTAGACTTTACCCGAGTAGCCGATGTATGTGGGTTTGCCGTTCTTTCCGTCAAACTGACTGAGTTCATTGAGGCTAAATTTTTTGAGTTCTTCCAAATTAATCACTTTCCTTGGGTTCCATAATGACGACTCCAAATATCTCTTTTTCCTTTAGGAAGTATGTTTTCATTTCGTTTTCTTGAGCATTTGGTTTCTTTAGAACAGAAAATTTAATTTGTTGAATGTTGCTCATGAATTATAAGATAATCTGCCAATTTTGAAAATACTAAATTGAGTTGAATTATTTGGAAAAAATAGAAGTTTCAAAGACTAACAATGATTCGAAAATACAGGTTTTGGAAAACGGTCCCTACTTGGTTTCCGGAAACGTTCCTTTAAGAGGAATGACGATAAAATGCGACGGTCAAGGTATTCCTATTGAATGGTTGATCGGTCAAAAACTGAAAACTTCAGAAACTTATACCTTATGTAGATGTGGACAATCAAAAAACAAGCCCTTCTGTAATGGATCACATATGAAGGTGAATTTTGACGGAACAGAAGTAAGTGATAATGATCCGTTTGATAAAATGGCAATAACGATTGATGGTCCAACCTTAAAGTTGAAAGATGCCGAAATCCTATGTGCGTCTGCTCGTTTTTGTCATCGTGGAGGAGATATCTGGCTTCAAATTCCACAATCAGATGACCCAAAACTAAAACAAAACGCTATTCGCAATGCCTGTGACTGCCCATCAGGGAGATTAGTAATAATAGATAAGAAAACTGGCAAAATAATTGAGCCCGAACTTGAGAAATCAATCGGTTTTATTGAAGACCCAGGAATTGGAGTTGATGGACCAATTTGGGTTCGCGGCGGAATCCCAGTATACTCTGCCGAAGGCATGCCCTATGAGGTTAGGAACCGTGTGACTTTGTGCCGCTGCGGAAAATCAACTAACAAACCGTTTTGTGACAGCAGCCATTACCCAGAAGAAGATAGAGAGGTGATTAAGAATGAGCAAGAATGAAAAACGCAAAATCAAACAAAGCAAGAGTGACATTGAAAACGTTTTTGAAGTCCAAAGAAAAAGCGTTTGTTCTATTTTACGCATCGTGGTGTCCGTTCTCACAGCGTTTCCTGCCTATTTTTGAAGAATACTCCAAAAACAACCCGCAAGAATGCATGAGTGTAGTGATAGATGATAAACCTGATTTATGCGAAAAATACGAGATTGACTACTACCCGTCAGTTTTGCTTTTCAAAAATGGAAGTATAGAAAAGAGACTTGATGCAACTCCAGGATTAGGATTAACCAAAAAACAGCTCCATGAGCTTACAGCTAATCCTTGAGTTCTTTTTTCTTATTTTCGCCAAAAATTGCGCGAGCTTGTTTCTCTGCTTTTCGACATTAAGTTTTAGTTGTTTCAGGTGTAGGTGCTTTGCTGTATATGATGTTGCTAATTGAGTTTTGGTCGTTCTTTAAATCGTAATTTTCGCATGCGCCCACTTTATCACTTTTTTCCTGTCCTTGTTTCAGTTTGCACACGTGAAGCATCTTAAAACATAGTAATCTCAATTTTCCTTCTGAACGAAACCAAACGTTGTATTTTCCCTGTTCTTCTTTGCTGATAGCTACTATTTGTGATTGGAGATTGCCTGTTTTGTGCACGTATTTTTTAATTGTGTGGTTATAGGGCACAAGTATCTTGAGTTTCAATGTGTCATTTTTGCATTCCCAGCAAATATTGGTGTTATTCATGATTCATTTCCCACTTTCAGGTTAGCCCGAACCATAAATAATGTTTTTTGAGAACACTAATTTGTCAGCTTGTAAAATACTTTTGACAAAAAGTTTTTTCTTGTAAACTCGGCTTTGCTAAAACCAGTTTTCAAGTTGACAAAAAATAGTCATCAATAGTCAATTGTTAGATTTCTTATTGACCAGTAAGTAATTTCTGGTATTCAGAGTTAACCTTACCCCACTTGTTGAGAAGAACAGCGTTTATTTTGCGCCAATCTTCATTTGTAGTTGCCCACGTTGGTCCACTGATTATGTTCGTTTTAACGTATTCTTGTAGGGTTTTTTCACGTTTTATCATTCTCTTGTTCCAGTCTACGCTGATTAGCCCATTGTGCCTAAGATGTTGGAGGTTACGAACCAACTGATTTTGGTTAATTGGGTAATTAATTGCACTATTCAAATCAGCTGTCAACGATTCAATCATGAATTCCTCTTCCGGATTCAGACTTATCACCGCAATCATATCCTGCATGAATCGAACTGATCGATCCGAGAAAACAGTTCTAACTTTTACTACCCGAATCTGTTCCAAAAGATTTGCATTGCGTTTGTAGAACCATTTTTTGACAGCTTCAGCAAGCAAAGCATAAGCGCCTAAAATCCCCGCCAACGCCAAGTAGAATGCTGGTGGAGGAGGTACAAAGCCAAAGAAGGCCCCGACAGGTGTAAAGGGCATTATTATGGCAAAACTGATGACTGATAAGAGCATTAATACGAGGTATTTGCTTGGTTTGCTCTTGTAGAAAGGCACTTTTCTTGTTCTTATGATGAGGACGACGAGTGTTTGTGAGCAAAGTGACTCGACAAACCAGGCTGTTTGGAATTGCCCCTGCTGGAATGGGGTCGCTAATGGAACACCTGAAGCTGAAAGACCAAAGGGAATACCAAAAATAAAAATCATTGTGAAAAAGGTCGCAAAGTCAAATAGAGAACTAACAGGACCGATAGTCACCATAAACCTTCTAATGAAAGAAATGTCCCATCTTTTTGGTCTCACAATATATTCAGCATCGACGTTATCGGTTGTCATCACTGTTTGGGAGGTATCGTAGAGGAGATTGTTCAACAGGATTTGAATGGGCAACATTGGCAAGAACGCCAAGAATATTGACCCCCCAGCCGCACTAAACATGTTTCCGAAGTTTGAACTTACACCCATCATAATGTACTTCATAGTGTTCCCAAAGGTTTTCCTGCCTTCGAGAACACCCTCACCTAAAACAGTCAAATCATTCTTTAACAAAATAATATCAGCAGATTCTCTAGCCACATCTACTGCGTTGCTAACAGATATCCCTACATCAGAAGTCTTTATCGATGGCGCATCGTTGATGCCATCACCCATGAAACCGACAACATGTCCGTTGGTTTTCAAAACACTGATAATTCGGTCTTTTTGAGCAGGGGTCACTCTTGCAAAAACATTAGCATCTTCAACCACAACTGATAGTGCTTCATTAGTCATCAGCGCAATCTCATTTCCTAAAACTACGCCTTTAACTTCAAAACCTAATTCACTACAGACTTTTCTAGTAACGAGTTCATTATCACCCGTGAGGATTTTCAATTCTACGTTTGCTTTACTGAGCATTTGAAGGGATAGTTTGGCAGTTTCCTTAGGTGGATCAAGAAATGCCACGAACCCCAAAAAGGTCATGTCGGATTCGTCGTTTATGGAGTAAACTGCTTTTTCTTCTCGTAGTTTTTTGCTTGCAACTCCTAAGACTCTTAAACCTTCAGCACTTAAATCGAAGTATTTCTGCTCAATTTTTTTACGGATTTCTTCAGAGATATCAGAAATTAAGCCGTCAACTTCATAGTAGGAACATACTTTGAGTATTTCTTCTGGAGCACCTTTGGCTATGAAAAATCTTTGTCTTTCCTTTTCAACTACAACTGAGACTCGTCTTCTTACAAAATCGAAGGGCACTTCGTCTATCTTCTGATAGCCTGCAATATCAATTTCTTGGTGCTCAAGAATGGCTTCGTCAAGTGGGCTTTTGAGTCCTGTTTGGAGGCGACTGTTAAGAAATGAGTATAGAAGTACTTTTTCTTCTTCTTTGCCTTCCATGTCTATATGCAACAAGAGTTTGATTTGGTTCTCTGTGAGCGTTCCAGTTTTATCTGTGCATAGAACATTCATGCTGCCAAAGGTTTCAATTGACGATAAACGCTTAACGATTACACCTTTCTTGGACATTCTCTGAGCTCCTTTGGAGAGGTTAATTGTAATTATCATCGGCAAAAGTTCAGGTGTCAAACCTACGGCAAGCGCAACAGAAAAAAGCAGAGCATTCAATATACCGTTCGCATCCGGATGAAGAAGGGCGTTTATGAGAAAAACAAACATCACAAGCAAGAAGGTAACTTGCATAATTAGAAAACCGAACTGTTTAGTTCCTCTCTCAAATTCTGTCTCAGGAGCTTTTTCAACAAGCTTCGCAGCTATTTTCCCATATTCTGTATAGCCGCCTGTCCGCACAACCAAAGCCATGGCTGTTCCACTAACTATCGAGGTACCCATGAAAAGATAGTTATTCCATTCAGTTATCGAAGCGCTTCTATTTTTTATGGGCGTTGATGTTTTCTCGACTGGAAATGATTCGCCAGTTAATGCAGATTGGTTGACGAAAAGGTCTTTTGCGTCGATAATTCGTGCATCAGCAGGTGTTATGTCGCCTGCTGAAAGATGGATTATGTCGCCCGGAACAATCAGTGGAAGTTTAATTTCTTTCTTAGTATTATCTCTTAAAACTGTTGCTAATGTTGCGACTTTTTCTCTCAACAATTCGGCCGCTTTTGATGCGTTGTTTTCCTGATAGTACGCTAGGGATACACTGAGGAAAACCATTGTATAGATTACTATTACGCTGGGGATTGACCCAAGGGCTGCGGAGACTCCGCCAGCAATCATCAGTATTATTACCAGTGGGCTCTTGAAACGTGAAAGAAAATTGAAAATGGCTGCCCGTTTCTTTTTTCGAGCAAATTCGTTTCGACCATAAACTTCTAGGCGATTTTCTGCTTCTTGATTACTAAGTCCAGCTGGAGAAGTATTTAATCGAGAAAGAAGGTCGTTTGTTGGAAGGCTAAGAAGCTCTTCTGAACTGAGCATCGGCTGCGTTGTTTGTCCATGATTCTGTTTTGCTTCCGTGGATTTGAATCCGCCTCAAGTTTTGTTCCGTTAAAAAGATGACATCGCTTATAGGCATTTTGGGATTCTAGGTCTCTCTAACGGTTATTTCTCCACGTTTCTTTTCATCCAAGTTAGCAACTATGTCAAGATAAAGAAGTAGAGAACGGAAATACGGCTTATTTTGATAATGTACAGTTAAAACCGAAAACTAAGCAACTTTATGATTGCGCTTGATGTTCATTTCCAATTGGAAAATAGTTCTGTCTAAGATTAACCTAGACATTGGTTAATCTTTTTTAGAAACACCTGCTTGATTTGGGTTATGACCAATGCTATGTTTTGGGGTAGGAACATACTTCCAAACGGTTTAACTGTGCTAAAGTTTCCTCGTAAATCCGCTAATACAACCCAACTATCAATCGCTGTGGAGTATGGGTCAAATCAAGAACCACAAGAAATCGCTGGAGCTGCCCATTTCCTTGAGCATATGCTTGCAGGAGGGTCCCAAAAAAGAATAGAGCTATCCCGAAGCATCGAGAATTCAGGTGGAATTTTAGATTTCTACACTGATCACGAGCATATGATGAGTATGATGGATATCCTGCCGGGAAAATTAGTCGAAGCGTCTTCAATTATTTCAGAGTTGCTTTTTAGCTCGGAATTTGAAAAAGAAAAATTCGAACAAGAACGAAAAATAATTCTCAACGAGTTAGCCGAAGCTTTGGATGATCCCACAGAGAGAATTGAAGAATTACTTCTGAAAAGTTTATTTAAAAACCATCCCGTGAATCGTCCAGTCGGTGGCTTTCCAAAAAAAGTTAAACGATTAACTTTGGACCAATTGATTAAGACACATAAAATAAACTATGCCCCCCACAAAATGATATTAATTTTGACAGGAAATTTCTCAAAAGAGGAAGCAGCATTGGTTCTTAAAAACTTCAAAGATAGAAGCTTTGAGAAACCGCTTCCAAGAAAGGTCTTTCCTGCTGAAACTGCTAAGCCTGTGCCGTTGGTTGTTGAAGAAAAGTCTGGAATAGCCCAAACTTACCTGAGTATTGGCGCCCGAACGGTTTGTTCAAGTCACCATGATGTGCCAACGTTAGACTTAATGAGTGCCTTGCTTAGCGGCGGAACTAGCTCACGATTATTTATTGAACTACGTGAAAAACACGCATTAACCTATGACGTTAACTCGGATCACAACAAGGGCGTGGACTTCGGCTATTTCAGCATTAACTGTGCCGTGAAGGATAAAAATTTAGCAAAAGCTAAACGGATAATTCTTAAGGAATTAACGAAGTTAAGGACAGAAAAAGTTCCCTTTAATGAACTTGAAAAAACCAAGAATTTGATTGTAGGCGCTAGTCTTAGAGGAATGGATGACCCGCAGGATTGTTCAGAAATTATTGCCTATATGGAAATGCAGTTTAAGAGTGAAAATGCATTGGTTGATCATGTTGCTAAAGTTAAAGCTGTTTCAAGCGAGAACATACTGGAAGCGGCGAATACATACCTTCAAGAAGATTGGTTGGCAACAGTCATTCTAAAACCAAAAGAACCAGTTTAGAAAAAATGTTGAGAACTTTCAAAAAATGCCCAAACGACTTAGTGTTTTTCAGCAAATACCAACCCGTTTTGTAAAAAATAGTATTTTTTGGGTGTAATTGCACAATAACAAGCCTATCAATAGCCCACTGGATTCACTATAAGATTTTTGTAAAACAATGTGAACCCTTGTTGTTGCTATTTGAGACAACAACTTCCTATATAGTACATTAAATAATTTATTAGACAAGTTGATTTATGATAGTTTGTTACAAAGTTAATTGTCCAAAATGTGGAAAGGAATTGGCTAAACCAGACAAAAAATTAGAGAACAATGTTTTTTTCGTTGCGCTTTTTACATGTGATTGCTGTGGCACAACCGTCAAATACGCTACGGAATTTTAGCTTTTAACATGTTTATTCAATATTTTATTTGTAATTTGTTATGCGAATAAATAGATGGAGAATAGTCGATCCTGAGCACTATCGTTCAGGAGCGTATTTCCTAAGTCAATTTTATTGGGGAAGGTTTAAGTGCAACATTCATGATTATTTTGCCAAAGGTGTAAATTATGCCAACTCACGGTTCACTTTCGAAAGCTGGAAAAGTAAGGTCTCAGACGCCAAAAATCACGGCACGAGAGAAAACTGCTCCAAGTCCAAAAACCAGAAACAAACGCAACTACGAAAAACGTGTTATTCTACAGCGAAAAGCCGGGCAAAACTGGGTTTAAGCTGACTGTTTTTTCAATATTAATTCTTGTTTTAATTTAGTGTAGTTTATTTATTCGTAAAGTTACCGTATCTTCTGGTACTTATCACTTGAAAAATCAAGTTGCACTAAGAGAAATAATTACAATATTACTTTCTATGCAAGCCCCCACTCATGAGGATGCTAACCGATTAAAAATCAAAGTAGCAGCAAAGTACAATTTGGAAGCTGTTCCAGCTAACGCCGATTTAATTGGCGCCCTAACGCCGCTTGAAGCCAAAAAGCTCTTGCCGATTTTGCGAAGGAAAAATACTCGCACAATCTCAGGCGTCTCAGTGATCGCTATAATGACTAAACCGTATCCTTGCCCTCAGCCTGAACCTTGCGCTTACTGCCCAGGCGGACCAACTCAAGGGAGCCCCCAAAGCTACACTGGCTATGAACCTGCAGCGCTACGTGGAAGTCAAAACAGTTTTGATCCTTATGAACAGGTTAAAAGCCGAATCCGACAACTTACTGCTATAGGTCACAAAGTGGACAAAGTCGAGTTAATCATTATGGGTGGAACCTTCCCGGCTACACCCATAGAGTACCAGAGATGGTTTATTCAACGCAGTCTGGATGCATTAACAGGCAAAACCTCATTGACCTTGGAAGAGGCTAAGACAAATGCAGAAGTAAGCAAAACCCGCAACGTCGGCATTACGGTTGAAACGCGTCCTGACTGGGCAAAACAACCCCACATAGATGACATGCTTGACATGGGTGTCACTCGAATCGAACTTGGCGTGCAGAATCCAGACGACGAAATATACCGTTTAGTCGGCAGAACCCACACCGTTGCAGATGTAGTTGAGGCAACTCGCATTGCCAAAGACGCTGGGTTAAAAATAGTTTATCACATGATGCCTGGAATGCCCGGTTCCAACCCTCAAAAAGACCAAGAAGCCTTCAAACGCATTTTCAATGATACAGCCTTCAAACCAGACATGATAAAAATTTATCCCTGCCTAACAATAGCAGGCACTAAAACCTATGAATGGTACCAAAACGGCACTTACGAACCCTATACAACCGAAGAAGCAGCAAATCTGATAGCCGAAATCAAAAAGACCATCCCGACCTGGATAAGGTTGATGCGTGTACAACGCGATATCCCAGCGAGACTCATTTTGGCAGGAGTTAAAAAGAGTGATTTGCGAGAACTTGTGCAATCTAAACTCAAAGAACAAGGCAGACAATGCCAATGTATTCGCTGCCGCGAAGTGGGACACCGATTAGCAGTTAACCATGTGAAACCTGACTTAGAAAAAATTAAAGTTTTAACCCAACGTTACGAAGCCTCAGAAGGACAAGAATTTTTCATCTCAGTCGAAGATCCAGAAAACAACATTTTACTAGGATACTTGCGCATGCGCGTTCCTTCTCCAAGAGCTCACAGACCTGAAGTAACATCAGTGCCATCGGCCATTATTCGGGAACTCCACGTTTACGGACAACTCGTACCAGTTGGAAAACACACAGTAGGCGCAACACAGCATAAAGGCTATGGACAAATTCTCTTAAAAGAAGCAGAGAACTTAGCGGGCAAAGAGTTAGGGTTGAAAAAGCTTTTAGTTATCAGTGCGTTAGGAACAAGAAGGTATTACATGCGTTTCGGGTATGAACGCGATGGAGTTTACGTTTCAAAGAAACTGGTGAACTAAGTATGAGTCAAAATGAAGATTCAGGTTACAATGGAAATGCGTTGCACTTGCTAAAACAAGCTGACTGCGACATCGGCGATATCCTTAGAGTTACGAGTAAAGGTAAAATGTACGAGGGAATCTTGATTCCTCGTTCAGGCGAAGGCACTGCAATCATTATTAAAATGAAGAGCGGCTACAATATCGGCATCCAAGCCACTGCAGATGTGAAAGTTGAGAAAATCGGGAAAGGAGCCAAACCTTCCTTTGCTTCGCCACCAATCCCCAAACAAAACCCAGCCCTTCCTCATGTTGTCATCATGAGCACAGGCGGAACAATCGCCAGTCGAGTAGACTACCGCACAGGAGCTGTGCGCTCAGCGATTTCAGCTAGCGACCTATATGGCGTGGTTCCAGAACTCGCCGACGTTGCCCGGGTTGACACCGAAATTGTCTTCAGCCTTTACAGCGAAAACATAACTCAAAAACATTGGACAGAACTCGCAGAAACCGTCGCCAAACGCATCGAACAAGGGGTAGATGGTATAGTAATTGCTCATGGCACGGACACAATGGCTTACACTTCTGCCGCACTAAGCTTTGCACTACAAAACTTGCCTGTCCCTGTCATTCTTGTTGGCGCCCAGCGTTCATCTGACCGACCCAGCAGTGATGCAGCCACAAACCTAATAGGTGCAGTCAAAGCCGCTGGAGAAGCACCCTTCGCCGAAGTCGGTTTAGCCATGCATGAAACCGTCTCCGACACCGCAATCATAATACATAGAGGAACAAAGGTGCGCAAGTGCCACACAAGCCGCAGAGACACATTCAAATCCATCAATGGCTTCCCGATCGCCAAAGTCAAAGACCAAAAAATTACTATGCAAACCGACCAGTACCAACGCCGAGACCTCAAGAAGAAACTGGTTCTCAAACCTAATTTCTGTGAAAAAGTGGCATTAGTAAAGTTCTATCCTGGACTTGACCCGTCAATCATCGACTTTTATGTTGAAAAAGACATGAAAGGAATTCTGCTAGAAGGTTCAGGTTTAGGTCACGTTAGCAAATTCTGTTTTGACGCCATCAAGAATGCCGTTGACAAGGGAGTAGTAGTAGCATTAACTTCCCAGTGCATATGGGGACGCGTAAACATGAACGTCTATGACACAGGGCGTGACCTACTATCGTTTGGCGTTGTGCCACTCGATGACATGTTCCCAGAAACAGGGTTAGTCAAACTCATGTGGGCACTCGGACAAACCAGCGACGTGGAAGAGGCAAAGAACCTACTAAAAACCAACATCGCAGGAGAATTCTCATCGAGAACTCTTCCGCAAGACAAAATAATCGAAGGAGCACAATAAAATGACCATCGATTACGCTAAAGTGGGCTTAAAAGTAGGTTTAGAAATTCATCAGCAACTAAATGTCAACTCCAAACTCTTTTGCAGTTGCCTGCCTGAACTCTTCAAAGAAGAACCCGAAATCACATTCCTGCGCAGACTCCGACCTACCCAAAGCGAACTGGGACAAATCGACCCAGCAGCCTTCTTCGAATTCCAGAAAGGCGTAAAAATCCTCTACGAAGCCAACAAAGCAAGCTCATGCCTCGTCGAGATGGACGAGGAGCCACCCCACCCTATCAACTTGGATGCAGTTGAAGTGGTTTTGACTGCTTCTTTGATGATGAACATGCAACCGGTGGATGAAGTACATGTTATGCGCAAAACCGTTATAGACGGCTCAAACACCACTGGATTCCAGCGAACCTGCATCATAGCATTAGACGGCTGGATAAAAGTCGGCGAAAAAATAATTCCCATGCAGGCATCAAGCTTAGAAGAGGATGCCGCTCGCAAAACAGGAACCCAAGACGAAGGGAAAACCATCCGTTACCGAATTGACCGCTTGGGAATCCCACTCATCGAAGTGGCCACCGCGCCAGTAATCTACTCACCAATGGAAGCACAGGAAGTTGCGTTTGCCATAGGGCGGATTCTGCGTGATACTGGTAAGGTTATGCGCGGATTGGGGACGATTCGACAAGACCTCAACGTCTCCTTACCAAACGGCGCGCTAATCGAGATCAAAGGCGTTCAAGAACTCGAATTAATTTCCACAGTTGTTGAGTATGAGGTTCAACGTCAACTCGGCCTAATCAAAATAAAAGAAGAACTCGCCACGCGAGGCATCAAAGTTGAAGCTTTAAAACAAGATTCTGTTGATGTTGCAAATGTCTTCAAGGAAACCGAATGTAAAGTTATCCGCAAGGCAATAGACAAAAACCAGAAAGCTTTGGCAGTCAAACTTCCAGGGTTTGCTGGGTTGCTTGGACGTGAATTGATGCCCAATTTCCGCTTAGGAACTGAACTCTCTGACCGCGCTAAGTTCTGGGGTAGAGTCGGGGGAATATTCCACACTGACGAAATGCCCAACTATGGAATCACCACTGAAGAAGTTGAAGATTTGCGTAAAGCAGTCAATGCAGGAGAAGGCGATGCTGTAGTTTTTGTGGCTGATACAGCAGAGAACGTTTTAGATGCGCTAAAAGCGGTTGTAGAGCGTGCCCAGGAGGCAGTGACTCATATTCCAGCCGAAACTCGTACCGCCAAGGATGATGGAACCACAAGGTATATGCGTCCACGTCCTGGCGCAGCAAGAATGTACCCCGAAACCGATATTCCCGCTCAACCCATAACTGAAGAATTAGTAAAGAAGATGCAATCAAACCTGCCTGAACCAGCAGATAAGAAACTTGTGCGCCTCATCGAGCAATATGGTTTGAACGAGAAACTGGGTAAGCAGTTGGTTGACTCAGAATATAACAGCCTCTTTGAGATCACCGTGAAAGAGAGCGCAGTGGCCGCGTCCACAGTGTCTGCGTTCTTAACTGAAACGTTAAAAGCCCTAAAACGTGAAGGAATCCAGCTTGACAATGTTTCAGACGATCAAATTAAAAGCATCTTCAAAGCAGTCGGCTCAGGAGAACTCGCCAAAGAGGCTCTCGCTGACGTTTTCAGCTGGCTATCCAAGAACGAAAGCAAAACCGTGCAGAACGCAGTTGATGCTTTGGGTCTAAAAATGTTCACTGAAGCAGACTTAACACCAGTAATTGATAGAGTAATCTTAGCTAACAAGACATCAGTTGACAAATTGGGGAAGAACGCTTTCGGAATGCTAATGGGCGCTACTATGAAAGAAGTCCGAGGCAAAGCCAATCCCGAATTAGTTAGCAAACTTCTCAAGGAACGGCTAAAATAGCCACATTTGCCCCTTAAAAACAGCTCTGAGCCGCAAATCCTAAAAAGCCTTACATCTTTATACCTTGTAAGAGGCTTAAGCCTATGAAACGTATTGAAGCACGCATAAAAACTTCCTTTGGAGAAGTCGTAATTGAAGGCGAAAGCCCACAAGAAATTATGAGTTTACTTGAAACTATTCCTGAGAATTTTGTTGAGAAACTATCTGATTTTGTTTCTAACAGATTAACTCCTTCTGGAGCTCAATTAAAAGGCATAGTTGAACCCACAACAGAAGGTCCGGTAATAGTTACACGGGAGAAGCTTACGCATTATGAAGCTGTTGGATTGATTCTTTATGCTTCAGAAGAAAAAAAGAGTACCGCCGCTCAAGTAACTAAACTTTTAGAATCCAGCGGCATAAATGCTATGGTTCCTGCCCGGCTAAATGAAATGACAAAGCGTGGACAAATATTCAAGCCAGATCCAAATAAACCAGAATTTAAACTTACAATTCAAGGTGAAAAATGGGTTGAAGAAGAAGTTCTCTCCAGGCTCAGAGGCAAAATGAGTTGAGTGAAGGACCTGAAAAAATAGGTGTGCAAATAAAATACAAAGACGTGGAAAAAAAGTTTTCGGCTGAACCCCAAGAAGTATGGCTTCTTTTAAACCAGTTCTTCAAAGACTTCATTCCTTGTTTTGAAATCGCACAAAAACTCTGGCTAAATATAGACGTGGCGTCTACTTGCAAAAGAACTAGAAGGCATAGTGGCTTTTTCAGGAGACGGCGTATGTTTGCTTGCGCCAAAAAACAAGTTAACAGATAATGATGCATTGTCGGTTTGGCTTGCAGCTTGTTTTTTAGGTCATAAGCTTGGTTTAGTTAACAGTGATTCTCTCTCAAAAGACGAACTGCAAATTAAACTTGGAAAAAGCAGCAAAATAACCAGTACGCGCCTTGGCGAACTGGTGAAAAATGATTTCGCATCCAAGACTGTTGATGAAAAGTTTAAGATAACGACGTTTGGTGTTGTTCAGGTTCAGAAAGAGGTTCTTCCAAAAATCAAATCAAAAATAAACGTCTAAACTTATTTTGAGCACTAACTTACGTGGGAAAGCTTATTACATAGCACTTCAATTTTTTATTGAGGAATTTTGTTGAATTTTATCTTAATGAGTTTAGTTTATTCTATTTTGAGCAGTTTGGGACTTGGCGGATTTGACATTGGTTTCCTAATAGCGCTTGTCATTATAGGCGTGATAATTGTCGTCCTAATCAGATTATTCTTAGTCCTAATCCCCGCAATTCTCGTTGCAGTCGTTGTGTATTTCCTCACGGGCGGCGACTTATTCTGGACAGGCATTGCTTTTCTAGTTGTAGCGGCACTGTCAATACTGACCAAGCTTTAATCGCCAATCAGTAACTAAACCCTTTTCTTTTTTCCCCCATTTTTCGTTTGCACTACTTTTAACGCTAAGTTAGATTCAAGAAAGCAAGTTTGACCGCTTATTTTTCTCAAGTATACTCTTATTTGCTTCTCAGCGTCTTTCTTGTTTGTTTATCAACAAGATGTTTTCATAAGACTTTTATATTTGGTAAGTGGTTCTTGCATATCAACAGGAATGGACAGGGACCCTAAATTGACGATGATGGAACCAAGTAAAAAACCATTAAACGTACTCATTAAACAATTGCACGGCAATATTGAAGTTGTTCTGAAAAATGGCTATGAATACAAGGGAAAAATGATAAAGTGCGATGGGCACATGAACATTCTCTTGGAAGGCGCCACTGAATTCAAAGAAGACCAATTAATGACTAACTATGGCAATGTGTTGCTTCGCGGAAACAACATTCTATATATAGTTATGGACGCCAACAAGCACTAAAACTTCATGCTTCTGGCTTTTCCAGTTACGTACTCGCAGGTTTCTTTTTCAGCCAATTTTATATTAAATTTACGGCTGAAAAAAATCAGCACATTTCTAATATCGCGTTCAAGCAATTCCGTTGCGTTGGCATGATCTGTTTTTACTGCTTGTGGCCAATCAATGATTAACAGGTGACCATCAGGCTGTAGAATGATGTTATATTCGCTAAGGTCTGCGTGAATAATGTGGGCTTTTAAGTATGCTTTCCTGACATTTCGCAGAATATCTTTTAGAATCTTTTCTGGTTTGCCTACATCTTTGTATTTGTAAAGTTGGGCACCTTCAATCATACCCATTGCAACGACATGGCGATTGTGGCTTATTGGTTCAGGTACAGCAACGCCTTTTCCATAAACCAACTTCATAGCTTCAAATTCTTTCTCTGCAGCAATATGTGATAGGAAAAGCCAAGAAGAATGTTCTCGACTGTACCCTCTTTTACGTCTTGTTTGCCTAAAACTTATTCTTCCCAACCGATGGAATTTTACGGCTATACGTTTGCCCGTTGAACTTAATGCATCGTAGACGTCGGCTTCTTTTCCAACACCTAAAGTTTTTCCAAACGATTCAATTATTCCTGCTTTAACAAGGGCGTTTATGGCTAGACAATCGTATCCTGCGTAGTTTAAGGTATGACCGTTATAGGTTTCGTTTGTTCGATAGGTTAAGCCTAGTTTACTTAATTTGCCAAGTGTGAAGTCTATGCGATCCATTGGAAGTTTGGAGTGTTTTTGAATTTGTTCTTTGGGCACAAATTCATGTTTACTCATGCCTGCTTCGATAATGTTGAGAATTCTAAAATCTTCAATTTCCAGTTCCCTGAATACTTGGACTGCTACTTCAGCGCTTGACATATTACCTTTTAATATGTTGTTTTTAGTCTATTAAAACATAGTTTTTCTTAAGGCTTAATGTTGGTATTTGAGTGGCACTTATATGTGAGAAGTGGTTTTTAATGGGTAATAAACCAAAACTGTTCATCAGAAAACCAACATTAATAATTAAAACAAATGGTTTTGCAATATGGCTGTAGATCAAGGAAACGTTTCAAAAATACTTTCAGTCCTTTCGCATCCATTGCGAAGGGAAATATTACTTGACCTCAGCGATAACGGTGAATCATCTTTCACGGACCTACTAAATTTACTCAAAGTTGATACAGGAAAACTTAGTTTTCATTTACGTTCGTTATCACCTTTTATTGAGCAGACTTCCAGCGGCAAGTACAAGCTCAGCCGAGCTGGAGAAAGCGCAGTTCGCGTTATTCACGATGTTGAGGGTTGGGCAGAGGTTGCCGATGTTGAAGGGAAAGCAAGTTCACTTCCTCTTGCTTCTTTCAGAAATAGGACTTTAGCATTTCTTATTGATCTTGGGTTAATTTTTGCAATTACAGCTGCAATTACCTTTCTTCCAGAGCTCCTGTCACTTTCTGTCGCGAACTTAATAAGCAGTAGTTTTGTAAGCACGTTACTTTCCATAACTATCGGGCTTCTCTGGCTTTACTCCACTTTGCTTGAGGGATTCAACGGTCAAAGCATCGGAAAACGAATTATAGGTTTAAAGGTTGTTAGAACTGATGGGAAAAAAATGTCATATGACCATGCCGCCGTTCGGAACTTTGGAAAAGTTTTGCCCTTGCTTCCCTTCGACTTAATTTATGGGTGGCGAATAAAAAATAGCGCTTTCATGAGGTACTTTGACAAGTTCGCAGGAACAACCGTAATCGATTTGCGTTCCAATCAAAGATAAAAAAAATTTCTTTAGTAAATTCTTATTTGTTGCCTATGCGTAACTTGTACGGGACACAGTATGAGTGATAAGGAGCTTAGAGTTTCCAAAATAAAAAATGGAACAGTCATTGACCATATTCGCGGTGGATTTGCCTTAGATGTTGTAAAAATTTTAGGAATTACTGGCAAAGAAAAAAAAGTTATGACAATAGCTATCAATGTTCCTAGCAAACGTTTTGGAGTTAAAGATATTGTCAAGATTGAAGGGAAAGCGCTCAACTCTCAAGAAGTTAACAGGATTGCTCTTGTGGCTCCTCATGCGTCTATCAACATTATTCATGATTATGCCGTGGTTGAAAAGTTGGAGGTAAAGCTTCCTAAAGCGATAGAAGGCATAATCAAATGCGCAAACCCATGCTGCATAAGCAACGCTGATGAACCCGTTTTCTCAAAATTCTATGTTAAAGACGAGGAACCGCTGGTGCTGAAGTGCCATTATTGCGGGGTTATTTTAGAACAGGTGGATGTTCTGGGGCGACTTTAACATAATCGCTCTTTAGCCAACGTAAATAATTCTTCGAAATCCTTCAAAGTCATTATTTTGCCTTTGCTTATTGCGGGACATTCAAAAGTAAAATCGAAAACGTGAATGCTTTTGGCTGGGTCAAATTTTAGTTCAAATGGATAAAACCTGCAGATTAGGGGTCTTAGCTTGTAAATGCTGCATTGATTATCTTTCAAAAAGAAGCATTTGCTCTTCTTTGGGCTTTTTCATTTCAAAACAGTAGGGTGCTTTATCTTTGATTTGTTCGGTGAAATCTTTTGTCGGCAGGTTACTTTCTGCTGAAATGTCATTTGCTTCGGATTCCAAGAGCAATATGTGTCTTGTTTTTTGTTTAGTGTCTCCACAGCATAAACCACATTTGCTGCATTCGAAAAGCAAGTTGTTTGGGTATGTGAAGTCCACTTTTGTCAACAGGCATTAATTTGCGGTTTGCCATAAAAACTTTAGTTATACTTTTGGGTTTCTCAGGGCTGTTTGCTGCGATGCCCTTCACCATATTGGAACGGTCTACCGAGGTTTTTCTCAAGCTTCTTGCGGAAAATTTCATCCATATTCATGTTTGGGCATGCTAAACGACTGGCATCCAAAACGTAAAAGAGAACGTCGATGAGTTCTTCTGCGATTTTTTCTTCAGGCAACCCTTTTTTCCATGCGTCGCTGGCTTCACCTAGTTCGATGAAGGCAAAAAGCAGTTTCTTTGGGATATCTTCGGGTTTGTTGTAGAAGCCTTTGGCTATGACGAGGGCTTCGATTTCTTTTTTCATTTCTTCCAGCTGCAACTCACTTACGCTTCCTGATGCTCTCAAAAACTATAATTCTCTTATTTAAATTGTGAAGTAAGGAACTCTAAAGTAGCTCAATTAGGACAAGGCAACGATAATTAAAACGATGATGAAGGGATACCAATGCAATAGAGTATATCGTTTTTGTTGTAATCTCTCAAGCTATGATCCATCTCTTGTTTCTTGAATGCACTCTCTTTTTTTGTAAATCAATCTAAAGCTTTCATAACCGGACAAACACCTGATAGAACCTCTTGACAAATGTTATATCTAACAAATTGGCTTATTGAGTTAAGGTAAGATTCTATGCTAAGCGTTTTAGACCTCGCCAAAAAAATAAAGGGAAATTGCTGCGAAAAACTTGTAAAGTACACGGGTCAAGAATACGTTATTTCAGGTGGTAACGTTGGTGTTGGCAAAGGTCGATGTCTAACTATTGAGCGACCAGCTGAAAAATCGCGCAGTAGTATCAGTAAACTTAAGGTTAAAGCTGTTCTCGCTGAAGTCATGAAGTACCAAGGTACAAATGAAGCTCAGATGCAAGATGCCCGAAAAACCCTCAAAACATAAGAGAGTAAGGGTTTTTAGTGCAGGGTAGGTCGGCAATGTATTTATTTAGAAGCAATTGGGATAAACAAACCTATGGCAGGCAGGGGTCGCCGAGCATGGTCAAAGGCGTAGGCTTCAGGAGCCTATCCTTCAGAGGTTCGTGGGTTCAAATCCCACCCCCTGCACCAATATAAATGAAAAGTAAGGGGGTGTAGAATGGCGATGCTTTTTGGTTGGTTATGTTTTAGCCAAAACAGTTTAGTAAAGAAAGTTTGACTAAGCATTTTTCAGAGTTAGTAAAGAACCCTGTACGAAAAAGCTCTTAAGGCCGCGGCATTACCGCTATTTTGACAAGAAATGAAAGTCTTTACTGTTTTAATTCTGGCAATCATTATCGTTTCTGTTTCAATCATTGCCTCACCCACGCTCGCTTATGATGGGCCTTTGGTAGGTGTAAAAGAAGGCGATTGGATTGAATACAACATTACCGTAACTGGCACTGGTACTCCGCCTCCAACACACGACGTTAGGTGGATGAGAATAGCAGATTTTACAGATTCAGGATGTGGCGTTCTCAGTGAATCTAACTGCTAGGTACGCCAATGGAACGATAGGCAGTGCTGTTTGGAAATTTAACTTCACTGAAGGCAATGTTGGAGGGTGGATAATCATTCCTTCGAATCTTGGTCCAGGAGACACATTCTATGATTTCTCAATACATAACTGGTAAACCCGTTAACGTAACTATTCAAAGTGAAGAGCAAAAAACAGTGTTAGGCGCAAGCCGAATTGTAACATATGGAAACGACTCGCTTAGACACAAGGAATGGGATAAAGCTACTGGCGTGTTTGTTGGATCCTTGGAAATTTATAAAAACGTGACAAATAAGGCTGGCTGGTACATTGAGGACCTGACTGTTACTATACAAGCAATTGCTACAAACATGTGGAGCCCTCAGATTCTCCTAGACTAGACAGCATTCTACGAGCTGGTTGCAGTAATTATAATGTTGTCAGTTTTGATTTTTTCTTTAGCAATAGTTGTTGCACGAAGAAAGAGGATAAAAGACTCTCCTTTGCAGTTTCCCTTCACAAGGAAAAATCGCGATCCTAACAATCTTTACAGTAGTTTTACTGGGGATTGCAGTCATATTTATGTTCCCCTTTCATAGGGTTGGTTTGAGTTTTGCAGAGATTAATCTTATTTTTCAAACTTTTTGGACCGCTTTAGTTTTAGTAAGCATGTGGTTTAGAATGAAAGGAAATTATTTTGTGCACGAAATTACTATGCTAATAGTAACGTGTGCATGGGTAGTTGGTTTTGGTGCAGTATTGCTTATGAATCCTTTCAGCACTTCCACCGAGGTATTTTCGAGTACAGCTTTGCGTATAGTTATGAACAGTTTGCACGCCATTTTTTCAATTCCAGCATTAATCTTTGGGGCTTGGCTTGTTGCGCTTTGGCGTCCTGGATCAACATCATTTGCAGCTAAGAGCAGAAGAATAGCGCAATTAGCAACAGTTTTTTGGGTCCCGTCATATGTTGTGGGCGTTTTGGATTTTATGTTGCTTCACACCACCTTTTTTGGATAAGCAAAAGTCTTTCTTTACCTGACAAGGGGGACTACTTCTTCATTTTTGGGTAAATACACTGCAAACGTGGTTTAGTCTATGCTTAACTGGGAAGAACAGAATCCTATTTCAGAAACTGTAAATTCGGCAGCGAAAATCGAAGTAACGTTGCCATTTGCATCCACGCGGACGCGAATGAGCTTCAATGTTATATGTTTGGTGGTTTCATATTCGTAAATTTCCAATTTTCTAAATTTCTAATTGAATGAAAGAGGAAATTTCGAGTTCTTTCTATTATTTTGTTAAGTTAGAAAATAGATAAATCCAGTATAGGTTTGTGAAAGGTAACTTATTGCCGTAATTCCTAAATGCTATGAACTTTCTGCCTCGGTTTCTTCTGTCTCTTGCGTTTGCTCTCGTTTATTTTGTACTCGTTTTCTTGCGTCGCTACTATTTATTGAAGCCATAGCAGCCAACCCTCCTGCGCCAATGCTCTTTAGAGTTTCCGTTGGCAACGCAAAGATGATCGTGTTGCTCTGGTCCTTGCTAACCTGTTTTATAGTTTCTAAAATTCTCAGCTGCAACGCATTGTTATCTGCCAAGATTGCCGCTGCTTTCTGAAGATTTGTAGAAGCTTCTAATTCAGCCGCAGACTTTATTATTATTGCTTTAGATTCGCGCTCTGATTCAGCTTGAACC
Source organism: Candidatus Bathyarchaeota archaeon (assembly GCA_963705145.1). Taxonomy (GTDB): domain Archaea; phylum Thermoproteota; class Bathyarchaeia; order Bathyarchaeales; family Bathycorpusculaceae; genus Bathycorpusculum. The sequence continues at coordinate 34,830 of CAVPJA010000005.1, forward strand.
GCAAAAGCTCGCTGCATGTTCTGAGGCAAATTAATTTCCTGTAGCTCAGTTCTTACTATGTCGATCCCCCATTGTTGGGCTAACTCGTCAATTATGCTCTTTATTGAGGTGGCAACTTTGTCTCTGCTAGACAGCAACTCGTCTAGTTTGTATTGTCCGACGATGTTTCTCATTGATGTTTGTGCATATTTTGTGACCGCTTCAACATAGTTCACAACATTCAGAATTACTTTCTCAGGGTCTTCCACTTTCATGAAAACAACTGCGTCTAGACCCACTGAAATGCTGTCCTTGGTTATCGCAGATTGACCCTTCAAGTCTATGGTTTGCATTCGCATGTCAACTCGATAGAGCGTGTCAACAAAGGGAATTTTGAAGTTTATCCCTGTGCTGGCGATCTTGATGATTTTTCCGAATCTGAGAACAGCGACTTTTTCCCATTGCTTAACAATGTATAATCCTAAAGTGGCTATAAAACCTACAAAGAGTACGGCTAAAGCAATCAGAACTATATCTAATGTTTCCAATTATTCTCCCTGCCGATAGATTCTATTAATGAAGAATTATATTAAATTTTAATTAAAAAAGGATGAACTATTGTTCCATAAATATGGCACGTGATAACGATCTATCTCAAAGAAGCTCTATGGCTTCTTGTCTTGGAATGGCTACCAAGGTCTCTGTAGCTACGAACTCCGCAACACCTAAGGAGAATTTTAATGCTTCTTTTTCGTTTGCTGCTTCGAATACAACGACTGTATCATATCGCCCTAACGTCCAGTACCAATTCAGAATGTTTATTCCTTTTTTCTTGAACTCTTCTACCTTTTCCGTCGCGTTCCCCGCCATTGTTTTATCAGGCTTCTTTATCATTTTACCCAGACTCACAAAAATCAATAATTTTCACCTCCATCTAATCAAGATAAAATAATTAGATTTTACTTAAAAAGCAGTGCGATTTAAGTTGTTGTGGTTGCCCCTTCGCAATCACACAACAAGTTATTTATCAGGAATAGTCCCAGGTGCTTTCTTTAATTAAATTTTAATAAAAAAACAATTCATTTAACACGCGTAGTTTTGGTTTTTCCAATAGCTGATTGACCTGTGATCAGTATGATGCGTTTCATGGGCAGAAAAAAATATAGCCACATATATATTCCTACCAAACAACTAAAGAATTTAAAGTGATAGAATTGACCATTCGAGAAACAACCCCTGAGGACCTTCAAGACATACTATACGTCGAACAAGAAGCATTCCGACGAGACTCAGAGCCTCAGCTAACCAAAGACATGCTATCTGACCAATCCGCACAACCATACTTATCGCTACTGGCATACGTTGATAATCAGCCAGCGGGACATATCCTCTTCACCCACGGATACTTGCCCAACAACCCAAAAGTTGAGATTTCATTTCTAGCTCCTCTGGCTGTGGTACCTAAATTTCAGAGACAAGGAATCGGCGGTGCACTAATCAAAAAAGGAATAGAAATTTTAGCTAAATCAGGAATTGACTTGGTCTTCGTAGTTGGGCATCCGCAGTATTATCCTCGGTATGGTTTTACGCCAGCATCAAAGCTTGGATTTGAACCAACATACCCAATTCCAAAAGAAGTCGCTGATGCATGGATGGTACAGGCACTTCACTCAGGCATAATCGGCTCCGTATCGGGCAAAGTTATTTGCTGTGACGTGATGAATAAACCTGAGGTCTGGAGAGAATAACATAGAAGTGAGTGCGGGATTAAGCGCAGCACAACACCTAACCTTTGCACAAACAGCACTACATAAAATTATTAACCTGAACACGACAAAACCAATAAACTATTGAATAGTTTAACGCATAATTAATTGGTGCTTATGAAGAGAACAGCATTAGCACTAACATTCATCTCGGCACTACTATTCTTAGCGGTGACTGCCCCCCAATTCATTAGTTTGATATCTGCCAATCCTTTACCTCAACCCCCAATGCCTGAAACACCTGATTTACATGAGCCTTCGAGTAAGTAGCTTCTAATTCGTTTTGATAACTTTTTTTTCAGCGTGACGAGAAAGTTATATATAATTTATTATAATGAGTTATAGGTGATATATAATGAAAGAAGCTACCACGATCCAGCTCAAGAAATCAGTCGTTAAAGAATTAAAAAACATAAGAAAGTATCCAAGAGAAACCTACAACGAAACTATTTCAGACTTAATAAAGCTGGCAAAAGAATCCAAAAAAAGAACACAATACGACGAGTTTTTACATAGAATTCAGCAGGCTAAAATGAAAGAATTATGGGACAACCAGGAAGATGAGGCTTGGCAAGATGCTTAAAGCAGGAGATATCATAATTGCCAGTGTACAGTTCACTGATACTGCTGAAGTGAAGACAAGACCAGCGGTTGTTCTGTTTGAAGAGTTAGGAAACATTGTGATAGCTGGTATAACTAGCAATCTTAAGATGAAAGGAATACCGCTAACCAAAAGTGAAGGCGCCGTAAAAGACAGCGTCATAAAATTAAACTACATCTTCACCATATCAGAAGAGATGGTTTCTAAAGTTATCTTCCATTTAAGCAACGAAAAAAGGCAACTCATATTCGACAAACTAACCGAGAAACTATGTGGACTCAAAACATAATTAGCCTGTGAGCCAGTTTACTGAGGTTAGTCAAGAAACCTTGACAAGAAGTCTTTTATTATAAACCATATCCAACAAAGGATTGGTGGCAATGAGTAAAACTTTAGCTTTGGTAATTGTTCTGGTCTTCCTAATAGCGTCCAGTATAATTGTGGTTTTGTCTGTTTCTGGAGCTACTGCTGAGAACACTTGGACTGCAAAAGCACCTATGCCTACCGCAAGAACCCTCTTAGGGGTTGCAGTAGTGAATGACAAAATTTATGCAATTGGCGGCTACCCCAACCGTCTTAACGTTACCGAAGAATACAACCCAACAACAAACACATGGACAACCAAAGCAGACATGCCGACCCCACGATTCAGTTTTGCTATAGCGGTTTATCATAACAAAATCTATTGTATAGGTGGCTTGATTGCTGACTCAAATCCGATGCTTGGTTCTTCAGTTACTGGGGCAATAGAGGTCTATGACCCTGCTTCAGACACGTGGGAAGTTAAAAAGTCAATGTCGACCCCCCGAACACAATTAGAGGCAAACGTTATTGGAGATAGAATCTACTTGATTGGTGGAAGAACAGGTGGACCATCCTCAACTGTTACGTCTAATGAGGTGTATGACCCAGTTAGCGAATCTTGGACTACAAAGACTGGCATACTCTATCCTTTTACCGAGTACGCTTCGGCAGTGATTGATAGTAAAATATATGTGATGGGTGGGTTTGACGAGTTTAATGACCCAATGAATTTGGATGTAAATCAGATATATGATACAAGAACTGATTCTTGGAGTTTTGGAACACCTATCCCAACTGCTGTTAAATCGGCAGCATGTGTAAGTTCAGTTTCATTTCCGTCCAAAATCTTCCTTATAGGCGGAGAACTGACAACAGGCGGTAGCAGCACGAATATTGTCCAAATCTATAATATAGAAAGGGATACCTGGAGTGTTGGTGCTTCTATGCCTACTGCTCGCTTCGGAATAGCCGTAGCAGCCTTAAATGGCTCAATATATGCCATGGGTGGCACCGAAGGCTACACTCTCCCGACTGATCAGGCTAATTCAGAAAATGAAATGTATACACCAACTAACGAGGTACCCCAATCTTCGCCAACACCTACTCCAGTTTCTACCGTTCCAGAACTATCATTATGGACAATTCCACTGGTACTTAGTATGATGCTTACAACAACTGGTTTGTTGGTATACCACAAAAAACACAAACACAACATAGTCAAGAAAGTTTGACTAAGAAGTTTTCTAGAGTTAGTCAAGGTTTCTTGACGAAAATCGCTTTAAGGATGCGAAGTCTCTGCAGTATTCGATGAATAATGAAAACATTTTCTGCTTTAATTTTGGTAAGCATTGTTTTTGTTTCAGTCATGGCTTTACCAACATTTACTTACGGCGAGGCTTCGGTTGGTGTTAAAAAAGGTGATTGGATTGAATATGCCATTAGCATGACAGGACCGCCCTTGGATCCATTACGAAATCTTACCTGGTATAGAACTGAAATTTTGGAGGTTGATGGTGCATTGTTCCAAGTAAACAAGACTGCCCTGTCGGTCAATGGCACCTTCTCGAGTTCTATTTGGAACTTTGACTTAACTGAAGGTCAAATTTATGGGTGGGTAATTATTCCTGCAAACCTTAGCAGAGGAGATAAATTTTTTGATGCTGCAAAGTCAGCTAACATAACTATTGAGGGCGAAGAGCAAAAAACACTGTTAGGTGATAGTCGAACCGTAACGCATGCAAGTGACCCGGGAAAGGTCTATAAGGAATGGGATAAAACTACAGGCGTTTACGTATACTCCATTGAAAACACCCCCAACTTCACAGTTATATTCAATGCAATTGCTACAAACATGTGGAGTTCTCAGCCTCAGGGACAAAACCCAACAGCGTCTTACCAGCTGTCTGCAGCAACCACAATACTTGCAGTATTAATATTGTCTTCAGCAATATTCATTGCACGAAAAAAGACGCTTATGAAATCGCTTGAGGGTAGCCCTCCTCGTACCTAAGGCGCTGTTATTGCTATTCTATTGGGATTTGAACCCGCAGGTACAAATGGAGATGTCACCATCATATCTCCTTTTTCTGGTTAGGCTGGGAGTTAAATTTTAATGTGCGCACATATTATTAATATCGTAACAACCTATCCTTAATGGTGTGAGCACCTTGCTCTTTGGACATAAAAATAGACTCCAAGTAGACGTGGGAGATTTGCAGAGTGAAAAAGAATGCTTGTCCAACTTTTTGCAGTCAAACCTCAATGTATCCGTTGCCCCAGTTGAAAACAAACTGATTGTGGATTCAGAAAAGCTGTCTGTGTTGGAATTGCAGCAGGCAGTGGCAAAATATGTTTATCGTCATAACTTTAGCAGAACTCACTGGGTCTCGGTCCAAGATAAAACCGTTAAAATCAATAGGTTCAAGGGCGCTAAGAAAAAAGAAAAACACAAGAAAAGCACACCCCATCAAAACATTACACAAAGCTGGGGACTATAAAATGCATTTCTTAACTATTACGTTATATTGGGTGTAAATGAACCCACTAAAGCCTGGCCCAAAGGCTCCATATCTTTAGGCAAATCATGTTATCGGGAACCACTGACTTAAAGTCAAGTAGTATTTTCGCAATTGAATTAGGATTAAACTTTTAGGGTAGTACTAACCTTTATGCATATTGAGTTAAACATGACCAACGTTGTAAAGGTTACCCGAAAAGGTCAAACGACCATACCAGTAGAAGTTAGGCAAAAACTGGTGATAAAGGAAGGCGACAAACTTTTAGTCGAAGCAACCGAACATGGTCAAGTTATTTTTACGCCAATCAGAAAATTGGAAGATTGCGCAGGTATCTACTCAAAATATGTAAAGCCTGAAGAAATGAAGAAACACATAGACATGCTTAGAGAGGAATATTAAAGCTTGAAAATAGTGCTTGACAGCAGATTTATCATGGAGTATTTCTATTCGGACAAAACTGAAGCGAAACAAAAAGCCACAAAAAAGCTAAAGGACCTCATCCAGCGCAAAGAAGGCATACTACCGACAATTGTTATCAGCGAAACTATTCAGGCGATTTGCGAAAAAATCGGGAAAGAAGAACCAGAAATCTGCTATGCAAATTTAACTGAAAGCGGGCTGAAGATTCAAACTCTAACTTCGCAAATAGCCAAACAAGCTGGCTTGCTTAGAAGCAAATACCGAAATATACCCATGGGTGACTGTATAATTGCTGCAACAGCCATTGCCAACCAAGCAGCCATTTTGTCAGACGATCCCCATTTTGACACAATACAGGAAACAAAGAGAAGCTGGATCTAAAAAACCCGAAGTTTTGGTTAGTTTAGCGCCTCTGCGTATAGTCGGGAGTGGAGGTTGTTAGTATAACAGATAAACGAGCAGAAGAAACCCTGTTTCCATCTGAGGAGCCTCTTTAGTGATGCCGGGGGTTGGACTTGAACCCTCCAACCAAATGGAGACTCCACCCGCAAACTCCTTTTTTTAAAGGAAGGTTTTTCAAGGTTTTCGTTTGATTTTTAGGTTAAATTTCAGAAGCTACTTACTCAATTAAGTGGTGGGGTGCAGTTTATCTTTTGGTGTCAGGCAACTTATTTATTGGATGTTTTATTGTGTATCAGTATTTAATGAGCAATACTTTGTGCGCAATAAAATTAAATATCCAAAACTCTCGCTGTTTATAATAAGCGTAATCTTAGTGTACGTCCTTTTTTCTGGTTTAGCATATAAGCCCTTTCATGACGCCCTTGTATTCATGGGTTATTTTGGGACTTTTCTTGCCGGTTTACTTTATCCCTATGCATTATCTTCAGCGGCTGGTACAGGGTTATTACTGATTCTCGCGAAAGAACAAAACTTACTCTTAGCCGGAGTTATAGCTGGAATTGGCGCTCTGATAAGTGACATCATTCTCTTCCTTTTTGTAACACATAGCTTTAGTGATGAGGTACAAAAACTCTCAAAAGAAACATTTGTTCGAACCATTAACAGATGGATACCTGATTCAATTAGAGTATATTTGCTTGCGATCTTTGCAGGTCTTCTAATTGCCTCTCCGTTTCCAACTGAAATTGGCATCTTGTTGATGACATCAATAAAGAATATATCATTCAAGAAATTCATGAGCATAATATGTATCTTGCATACAAGCGCAATCTTCATAATTCTTCTAATTGGCAACACTATATAATTTGAATTCTTAATTAGCTTGGAAAAAGGACAATTTAAAAAACCCAATAATTATCCGCTATTTTATCACTATTATTTTAAACAACATGGGGTAAACTGAAAGGTTATTCATAATATCTCCCTTAATTTAAGTGGTTATATAATTTACTCAAAGTAGAGTTACGCTCGCCAAAACTAGTTCTCAGTGGTTGAAAACTAGCTCTTTGTTAGAGGTTTGTCCTTCTTAACACCTGACTTCATCATGTACAAACCTATCAGAATAAAGACAGCTGCACCCAAGAATTGAGGAAAGTTATTCACAAGGTAACTGCTTGATGCAAGAGAATAGTAACGAAGACTCCAAATCATTGCAAAAAGCAACAAAGACGCTAAACTAAGAATAATCAAACCAGCCCAAAAGAGATAAGTCTTCTCTCCCTCAAACAAATTAAACACCAATTTAAATCAATAGACAACTAAGGATTTATCATTTTCTTAACGCTCCAAAACCAGTTTTAACTGGTTGGAAGCTATAATAACTGATTTGCAAATTTGGAAAATTCTATAAACAAAAGCCAACAATCAGATAAAAGATTTAATATGCAATCACAAGCAGTTGAGAAAACATCAATTTGGAAAGTACGCATAGCAAAATTCTACATCATAGCTAGTTCTATTGGATTATTGGTTTCAACAGTATTAGTTATTACAGGTTATTTGGATTGGCTGTGGTTTTTAAGACAAATAATGGCTTAAATTGGTGGCTATCTGATTGCATTCACTATTTTAGAGATTCCAACTGGAAGAGTGAAGTATGAACCTAACAGGACAAGAAAAACAACAGGATTCTTTTTTGTTTTAGGAGGCGCAATGTTTACTTAAATCGTCCTATTCTTTGTAACAGGTTATGTATTAATGACGATTTTAGGGACCAAAATACCCACTGGTCCTATTGGAGATGCCTTTCTAATATTCTCTTTTGGCATAGGACCAATAATAGGGTGCATAGTTGGTTATACAGTTTTCAAAAAAAGCAAGTATTCCAACCCCTCACTTTACTCTTCCTTTTAGCTCCAGAAAAAATTTTTTGCTGCCATATTTTGGGGGTTTATGGTTATTGGTGGTTTTTTTCTTTATCGCTGTGTGGTCAATGCTTGCGAGGTTATGAACAACTCAGTCAATTCCGCTTGCCAGAAGCCATTTTACGCGTTGCAAGCAGGATTTCACCGAAACAGTCCTCACACAAAACCTTTGCAACCTGGATCGGATAACACAAAATAGCCTTTTATTAGGGTCTGCACTCTGGGGAAACTGCCATGAAAGTTAAGGAAAAATCGGAAAAAATTTAAATCACTGACAGCGTTGCCTTATAAAAGGTTGATAAAAACATGAACTTTTGGAGCGGCATCCCAACGGGCGATAATCCCCCAGAACTTTTGAACATGGTTATTGAAGTTGCAAGTGGCTCGCGAGATAAATATGAGTACGCCATAAAAATGGAAGCCTTCGTATTAGATAGGATTATTCCTTCATCAGTCGTGTTCCCAGTTGAGTATGGATTTGTTCCGCAGACCTGGTCTGATGATGAGGACCCCTTAGATATTATGGTACTCAGCTACGCGCCTCTTACAGTTGGTTGTATTGTTAAGGTTCGTGTTATAGGTGCTCTAATAATCGAAGACGAAGAAGGGCTGGACGCCAAAATTCTTTCCGTGCTGGTTAACGATGTTCGTTTCGAAGGCTACCATGACATAACCGATGTCCATAAACACCGATTAATAGAGATTCAAGAATTCTTTGAAACTTATAAACGGCTTGAGCCCCACAAATGGGTGAAGGTCAGAGAATGGAAAGATGCACAAGTAGCTCGGGAAATCGTAGAATACGCAATGGAAAAGTACCGTGAATTAAGCGAAAAACCACCAGCAAACCACAGATAATCCTTAGCTCACGTTAACAGTTCCTGCTACAAACACCTTAATGGCAGCTTTTTCATCAGTTTTTAACCATCCATCGAAATCGAAGAAAAGTCATTGATTTAGAGAAAGTGGTGCAAAGATACTATAACAAAACCCACTTTTTTGGAGCTAAACAGATTTTTTTAGATTATATGCTCCAGAAGAATTGTGAGTCCTACCGCTATTAGTATTAGTCCTCCCTACGATTTTTGATTTTGTTTCCAAAGACAACATAGAGACAAGAGCGGCGACATCGGCGAAAGAAACATGAAATATTTTTGCTAAGTACAAAAAACAAAGCAGATAACTGCCACTCGCCTAATTTTTTATCCTAAGCATTTTCTAAGTTTGGCAGATTCTATGAGGGCTTTTCTTGCTTCGTTTTCTTCATTTTGAACGTAGGATAATAGGAAGTTGTTGGTGAAGTTCTCATGCTTTCTCCCCGAGACGCCTCTTGGTCCAAGCTTGATTGACAATTTCTCTTCTGCTGTTTTTAAGTCATCTAATATGTTTGAGAGTGCGCTTCTGAGTTTTTCTTCACTCATGTTGGCTTTTTTGGCAGTTTCTAAGCTCATTTCCATGAGCATGTTAATGTTTTCCCAAGAGACATACTCACCAATAGAGCTTAGGTCATGTTCCATTCTTATGTAGTATTTTTGTAGGAGTATCCATTCTGGTTCGGTCAGTTTGGTTAATGCTTTCATACCTATGAATTCTGGAGGTACCCCAATGCTGTAGAGTGCTGCGGCAAAAGAAATTGCTCTAGGTAAACACACGCCTGCCACGCATCTGCTGTAGCCAAAGAGTCCAATATGGAGTTTGCGCGCTCTTCTTTGAGGGACATAGACTGCAACGCTATTGATGAAGGGCGCTAATGCTTCAATTTCGCTCTCATACTGTAGTCTGCATTTACCAAGTATACTAAGAAGTATTTCTTCTTCTTGTTGGTCAACTGCTGTAGGTTCGCCGTTTGGAAGTCTTTTGTTGAGGCTTTGTATGCATTCTTTGACCCGCTCGATGGGGTAGTCATATCTGAAAGCTGACTGAATTGTTACAGTTGATACTCCTTTGTATTCCTGCAAGAAGTTGTCGACGTTTTCTGGCGATAGATGACCCCTAAAAGGTCGTGAACCGACCCCAAGTATGGGGTGTATTGTAACGTCGTGTTCTTTTTCTACTGCTTTTAGTTTGCTAAGTGATATTTTGGAGAGTAGAACCGCGCATAAGAGCCCATAGTTTAGTGCAGGATCTGACCGTGCAATGAAAACTCTTTGGTGTTTGGGTTTAACCGCTTCTATGTAGGGGCTCACTATTTTGTCAACGTGCAGGATGCTATCGAAGTCTTCAACCAGTGGGATTACTTTAATTGCCTTTGGTTTGAAGCTACCAATCCAGTCTTTTGTTGTCGTTGAACCATAGAGGGGTATGTCTTCATCTGCAACTATTGATTTTTTGTAGTAGTTGAAGAGAACTATGAGCTCTCTTGCGTCTGTAGTAAAGGGCAAGATTACCTCAAAAATGGGTGATATTTCTCTTTTATATGCTAATGATGCTACGTCATGAGCCACCGGGATGTTTTGCAGTGTTTCTACAATGAATTTTTTTTCTGCACCTTCAATTTGGGGGTTTGGAATTCGATATGTTAAGAATACATCTTCTCCAATCGTGTGTCCAGCGAAGTAGTCCCAGTGTTTTTGGAGCAGTTTTCTAACTACTCGCGTGTCTGTGTCTTTTCCTTCTGAGTCCCACATTACTTCTTGGCAGCCCAAAACGCTATAAGCATAGTATGCTTCAAAGACCTCTGCATTGCCGTCTATGACCTCATCTTTGCTCCATTCTGGGGTGTTTACATTGTCAGGGTGTTGAGTTGACATTGTGCGAGGGATTAGTTTGGTTTCGTCGCGTTCGTTACTCATTTTTCTTCCTCAGGTGTGCAGAGTCTTTTGCAGCTTTGACAAAATGGGCGTGGATGTATTTTAATTTAGTCTTAATTTGTTTTCTACTTCTATTAATTCGATTTTTGAATAATTTGATATATCTAAAGAATTAGCAAACAGGTAAACCGCTATATTTTCATCTTGCATAAATTCCTAAATAACTACTAGTCACTAAATGTTTCGACGTTAAGTGTTTACTTTATTGTATTTTTATGTGAACTGCAAGGGGTAGATTTATTATTTAAGATTACAAAATTAGGTAATTCGAGGGGAAGCTTGTGAGTTCTGAAGAATCTTGGCATGCGATTGAAGCACAGGAAGCGTTAAGCAAACTTAAAAGTGAAAAAACAGGGTTAAGCTCAACTGAAGCAGCCGAGAGACTAAAAAAATACGGTCCCAACCAGTTAGCCGCAGGCGAAAAAACCTCACCCCTCAAGATTTTTCTAGGCCAATTCAAAAGCATACTTATACTAATTCTAATAGCCGCAGCAATAGTGTCATTTGCGACCGGACATCAATTTGACGCAAGCATAATCCTTATCATCGTAGTCATCTCCGCATCGCTGGGGTTTGTCCAGGAATACCGCGCAGAAAAAGCATTGGAAGCTTTAACAAAGATGCTTGTGCCAACTGCTTCAGTTTTGCGGGACGGCAAGGAAGTACAGATTGCCTCCAAAGACATCGTGCCTGGCGACATCTTGGTACTAAAAGAAGGAGACAAAATAGCCGCAGACGCGCGACTAATAGAGACTTACAATTTACACGTTAACGAAGCTCCCCTGACAGGTGAATCCGTTCCTGTTGAGAAGAGCACGGAAAAAGTAGCTAAAGACGCTGCGATCTTGGATAAAGAAGACATGGTTTTCTCGGGAACTGCGGTTACCTCCGGAAAAGCCAAAGCCCTCGTCGTCATGACCGCTATGAACACAGAGTTCGGAAAGATCGCCAAGCAAGTTAGTGCTGTAGAAAAGAAGGAGACTCCTCTTGAAAAGAGAACTAAAGAAATTGGGAAATGGCTTGGCTTAGCAGCATTGGCAGTCAGCATAACCGTAATTGTTTTAGGTGTTGCACGGGGGCTACCGCTGCTGGATATGTTCCTCTTCGGAATCGCCTTATCAGTTGCAGCTGTCCCAGAAGCATTACCCGCAATTGTAACTGGAAGCTTAGCTATCGGTATGTATAAGATGGCGAAACGAAATGCTCTCGTCAGGAAGATGCCTGCGGTTGAAACGCTTGGCTCAACAACGGTGATCTGCACTGACAAAACAGGCACCTTAACCAAAGGTGAAATGACTGTGCGCAAAGTCTACACTGCAGGTACAACCATCGATGTCAGCGGCGTAGGCTACTCGCCTCAGGGCGCGTTCGACGAGAAAAACAAGGCGATAACGGAGACCGAGTGCTTCTCGCTACTCATGAAAGGCGCTGTCTTATGCAACGACGCCGACGTGGTTCAGGAGGGTGACACATGGGTAGTTAAGGGTGACCCAACCGAAGGTGCCCTTGTGGTAGCTGCACTAAAAGCAGGCGTCCAAACAGAGCAGTTACGGAACGCTTACTTACGCATAAACGAGTTCCCTTTCTCCTCAGACCGAAAACGTATGACAACAATCCATAGTTCACAACTAGAAACCGAAAGCAAAAAACTCATTTTCATTAAAGGAGCCCCCGAAATTATCCTGCGATACTGCACGCGTATTTGCGCAGATGCCAAAACAGATGAACTAACTGAACAAAGGCTCAAAGTAGTGCTTGCTGTAAACGAGGAAATGGCAAGTGCCGGACTGCGCATTTTGGGGATAGCGTACAAAGAAATTTCCGGTGATTTAATTAACTGCAAAGAAGAAACCGCTGAAAGTGAACTGGTTTTTCTTGGCTTAATAGGTATGATGGATCCGCCGCGTAAAGAAGCCATGGAGGCAGTGAAGCTTTGCCGACAAATCGGAATCAAGACCGTAATGATCACTGGAGACCACAAGCTTACAGCGTTGGCAGTTGCCAAGGAACTAGGTATCTATCATGAAGGCGACCAAGTCCTCACCGGAGAAGATTTAGAAAGGATATCGCAAGAAGAGTTCGAAGCAAAAGTCAGAAACGTAACCGTTTACGCTCGCGTTTCCCCGCTTCATAAGCTGAAAATCGTGGAGGCTTGGAAGAAGAAAGGCGAAGTTGTAGCTATGACAGGCGATGGTGTTAACGATGCTCCGGCGCTTAAGAAAAGCGATATCGGCGTCGCCATGGGCATAACCGGAACCGAAGTCACCAAAGAATCTGCCGACCTCGTACTTGCTGACGACAACTTTGCAACCATTGTTAGGGCGGTGGAGTTGGGGCGCTTGACATACGACAACATCAAAAAATACCTCACCTACCTCTTGCAGGCCAATTTAGTGGAAATAGTCGTCCTCTCCTTTGCAGTGCTAGCTGGTTACCCGCTGCCGCTACTACCGGTGCACATCCTCTATATCAATCTCGCCACAGACGGTTTGCCAGCCATAGCTTTAGGTTTGAGTCCTCCTGAACCCGACGTTATGAAGCGGCCGCCCCGAAACCCCAAAGAAACCATATTTACCAAAGACGTCAAAGTGTTCCTCATACGAGCCATTCTCATAGAAACGCCACTATTGCTGTGGGTCTTCATAAGCTCCCTACCGATAGGTCTCCAAGTCGCCCAGACAAGGTTGTTCTTAGTGTTGATCTTTTTTGAGCTCGTCTTGGCATTAAGCTGTCGTTCACTAAAATACACCATAATCAAAGCGCGACCCCACAAATTGCTCGTGGGTACGATCCTTTGGGAAATCGCGCTGATACTGCTGATTACCAACGTGCCGTTCCTGCGTGAAAGCTTCAATCTCGCCCCAGTCGGAATCGACGAAGTACTCCTAATAGCAGGTCTCTCCGCAATCGTGTTGCTGACTATTGAAGTGACAAAACGCATACTGCACTACCGCGACGCAAAGTACGAAGCGGACTTTCCTGAACTTTCAAGCGAAACAGACAACATAGCACTCTCCACAGAGGAATCCGCACCCAAAAGATGACGTTGCAAGGCATGGATATTACCTCTAAGTCTCTTTTTTTGTTGTAGTATTCAAACTTATTATTACCTTATAGGTAACCTGACCTTACCTAACAAGTGCAGGTAAGAGCATCAATTGTCTAAAAAAGACGAAATAATGGTGGCCACGCAAGCCTTAGAAAAGACCTACGAGGTTGGCAACAGCAAAATTTCCGTCTTGAAAGACATAACGCTACAGATTCCAAAAGCAAAATTCGCGGTGGTATGTGGTCCTTCCGGCTCAGGCAAAACTACTCTTCTCAACATTATAAGTGGAATTGACAGGGCAACCAAAGGAAAAATAATCGTTGCTGAACAAGATTTAACGATGCAAGATGAAGATTTCCTCTCAGATTTCCGCTGCAATAAGGTAGGTTTCGTTTTTCAAGCTTACAATTTAGTCTCTACTTTAACGGTAGCTGAAAACGTTGCTTTCCCTATGGAGTGGACACAAAAACCTGAGAAAGAAATAGAGAAACGAGTCGAGGAATTGCTAAAAACCGTTGGCTTAGAGCATCGCGCAAACCATTTTCCATCTCAACTAAGCGGTGGCGAACAGCAACGGGTCGCTTTCGCCAGGGCACTAGCTAATGATCCAGAATTGATTCTTGCGGATGAACCAACAGGTAATTTGGATACAAAAAACGCTCAAAAAATCATCCAAGTGCTCCAATTTTTGAAGTCCCAGGGCAAAACCGTCATTGTTTCAACCCATGACCCGCAAATCCGAGAGTTAGCAGACATAGTTTTTTGCTTAGAAGATGGCAAATTGGTCGATGATAATGAGTAGTGCCGGTTTTCCAACCAATGATTTGCTGCGAAGGAGACTGCAAACAAGCCTAACCGTCGCAACTTTAACATTGAGCATTGGTTCCACATTATTTCTATTGCTCTTTAGTAATCGTTTAGGCTTGGGTATATTCTCGGCAACAGGCATCTTAACTCAGGGTTTGACTGCTATTTTCAGCCAATTCATACTTTTCATCGGCTTCTTAATTTTTGTCGTTGGTGCTGTGCTGACTTCTTTTATTGTTTTCTTAATGATGGCGCAGAGAACCCGAGATTTCGGCTTGATAAAAGCTGCGGGTTGTCCAAACAGCCTTGTCGCAGGATACTTCATGACAGAACTTTTAACCATAACATTTATAAGCTGTGTTTTAGGCATCGTTTTCGGCTTTTCGGCAGATTTTGCAGCTGCTAACGTTGTTTTCTCTAATTATCAGTTGCCTAATTTCTGGTTTGCACCATTAGTTTTTATCGTTTTCTTTGTTCTCGAAATATTTTTGGATTACAACCCATCCTTAAAGCTTCAAGAATGTCGCCAATAAAAGCGCTCTCACCCGTGAACTACTATGGCCTAACAATAGGGACAAAGCATAAGGCACTGTCAAGGTCAGGTTTAAGCTGGCGGATTGCTTCAAGAAGCCTTTTTCGTCGGCAATCAGTAAGCATCCGCATTATAATCTTACTCTGCATAGTTTTTATTTTACTCACAGTATCGGTTGCTGGCGGCATCATCGCCAATGACACAACAGTATCATGGGTTCAAAAAACCGTTGGCAGCGACACAATTGCCGTAGCCCACCCCAACATGGGAAACCAGTATAAACTGCTCTTGGCAAAGTTTGCAGGAGAAAGGGAAACGGGTGATTTTAACTATTCAGACCCAAAATTCGCTATTTCCAACACGTTTATTGAGCAGTTGAGTGCTTTGTCCAGTGTGAGTTTGGTGGATTCACGTTTAATTGTGAAAGAGCATGTTAAGGAAATTGGCAATTTCACTATTGCCCCTGACTCGTTAGCAACGTTACCTGTTGGTGATAGCCGAGAAGGCGAATCAATAGTGATTGGCGTTGATCCGAAAAAAACCGTCGGATCATGGTCAATTAAAGGTCGATTTTTAAGTGGAAAAGGCGATTTGGAGGCTGTTATAGGAGATTCAATTTCCCACACATTGTATTCGCCTCATCCAAGCAAGTATGTTGTTTATGCTGACCCTTTGCTTGAAAGCATAAGTTTTCAAAATAAAAGCTTCCGAATTGTCGGGGTTTGCGTTGACCCAATAAACAATGGTTTAGTTACCTACGTACCCCTGGAAAAACTGGAAAATACTTCGAGAATTTCCAGCCCTAACCTGCTTTTGGTTAAGCTAAATAATTCAACCGATCGAAACGCAGCTATCAACGAGGTGAAAAGCATGATTCAAGCGGTAAATCCAGATTTAGATGTCTTTGACCTTGGCGAAGTTATCAAACAAAACGCTGCATTTCTTGCTTCGAATTGGCAAACAATCATGCTTTTGCCGCTCTTAACCTTAACCTCTGCTGCCCTTTGCCTTGTGGGTTATATGATGCTTGCCGTGGATGAACAACACCAAGAATTCGCTATATTGCGTGCAGTGGGTACTAAACCAAGAGTAATAGTGGTTATTTCAGCGATTCAAAGTTTTGTAGTGCTTATTTCTAGTTTTGCAGCAGGGATTTCGCTTGGAGTCGTCATAACTTTGCTTATTTTAATGAAGAATCCACTTGTAACAAGCTTTACAATATTGGAGATAGCGATTTGGCTTATTGCAGCCTTAATTGGAATGTTCCTTTTTAGCCTTTACCCAGCATATAGGCTTGCTAAAACTCCAATCCTAAAAATTAGGACTTGATGTTTTGAATGTTTTGGGGGAAAAAACTTTTGCGATTCATTGTAGCTATCATTGACTATGGATTGAAGACTTCGAAAACCTAAGCCTTCTTGGTTGCCACCCAAAGTAATGCGTCACTTTGCTAAAGCAAGTAGGACAGCATCCATAATTTTCACAAACTGCTCCAGGTAAATTTTCCGCTGCGCTTCTAGCTGCAACTGCATTTTGAGATGTAGAAGACTTCATGGAATAAGTGGCCGTTCCAGTTTTCAGCAGTTGATAAATTTTCTAAAAAATAAGGTCCCTATAAATTATTTTGAATATTCAGCTTATTTTATGCCTGTTTCTACCTATAATTTTAAATGGAATGAAATCATTCTTTTGGTTAAAAAATTAACTTTCAAATCGTCAATAAGGCATTTGACAATTTATGGCATAAGGATCGGAACGCTGAATGAAAGAGGTAAAGACCGCATGAATAACGAAACAAGATCATTCTCAACTGGGGTAATGATCCTTATCCTTCTCCTGGTGGTTGCGGCCTATTTTTCATTTGGGTATTCCTCAGCTAAACCGATTCGCGTTGCTTGTGTTGGAGACAGCATCACTGAGGGAAGCGGTTACCCCTTCCAATTGCACTTGATGCTTGGTTCAAACTATGTAGTTGGCAATTTTGGCATCAGCGGATCAACTGTTTCACTTGACTCTACAAAACCTTACATGAATGAGAGCAAATTCAGGGAAGCTTTAGATTTTAACCCAGACATAATCATTATCATGCTGGGAACCAATGATGCAAACCCAGAAATCACTCCAAATGAAACTGGATTTGATACGGACTATTCACAGTTAGTTTCGGCATTCCAACAACTTGAAGGTAAGCAACTAATCTGGATTGCAAAGTCACCGCCAATCTTCGCCCATGATTCAAGTTACAACAATACAATTCTTGTTACAACCTTTCTTCCAGAAATTGAGAATTTATCAGAACAATTGAACTTACCCACCGTTGACATCTATGATGCTCTTCGCAATCGCTCAGAATATTTTGCTGACGGTGTACACCCAACCAATGAAGGCGCAGCCGTTATTGCCACTAACGTTTATGATGCAATAACTTTTCCCAGATGACTCATTCTTCGCTGATGGATACTCAGGTTAAATTCTTGCAAACTCATCACGTTCGAGATTATTCTTTTTTTGCATAAAATCACCGTTGTAATAAATCAAACATAATAAACAAGTTTTTGGTTTTTGACCTAATTTGTTTAGCCGCGGTAATTTGTGTTGCAAGCATTAACACTTTTTTAGGAACAGTCTTGATCTTAAAGCGCCATTTCATTTGTGAACTTGTTTTCAAACCTGATTATTTGATTTTCAGAGTGCAACCAGGGTTAAAATCGGTTATTCAATTTTCAACTCGGCTCCAACAGATGGAAACAGCGTTCTCCACAAGCATTCAATTTGCAGGTTTCGCACTCGCCTTATTAGGTTATTTTGGATAAGCAGACACAAAATTGGCGCATTCCTGAAGCTTTTTCAGAGGAAAACTAAAAAAAACTGGGTAACATCCAAAAGTCCAAGAATATAAACAAAAATAATTGAAAAAACTCTTATGTACTTGGTGAAACATACAGAAAAGCGATGCAGCATGCAAAACGACACAGAGACAAAAATTAAGCAAGACCTCTTAGCTGAAATTCAAAACTTAGAACAAAATTACAAAATTATTCAGAGTTTTATTGCTGGGAAAGATTACGAGGTCACAATTATTGGGACAAGTATTCAATCTTTCAAAGACAGCTTGAGCCGAGCCAGTGCATTTGTCCTTGCCCTCTACAACTTTAAAGGCAAAAGAGTCAACATTCCATGGGAACCACTTTTCACCAACTTAGATTATGCAATAGCCACATTTTCAACTACACCAAAGAAAGAAGCTGTCCAAGTAATCCTATCCATGGCCAAAGAACAGATTGAACAAGTATTATCTTATTTTTCAGCATTAAAAGAATCACTTAAATAAACAATGTAGGAAAGGCAACGCTAAATTAGAATCTAATGTCTTTTCTTTTTGTTTGCTATGGTTTCTTTTTTACGTTTCAAATAGTAGATAGTCTGCCGCTTTGACTGAAGAATTCGATCTATTCTTGATAATGAATACTACTATATTGTTGGGCAGTTTTCCAGCGGTTCCGAAATCGGAAACTATTGTGCACCCAAGATGAAGAGTTAAGTATAACTCAAACCAAACATTCGTGAAGAAGAATGGCTTACTTACGTAACGAGAAAGAAAATCTCGAAGTATCCTATCCGCTGAAGAAGATTTGGGCTGCAATCCCAGAAACCATCAAGATTCTGGAGTGGACAATAGAAGAGCAAGATGGCACAGCTCACAAGGCTAAAATCAAAACAAAAGGTGGTTTCTTGGCTTACAATTCAATTCTTTACCTTGAAGCATCCTCCGTAGATGAAAATACAACGCGAATGTCAATTTATGCTGAAACACCAGTAACAACAATAACCTCAATTATTGATTTCGGCAGAACAAGGGACCGCGTTGGACAGTTCATTGAAACGCTAGGGAAGCTTATGGAAAAGAAAGCTAAGCAAAAAAAAGCTCAAACGGATTAGCCAAAAATCTAATATGCCTATCAAAGGCTTGATTACCTCATGATTCGGACCGTCAACTTAGGCGACAATACTGAAAGAACAATTCAGCCTGAGGAAGTTAATTCGTTAAGTCTCAACAATGTCTGGCTTGAAATTGTTGACCCAACAGAAA
This sequence comes from Candidatus Bathyarchaeota archaeon, assembly GCA_963705145.1. Lineage (GTDB taxonomy): Archaea > Thermoproteota > Bathyarchaeia > Bathyarchaeales > Bathycorpusculaceae > Bathycorpusculum. The sequence goes on from CAVPJA010000005.1 coordinate 54,033, forward strand.
ACGAGTTGCAAGAAGTCTCCAACGCAACAAATATGCCGATTAATTTTTTGAGGTTACCTAAAACTAAAAACGTTATTGATTTACGTTTAGAAGAGGGTTATGGAATTATCAATTTCCTTGTTATGCAGGATGTTGTTTCAACCAAAAAAGCCTATCCCATGGTCATGGGTTTTTCAAAGAACTTACTTGTGACTGTGACCAAAAAAGAAATCCAGCCAATCATTAATACGGCTAAAGAACGGATGAGCAAACCAAACATTGACGCGCCAGATCAGGTTATTTATTTTATCATAGATGAAATAGTCGCTAATCACTACTTGCAAATTGAAAAGCTGGAAAACCTTACTGCAACTATGGAAGAAGAAGTAGTTGAGAAGACATCCCCTGAAACATTAAAGAAGATATTCAAACTTAAATCGAACATGATCAGCTTCAACAAAATTCTGTGGTATGAACGAGGACTAGTTTTTAACCTTAAAAAATGCGATGATAACTGCACAGATGCTAAAACCCGCGCATTGTTTGATTCAACACATGAGGAGTTAACTAGACAAGTTGACATAGTAGAGACTTATAGGGAAATCCTCTCAGATGCCATTAATGTGCATTTATCGGCTATTTCAAACAAAATTAATCTCTCAATAAAGGGTTTAACAATCGTCATTTTTTACTTGACAATTGTAACCACGATTACTTCTTTTCCTAACACGGTTGCCACCTTCTTCGGAATTGCTCAATTCGGCAACACAAACATTGTAATAATCAGCATAGCTGTATTGTTGTCAATAGTTTTGCCTCTCATTTGGCTGTGGAGAAAAAACTGGCTTACCTCAAAGAGGCTTGATTACGCATAGACTTGTGGAAGGCAATGTTACGATACATCAATGTAGCCATAACAAAATAGAAAATAGCCCTAAACAGCAAAACAACTAGTTATTCGGACAAATAAATCTGTACTTTGGCGATTACATGGTTAGAAAACAACCACCCACAATCATCTAGGCAGAGGTTTAGGCATCGTGATACTAGTTTTTGCACAGTTAATTATCGGCGCCATCCACGCTTTCTTCGGGTTGTTTCTTCTTGCATACGAAAACATGTCGTTCCTTCCAGCAACAGCAGTTTACGACGTTTATACTTTTGTTTTTGGTTTGTTAGCTTTGGTTTTCGCCTTTTTTATTTGGCAGGGCAAAAAGGGTGGGTGGATTGGCACCATTGCGGTTTCGTTATTTGTTATTGCGGCGGATTCTTTGACGCTTCTGGATTTACCAAGTATTCCAGGAATCCCAAAATTTGCTGGATTCACTGAAATTATTTATAGTTTTTTTATTGTGGGTTATTTGCTTCAGACTATATTAAGAAGAAAATATTTCGGTCCTAAGAAAATATAACTTAGACCAGTAACAATTTGAAACAATAATTAATTTTTTATATTTTGGGTTAAAAGTGAATAAAGTTCTTTTCCAATTCTATTTGCAAGTGGCTTTTTCTTGAAGAGTACTCAAATACGAGGGCAACCCCTCGATGCAATGCATTTCTCGACCTGCAAGAGCGCACAGGTCATACCAAAAATTCAGATTCACAAGAATTTTCCCTCGCTCCAAACTATCTTGAATATATTTGGTACCTTCTTTGCCTCGTCGATCAAAATCCAAGAATAGAATAACCTCGTTTGAACTTAGCCTTTCGATTTCCACTATTGATTCAAGAAAAGATTTGCCGCCGGACTTAACCTTTAAAATCGGGCCTTTAACGCCCAATTCTTGAAGCGCTTGCGCATCTTTCTTGCCTTCAACAATGATGGGCGTGCCTTCCGATGATTTTTCAATCAACTGTGTTATGATTTGCTCTATTTTCTCTACTTTCTCTTTACGATGTGTAGACAAAACAGTTACCGGGTAATCTTTGAATTGCGCACAATCTCTAAGCAGTCTTTTGCTTCTTTGTTATTTTCAAAGTAGCGCCTAACTGGTTCAAGGATGCCTGCAAGTTCAGTTGCAACACCATTTTTAAGGTCCATAGGATGCAATTTGCCTTCCGCATAAGCTACCTCAAGTTCTTGGAAACTCTGGAACTCTGCATTTCCGCCGAATTTAGCTGGACGCTCTATTCTGAAAACAGGTTTTTCCCTGAAAATAATGTATTTACAAATATCCATTATGGGATTGAACTTTACGGTTCTTTCTGGACAGAACGCTTTACTCATCTTTTGCTTGATTTCCTCTGGTGAGTCATAGATGAAGATGCATGTGTCTGGTTTGCTCTTAGACATCTTGGCTGATGCAACTGCTTCTCTTTCTTGTCCTTCGGGAATTGGCCAAATTCCGGGTTTAGCTAATCCTTGCAGTAAATGGTGATGTACGCAGACTGGTTTCCAGCAGCCGATTTTTTCTCCGATTTCTCTGCCAACCATGTTTGCTTTGCGTTGATCCATGCCCAGTTGGCAAATTTTGACTTTCATATGGAAGATGTCTGCTACCTGCATGGGTGTATAGAGGTAGTCGGAAACGTAGTGGGCTTCTCCTTCTTTTCTGCCTGCGATTTCAAGAGTTCTGGTTGTTCGGGCCAAAGTTAGGTTCTTAGCGATTATCACTGTTTTTGCCCAGTAGTCGATGTCTTTGTAGAGTTCGTCTGAGTAAATGAATTCGACTTTGTCGCCTGGCACTCCAAGAGCAAGCCATGAATGCCTAAAGAGGTCGGCTGCTTTGCGGATAAGTGTTAAGTCGCCGCCGAGTTTGTTGTTTAACCATGCATGCCACGTTGCCAAGAACGCCTTGAAGTGTATGCCAGCTTCTGCGAAGTCTTTCATTTTGTAAGCGCAGATAACGCCTGTTCCAAGATGTGCTAGACCAGAGGGTTCCCAGCCGTTGTAGGCGATGGGGTGCTCTTCAGTTTCAAGAAGTGCACGTAAATCCTCTGTGGTAACTAATTCTTCGGTTGGCGGTCTGCAGATTAACTCGATTTTCTTTTCTATGTCCAAATTGGCACCCAGCTTGAATGTTTATAGCTTTAATGCGAGTGTTGAACTTAAAAATTCGCTTTCTTTTCTTTTTTGTCTACCAAGATTTCGGGGTAACTTTTCTTTGTTGTCTTCAAAAAACTGTTTAAGCTTTGAAACGTTCTGGGGCTCAAAAGTTATTGATTCAACCATACTGATTTCTTTTTGCGGGCTGTTTGTCTCCCATGTGACCAAACGCTTAACTTCACTGTTGGGCGTTGCCCACCTTTGCTAAGTTCTCTCGGCACGGGAATTTTGCCCTTTGCCCCACCTGTTCCATAATTGGGTAGAACTCTATCGTCATAGGTGCAAGATTTGTGTTTCTTACGTTCCTCTGTTGAGTCCGTCTTTATGGGTGCTCATTTTTGGTGAGGCGAATAAAAGTAGGTGGTGGGTAATTTATTACTTCCTTTTCTCAAAACCTCTAACAAAATAACACACATCAAACTTGTCTCTATTCAAGTCTTCAAGAAAATCCATCAAATAAACCGCGACCTATAATGCCGAGTATTAGTTGGATATCTTGAAGATAAAGGAAATTGGCTATCGTTAAATAAACAAATACATATGTAGACAAGTATAAGCTAAGAAGAGTGTTAATTTGAATCATAAACATGATATAAGAAAGACCCGTGTCTCATTCATTGAATTTGACGATGTCATGTTCATCAAATTAGCAAAAGACATCAAATATTTTGGTGAAGGCAACTCTAAGGAGAGGGTTTTAGTGTTTGATTTTGAATATTGCCTTACTTGTGGTTTAAGATTACTTGATGGTAAGCCAATTATGACTAGAGATATCTTAGAAGAAGAGTTCGAAAGATTAGTTACTCAAGCAAAAAACAACAAATATGTGAGTTCCGAGCAAACTACTTTGCAACATACGGATTTTGAAACGTTTGAACGTTTAATTAAGAGCGCTTTAGAATTAGGGAAACTAAAAGAAAACAAGTCTAAACAGGAGGCTGATTAGATTGCCTGATACATGGCGCGAACCTTACCACGTTGTTATTGAAGTGGAGAACAAACAATGTAAGATGGTTGGTAAACTGGCTTCGTTGGGGTTTAAACATCTAAAAGTTGTTGATGTCCGCAGTTCAAGCAGCGGATCCGTTCGGCATCTAATGGATGTTGGAGAAGACCAAACGCATAAAGTTCCTAAAGAACTCGCCGCCAAGGGTCACGTGGAAGGCAAATCGTCGGTTTGGCTGGAGAGTGAAGGCTGCGAGGTCTGCAACACTATTTTGGCACATGATGCTTTTTTGGTGTCGGGCAAAAGTATGCAGGACAATATCATAACCTACAGCTTTATGGTCCCAACATTTGAAGCATACAAAGGCATAATAAGTGACTTAGAGAAAGCAGGACACCCAGTTAACGTGCGCAAAATCGGTAAATTTGAACCACAGATCGGCGTATTAACCGAGAATCAGGAACGAATTTTTTGGTTGGCTCTTAAAAGCGGTTTTTTTGATTATCCACGCCAAATTGGAATGGCTGAACTCGCAGCTAAATTAGGAATCAGCGCAGCGACACTCTCGGAGATTATGCGGCGGGGCACGCGGAGGTTGCTTGAGCATTATTTCAAACGAGAATTATAGTTCTCATTAAACTCGTTTTCAAGCTTCAAGGCTATCTAAACTACGCCTCTAATTCAGACTCAACATAACGTAAAATAAGGTGCGTGTGTTAAAGTATTTCAGCAAGTTCTAATAGCATTTTTAAAATCCCTAATATATTAGGGACAATTGCTATCTGCAAACTTGGATATAATATTGTTAAAGGTGTAAAAATTTGAGTCAAAACCAAATGTTCTGTTATCAATGCGAACAAACAGCTAAAGGGCAAGGCTGCACAATCGCCGGCGTTTGCGGCAAAACCGCTGATGTTGCGAACCTTCAAGACTTGTTAGTTTACAAGCTCAGGGAACTTAGCCAACTTGTAATTCAGAGTGGGTTGAAAGATGAAAAAATAGGTGTCTTTACCGCTGAAGCATTGTTTGTTACATTGACAAATGTGAATTTTGATCCAGAATCAATAGTTGCTTACATTAGAAAAACTGCCGAGTTACACGATCAATTGCATAAGCAACTTCAAATCAAAGTCGATTATTTACCGTTAGAAAACACGATTGAAGGTTTAGTTGCACAGGGCAAGCGCTATGGCATAAATGCGGATTCAACAATTGATCCTGATCTCCACTCTCTTCAATGGATAGTAACTTATGGCTTAAAGGGAATCGCAGCTTACGCTTATCATGCATACCTTTTGGGTAAAAAAGATCAGAAAGTCTTCGATTTCATCCACGAAGGATTAGTTGCCCCATTTAACAAGTCGCTTGGCGCAAACGAATTAGTAAGTTTAGTTTTCAAATGCGGCGAAATCAACATACGTGCCATGGAATTGCTTGACGCTGGAAACACTGAAACCTACGGTCACCCAGTTCCCACCAAAGTACCCTTAGGGCACAAAAAGGGAAAAGCCATTGTGGTTTCAGGCCATGACCTTATCGACTTAGAAAACATATTAAAACAAACTCAAGGAACAGGCATAACCGTTTATACTCACGGAGAAATGCTCCCAACACACGGCTACCCAAAACTCAAAGCCTACCCCAACTTCTACGGCCACTACGGAACAGCATGGCAAAACCAGCAAAAAGAATTCGCACAGTTTCCAGGCGCCATATTGATGACAACCAACTGCATCCAACGCCCCATCGAAAGCTACAAAGGCAACATTTTCACCGCCGGACCAGTAGGTTACCCAGGAGTTTCTCACATAGAGGGCAAAGACTTCTCGCCAGTAATTCAAAAAGCCATTGAAATGCCAGGTTTTCCTGAAGACGCGGAAGGTAAAACAGTCTTAGTTGGCTTCGGTAGAAATGCAGTTCTTAGTGTAGCAGGCAAAGTTATCGAATCGGTCAAGAATGGACACATCAAACGCTTCTTACTCGTCGGCGGATGCGACGGCGCAAAACCTGGACGCAGCTATTATACTGAATTCGTTGAAAAAGCACCCAGCAACACAATCATACTAACTTTGGCATGTGGCAAATTCCGCTTCTTCGACAAAGAACTAGGCACGATAGATGACATTCCACGGCTACTTGACGTTGGACAATGCAACGATGCATACTCGGCAGTGAAAATCGCTCAAGCCCTAGCAGAAGCATTCCATGTTGAGATTAACGATTTGCCACTTTCACTTGTGATTTCATGGTATGAACAAAAAGCTGTTGCCATCTTGCTGTCGCTACTCTATTTGGGTCTAAAAGATATTCGACTCGGACCAAGCTTACCAGCTTTCATAACACCAAACATTCTCAAAGTGCTTGTCGACAAATTCAATATAATGCCAATCTCAACGCCCGACGAAGACCTCAAAGCCATAATGAAATAAGAGATTTTTTTCTCTTTATTTTTTTACTTCAAATGTTTATAGTAAAAGTTAGATTTTGTTTTCCAATATTTTTGTTGCTTTATCAATTGATTGTTTGAGCTTGCATTGTACCGTCTGCAATCAGTTTTTTGGTTGCAAGTTGTCTAGTTAATTGATGAACTTGACTAATCAGTTTTGTTTGGTCGTACAAAAAATGTTTTATTAAAGCGCTTAGACTATCACAAAAGCAAAACATGAAGAGAGGAGCCCTACGAATTGCTAAGCAACAAATCCAAAGCAGTATTCATCACACTGTTAGCTGGCGCTTTATGGGGCACATCATTTCCAATAATAAAAATCGGGCTGGAAACCATTGATCCCTTCACTTTTGTGTTTTGGCGTTTCTTAGTATCAGCGGTCACAATAGTCACCGTTATGTTGGCCCTTAGGAAACTGGATTTCAAGTTGCAGAACAAGAGACTACTTATTTTTTTGGGAATTGCAAACGCTGCAGGCTACCTACTTCAATACGTCGCCATGAACTACACAACTGCCGCGAAGGCTGCGCTGTTTATAAATTTAAGCGCAATATGGGTTGCACTTCTTAGCCCAAAATTGTTAGGGGAGACTTTTTCACAAAAAAAGATTCTTGGTGTTTTAGTGGGTTTGATGGGGATTGTTTTTGTTAGCACAAACCTCAATTTTTCGGCTTTGGGCGAAGGCCAGATAGTTGCCGACTTGACGCTTATCGTTTCGGGCCTAACATGGGCAATCTTTATGGTTTATAACAAAAAATTAGTGATGAATTCAACTTCTGCCACTTTCCAATCAATGACATGGGTTCTGTTGGTTACATTTCTTTCAATAGTGCCTTTTGCGTTTCTAGCTGGTCCTGGTTTCTTTCAGTTATCAGTTTGGGCATGGATAGCAATTTTTTGGACGGCGATTGTCTGTTGGGTTTTGCCCTATTATTTATGGCTGGAGGGTCTTAAGCATCTTTCAGCTTCGGTTTCTACTGTGTTGTTATTATCTGAAATCGTCGTTGCAGTAATACTGTCAATTGTAGTTTTAAAAGAACCCATTACAATATTTTCCTCGATAGGTGCCTTCTTAATAGTCATTGCCATAGCTCTGGTTTCTGTACAGGACAAAAAAGTCAAGGCAACCAAAATTGAAAAAGCCCTTCCTTGCTTAGTGCTTAAGCTTAAATACCAAAAGGATCGAAATATTGGGGCTAGGGAGAACAAAAATGGCAAAAATATTAACCGTAGCTCTAGTTGTAATAATGCTCGTCGTAGGTTTCGGAGTTGGCTTAATCTCAAGCCCATTCCTTCTAGCACAAAACTCAACATCAGAAGATACAGTATGGGCAAATATACTGCAAACCAAAGTCATCAAAGTCGGCACAGATCCAACTTGGCCACCCTACCAAATGCTGAATAACGAAACAGGCAAAATCGAAGGCTTCGAAGTTGATCTAGCAAATGCGTGCGCAGCAAAGTATGGATTAACAATCGATTGGCAAAGTGTAGGCTTCGACAACATCATCCTATCTGTTCAGCAGGGACAACTCGACATGGGTGTCAGCGGCTTCTCAATAACACCAGAAAGACTTGACCAAGTTTCTTTACAGTGCCACACAGCACCACCGAAGCACAAGTAGTAATGCTTAAAAGCACTATGGATGCCAAAGGAATAACCACCGTAAACTCGCTTGCAGACTTCAAAACTTTAGGCATTAAAGTTGGCGTTCAATCTGGAAACGTTGAACAAGAAGAACTTCAAAATGCAGGAGTAAGCATAGCGACATGGAGTGACTCTGCATCACCATTTCAAGACTTAGTCAGTGCAAACCCAAGTGTACAAGCAGTATACGCTGAAACACCAATTACCACCACCTGGATTGCCCAATTTCAAGCACAAGGACACCAACTCGGAGTTGTTTATAGCCACCCATACTACCCAGTTGCATTCCTCACCGCCAAAGGCTCACACACTCTATTGGACAAAATGGACGGAGCTCTGGTACAGCTTATCTACGACGGAACTGTAGATCAACTGAAAGCAAAATGGAACGCTTAGCCAACGTGATTAGTATTGGACGTTTGGCAACAACTAATCTTCCTCTTGGGAGGAGTACCATTAACTCTTTCCATTTCCATTATTTCTTTTTTAGCGGGAATAGCAATAGGGTTACCCCTCGCGTTCCTTAGAGTTTACGAAAAAGAAATCAGCTTTGTAGTTGACGCTTACGAAAAAATTTTCCGTGGAATCCCTGAAATCGTTTTGATGTTATTGTTCTATTTTGGCTTGGGACCTTATTTTCCAATCCCGTTCGGCAACGCCTTCTTCGTAGCAGCTTTTGTTCTAGGATTGAGAAGCGGAGCAAACCAATCGCAGATTTATAGAGGTGCAATCCGCGGGGTTGGAGACGAACAGATGATTGCAGGAACATCTGTTGGTTTATCGAAGTGGAGGGCAATCTGGCACATAATGGTTCCCCAAGTTTTCACTTTCTCTACTCCTGGTTTAGGAAGCGAATATGCTCTGCTCATTAAAGATTCAGCTTATGTTTACGTTATTGGAGGATTGGCGGAAATAATGACGCTATCATTGCGGCTAAAAAGCATTCCGCCCTACGATGTTATTACACCGTTTGTTCTTGCCGCCATTCTCTACATTGCCCTAACTTTCCCCATTGCTTTCTGGCTTGATAGGTGGGGAAATAAAAGAAAAAAGAAAATAGGATTGTAAAAAAATGACAGACTTCGTAATGGAAGCAAGACATGTATACAAAAGCTATGGTGACAAAAACGCCAAAAAGAAGAGCAAACGCCGAAACATGCGCGGGCAGCAAACAATTAACAGAAGCGGTAAAAGATGTTTCAATGCAAATTAGAAAAGGCGATATTAAATTAATTTTTGGCCCCAGCGGCTCGGGAAAAAGTACCTTCCTTCGTTGCATGGGTATGCTTGAAATTCCTGATAAAGGCGAAATCTATCTTGGCGATGAATGCCTAACTGCTTCTGGAGTTGATCTAAATAAAGCGCGTGCAAGAATTGGATTTGTCTTCCAACATATTTACTTGTTCCGTCATCTTACGGCTTTGGGTAATGTTGAGTTGGCGCTCCGACAAGTGTTGAAACTTCCCAAAGAAGAAGCCCGTAAAAGGGCATTAGCTGCCTTAACAGAAGTGAAAGTCACTGACTGCGTAAACAAATATCCTTCCCAAATGTCAGGAGGGCAAGCCCAAAGAGTTGGCATAGCCAGAGCGATAGCCCGCGACCCCGACATTATACTGCTGGATGAACCCACTTCAGCCTTAGACCCTGAACTCACCGGCGAAGTTATCGATACTCTCCGTGACTTAGCAAATGAAGGAAAAACAATGCTAATTGTAAGCCATGAAATGCCGTTTGCCAGAGAAGTAGCAGAAGAGATGATATTCTACGATGAAGGCAGAATAGTCGAAACCGGACCGCCTTCACTATTCTTTAACGCGCCAAATACAGATCGAGCTAAACAGTTCATGACAAGAATCATTAATCGAACAACAAGGGAATAAATGAATGTTTGAATTCCTCATCCAAACCCCATACTACACATGGATCCTTCAAGGGTTACTTCTAACTGTAGAAGTTACTTTGTTCGGTGTTGCTTTGGGATTGGGATTAGGGACGCTGCTGGCAATTGGTGATATTTACGGAGGAAAAGCAATTAAAGGAGCCATCGCCGTTTATGTTGAATTCTTCAGAGGAAGCCCACTCTTTGTTCAACTATTCATTGCTGTCTACACAATACCGGCAATTCTCAATTTCCGAATAGATCATTTGTTTTTGGCTTTCCTGGTTTTTGGATTGAACAGTGCTGCATATCAGAAAGGCTACATGAAAGGTGCAATGCAAACCATACTTGACGACCAAATGGCGGCCGGTTTATCCGTTGGCATGTCAAGAATTCAGACACTTCGCCACGTTATTCTTCCGCAAGCTTACCGCATAGTTATTCCATCATGGACTAACGAGTTTTGCTCTTTGACTAAAAGTACTTCCACGTTGGCCTTCGTTGGCTTGTTCGATTTAGTTAGTGCGGGACTCTCTATTAGAATGCGAACTTTTGAAATTCTTCCAGTATGGATTGCTATCGGAGCCATATATTTGGTGTGGATAACTGGTGTCTCGAAAATAATGGATGATAATATATGAGAGAAAGAAAATTCCAGGCGTAGAGCTAGCAATGCAATCATAAAGATCTTTAGAGGTTTAACTTCTTGATGAGCCACGCCATGTTTTTGCCTAAGTCATCCATTGTTTTGAGACCTTCCTCATCTTTTTCAACGTCGCCTTTCGTTTAATCCTATTCCGACGTTCCAGTAGGAGGAACCCGGAACTATCATTTGGCTGATAAGGAAGAAGTGGTTTATCGCGTCGAAAGTTGGAATACCGCCTGCCCTACGCACAGCCACAACTGCTGCACCAACTTTGCGTTTAAACAAGTCCCCATTTGAGCGACCAACAAAACCTGCACGGTCAATGAGAGCTTTCATCTCAGAAGTCATCATAGAAAAATATGTTGGCGAACCAAGAATTATTCCGTCTGCCGCCACCATCTTCTCAATGTAGAGGTTAACGTTGTCGTTAACGATTTTACACTGTTTATTTTGGATTTTTCGGCAGGTTCCACAAGCCATACAACCATGGATCTGCTCGCCAGCCAACTGGATAAGTTCAGTTTCTATTCCTTCGCTTTCAAGAACACTGAAAACTCGTCGAATCAAAATGGCGGTGTTCCCATCTTTTCTTGCGCTTCCGTTAATAGCAACAACTTTCATGTAAATCACAGTTTACTTGTAAATCAGGCATTAAAATAAAAGAGTAGTGCAAAGAGTTTTACGTTTTTTTTCTTAATCTATAAACTAACACTACAACAACTATGACAACAAATGCTGAAATGCCCAAAACTATTAGTTCAATTGGGATTTTTGTTGCTGGAACTTGGAGTTTAACTGGGCTTTGCATTAGTGGGTAACGATCTTGGTTTAATACATCTATGACGTAGCGTGTGTCGCCTACACCGTCGTTGTTGGCGTCGGTGCCGTTGTAGTCGCTCCAGAAGTTGCCTTGGCGTCCGTCGTCCCAACTGTGAGGAGACTCCGTTGTGTTGGCATCTTTGCATTCGCAACCATTTAGTTGCACAATGTTGTTTTCAAAATCGTTATGATTAATCACAATGTCCGAAGGAATTATGTCACCTACGTTGTTGAAGCCGAAAAACAATCCACGATTATTATCAGCTATGTAGTTTCTCGTAACGGTTTCGTTAGAGCCTGAAAGCAGAATACCTACAATGTTGTCGGATACGCCATTGCCAGTAATTGTGTTATTTTTGGTCCAAATGTACATGCCTATACTAAAGTTTTTAACGTTCAGGTTTTCAATTGTTACACCCTCAACATTTGGGCTTGCCAAATCGATGCCTATAACGTATTGAGCCAATGTTCCGTTAGGTAATTGATTAGGTCCTTGACCAATAAGCCACACATCCATTGCAGTCCCATTGTAAGGACCAGAAAGAGTGAAGCCTGCCCCGTCAAGTATAATATTGCTTTTCTGGATTTTTATGGCTGCATACAGGTTGTCTGTGAAAGTATAGGTGTTTCCATTCTGCACGATCGGCGCTGAACTTGGACTAACGCTGCCGTCTGCTTGAATGAAAACTGTTGATAGAGGCACTTGAGAATTTGCGGATACAACAAGAAAAGTGGGAGCCGTCACGAGCGCTAAGAAAATGAAGGCTAAAATCAGCTTTAACCTTAAGTTTAATGCTCTCATTATTCCACCATTACGCTATCGGATTTATTTAACCAATTCCTTGATTTGCAAACCGTTTTGCCAGCGAACTTGAATTGCAGGCAATCCTCACTGGGACACATTTCCACGCAACGCAAACAGAAGATACATTGTGAAGACGCGACATCACCGTTTTTTTTCTCGTAGACTTCTTTGACTTGAGTAGGACAAACACGTTTGCAGATGCCACACTTGGTACACTTTTCCTCAACCTTATTGAGGCGAACGCCGCTAATCCATCTTGAAGGGTGGAAAACGATTAAACAAGGCGATTAATCCTCCTAGTGGACAGATTTTGCACCATGAACGTCGGAAAAAGAAGGCTGCCACTGTAACTAAGCCAAGTACGATGAGGTTCGTTGATGTTATATAGTAGCCCAGTTGCCAAAATTGTCCTGTAGTGTTCTGAGTTATCCATGCGGGCTTCATCAATCCGACACTTGTATCCGCCAGGATACAAAGTGGTTTCATTGGACAGACCTGGCAGAATGGTGCTGAGAAGTATGTGTAAACGAATCCTCCTTTTTGAGTTCCTGCTACCAATTGGGTACCTGCGATGGCTTGGGAGGCGAAAACCACGCTTAAAATTATCATTAGAGCCAGAATGAGATAGCTTAATTGATGGAAGCGATCGTTAAACTTATCCGAAAAGTTTCGCCGTTTAATCCGCAAAGCCTTTCGCAAACGAGTCATCAAATCAACATATAAGCCGAAGGGACAAACCCAACCGCAGAATACTCTTCCCAAAACAACCGCTCCCAAAATGATTACGCCGAAAACTATAGCCAACCTTGCCAAACCTGTAGAATCATAATGTACGCCCCAGCCACCACCCACATCAAAGAATGGGTAAATGTAAGTTTGAATTTGCCAAAGTGCACAAGTTACGGTTCTTCCACAAGGATAGAAACAGCCAAAGAAAGGTGCAGGAAGACCATCAGGCATTCCAACACCAAACACGTTTGTTCCAATTTCGATTTCATGGGGAGCAATTTGGGAGGCAGGTATAGGCAATAAATAGTGGTCGACGAATATGCCAAAGAAAATAATGAATATTAAGACAACTTGGATGAGGAATCGGAAGGAACTGATTTTTCTAGTTTTGTTTCTTGTTCCAAAATAAGCTATGATTCCACTAATGCTTAGCAAAACAGCGGTTACACCAACAATCGACCAGTTCACCTTATAATTCAGTGGTACACTCGGACTTGGCGGTGGAGCATCAGGATTTGCAGGGTCAGTTACTTTAGCGAATAATCGGTCGCAGATATGCCCATCTATTGCGAATATATTCCAGTATCCTGCCATGTCAAGTTTTTGGGTAACAGTAAAATTTCCTGTTACGGAATCTGTGAGTACATATTGTTCTAAGTAGGTGTAGTCTGGCCTGGTGAAAGCGATTCTTACAGTTTTGTTTATTGCTGCTGGACATACTTGTCCCGAGACCGTGACGGTTTCGTTCAAGTTAATTTGAGTTTTATCTATGTCTGCAGTTATGCATGGACCATAACACGAGTCTGCGGGCGCAACTTGTGCACTTAGAAAACAAATAACAATAAGTGCTGCAATAGACAAACAGAGAATTGTTCGCTGCTTAATACTCACCCACACCCACACAGTCAATTACTGAATCTTGATTGAAATATTTTTGCAGACAACCACTAACTTTTATACCTATTTTCGCTCCCATTTGAATGTACATAGCTTTAAAATAAAACCTTTTTCGTAAAGATTTCTGGACTAACTCTATAATTGTTAGTTCAGGTTTCTTGACTAGTTATAAAATTCAATGGCGCCATTAAAGCAAAGAACTTATCGGATTCAAAATGCGCTAATAACAAATTGTTAGCCAGAATTGAAAGGCTTTTTGGAAATGTCTGTTGTCCTGCAGAAAAAAACAGTTAATTTTGTAGGAAAAAGTTTACTTTAAGCGTGGAAATAAGCATTTTCAAAAACTCGCAAGTTTATTAAATAATTAAGTCAATTGAATACTCTACGTAGGCAACCCGCCTAATCTACAAACATAAGTGAAAGAGTAGGTTGCTTGTGCAATAGAGAATTTTGTTTTTAGGTCCTACAAGACAAGGGAATACTGTTTATTCATGTAACATGCTGATTTAATTTCTTGCCGTGAAGTTTTATGTTTGGTGTTGTTTTATGAATTTGGCGAAGCTTATGATTTCTAAGTCGCCTTTGCATCTGGAGCAAGTGCTTGGGATTTCGGGTGATTTTCCGCCAATTTTTATCGGTGCACCGCAATGGCAACAGTAAATTGTTAGTGTTTGTGCTTTGTCAGAAAGTTTTTTTGCAAGGGTAGCCGCTTCTTTTTGATCTTCTGATAATTCATTTTTCTTTTTTGAGCTCGTTTTTTGTTCGGTGGAGTAGTTTCTGCATGTTTCAGCTTGAACAAAATAAGTATTGAACCCAGCTTTTACTGGCACCAGTTTTTGCCCAGTTTTCTCGCAGGATTCCTCATCAAAGTGACCGCAGTCCTCACAAGTCTTCTTTGCACTATACTCCTTCTGAAGTTTCCACAGGCAATCCGCACAGTAAGTGCGCTCCATCCCGTTCATGTTCACTGTTAAACCTTTGCCGGAGAAAGTTTTTTGGCATCCATGACATTCTGACCGCATTTTGTTCACGTTGAAGACTAATATTTGTTGGGCTTTTATTTAATGTTTGATTAGGCATTTATGGAAACGCTCGGTACTCAGCTAATGTCTCGCTTCAACTGAAATTTGCCTTTAGAATACAAAATGTGTTACTCCAGTCAAGATGTACTGAACCGCAATGGCTGCAATAAGCAACGCCATAACTCTTGCTATTATTAAAGAGCCTGTTTTGCCCAAGAACTTGTAGACTTTACTAATATATCTAAGAGTAATCCATGTTATCGACATCACTACTAGAACAGCTAATATCGCTATTATTGTGTCATATTGTTGAATGTTAAATATGGTTGTGGTGATTGCGCCTGGACCGACAAGAAGTGGTATGGCTATTGGAACTGCCCCTATACTTTCGGGGGATTCAACGTTCTCATGCATGTTTCCTGAAATCAAAATCCTAATGGAAATAATGAGCAGTAGGATGCCGCCAGCAACTTCAAAACTATAGATTGATAACCCGAAAAGCGTTAAAATTCCTGTCCCTGCGAATGCGAAAACAAGAAGCAGAATCACGCCAACAATTGTTGCGGTATTATAGACTCTTTTCTTCTGAGCGTCTTGTACATTTTCGGTTAAGCCTACAAAAATAGGGATGTTCCCAAACGGGTCAACGATTATGAATAAGGCTAGTGCTGCTTTGCCAAATTCTGAAATGAAAAGTACTAAGTCCAACGTAACATCTCCAGACCCTTTTGGCAATTAAATTATACTTCGACGAACCTATTTACTTAACGATTTTTTCCCAGTTTGCCACCCGATCAAGAACTTCCTGAACCGGTTTTCCGCCATAACTCTTCAACCGCTCTCTTAACTGAGTATCCTCAACTACGGATTTCTGGAAATCAAGCATTTGACTGGCACCATCAATTAAATATAGGAAACCATCTGCTCCGGCTCTTGCACAACGAACACTTGTAGTAAGCACTTCAGCAGGGGTTGGCACATCCTTTGGGCTGTCACCTGGACCATAAACGTATAGACTAATATAGAATGTTTTTTTGAGTAGTTTCTTGAAATTGCGTGCAAGCATTTCAAAGTACCAAGGCGTAGCATAATTTTTGCTAAACATTACAACGTTAAAGGCATCTGCATATTTGGCTAGGTCATCAAAGTCCACGCCGTACCGTTCATAAGAGGTTAATGGGTCTGGCTGAATTGATAAAATGAGTTCCTTTTTAACTACATCACGTATTTGACCTATGTAATCAGTAACTTCTTTTCTTCGCCATTCAAGCCAACCAAGACCACTTTTCTGCCATAACTCTTTGCAACGTGGACACGTGCAATGACTGTGATCCGCAAAGTATTGGCTGTTTAAACATATTCCAGGAGACCGCCTATCAACTTCCGCTATATAGTTTAATTGTTCAGCTCTATGTTCAGGTTGAGTAGCGCATACCACATCCCAATAAATATTAAAATTTGCGTTTCCCATCTTGGCTGGACCCAGCGGAGACTGAGAAATCCAATCTGGATGATTCCTAACGGCGACGTTGTCTGCGAAAACGGCAATGTTACTGATCATGTCTGGAACTGGTGTAAGCCTGATGCCTGTTTCGAGTTTTAATCGCAAAACGTGAAAATCAAAACCTTGAGGCTTTTGAGGTTGATACATGAATGCGCCAAACTTCATAATCTTATGCACCTTCTACGAAAACAAACGGTGTTGTCGTTATAAGTTTTTGGGGGTAAACTCAAAAATGCTATTTTGTTTTTTAACCTGATTTGAAAATGGGAAATTTGAAACAATATTACACTATTGAAAGTTATTTGTATTTTTATGCTCAACATTTGGTGGTTGAGTTCATTTGATTATTTGTATAGTAGTCTGAGACCAAGTTTTAAGAATCAAACTAAAAGCTATATACTAAAACATGTTGTTTGTGTAATGTCCACATAATTTGTTCTGTGTCAATAGGGGTTAGTGGGGAAAATGGTAAATCCGACAAGAATAACTGTAGCATTCGATAAAACGACAGCAGACTTATTAGAAAAAATAAGCGCAGAAGCTCAGGTTTCACAGAGCGAAACAATGCGGCGAGCCTTAAAATTCTACAGCGAAAACAAGATACTTGAAGACCCAACGACCAAGAAAAAAATCCCTTTCTACCTGGATATGCTCCTTACAGGTGAACATGTCATATTGGATGTTGACCACTGGCTCATGTTCTTGCGGCTCATCCCTACTTCACCCGAGAAGGAAGAATTCTGGCGGGAACACCGAGAAGTAGCGAGAGCGCACTGGGAACAACTAAAAAACAAGGTGCATTCAACAGAAGATTTGCTGGCAAGGCTTGAGGCATGTAACTTTTACCGCTTAACCAAGAACGCACCTAACGACTTCACGCTAGTGCTGGTTTCAGAGGTTTCGAAGGATTTCATCAGAATATTTCTTGAAGACTATTTTGCCGCAATGGGTGTTAAAGCTGAGATAAAAGAGAACTTGACCAAGCTCAGAGTCACGGTCAAACCTGGCACGCTGAGAGCTTAGTTTTCAAGTGCCCAACAATAATTGCTTACTTAACCAACATTGCATAAGTCTTATGCACATATGTTAGCCATATTTTTAATTTTAAATCATTTAATAAGTGTACAGTAAAAACAAAAATATCCGAACAAATGTTAAATAGGCACCTGTAAAACTATAAACCTGCACAAGAGAATTGACCAATCCCTAAATTCAAGCATAAATAAGTAATTTTTAAGGAGGTTTCTAGTGAGAAAGAAATTAAATCAAAAAGCAGAACTCGACAACATCGATACCCAAATTCTTAGCGTATTACAGGAAAATTGCCACTTAAGTTTACGAAAACTAGTGAGTAAAATAGGCATCTCAGACGTTGTGGCAGTGTCAAGAATAAAAAAATTGGAGAAAATAGACATATTGAAGGGCTATACTGTGATTCTTGATCCTGTTAAGTTAGGTTTTGATTTAACGGTAATAATTTTTATTCAAACAGAGGGGGGGTACATTCAGGATTTGGAGAATGATCTCTCACAAATGTCTAATGTTGTTGCTCTCTATGAAATTACGGGTGATTTCGATGTGGTGGCACTCGTGAAGCTTAGGGATCGTGATAGTTTGAATATATTGCTTAAGAATTTGCTATTATCGCCTCACATTAAAAAGACGATGACTTAACGTCACACTTAATATTGTTAAAGAGGATTTTAAGATTTAACTTGGATTATTTTAGACAATAGTTGAGATTATAGTTACGGTTTAGTTCATGCTTCTAACTTTTAGTTTATTTTATGTATATATTTCCATTTTTTCCTAATAGTTATGAACAAATCACAACTACACTTATATTACACAGGTTGTATTCGTCTAATAAAAATGGTGAACAAAATGAGAAAAACACGAATACTAACTAAAGCAACAAACTTGGCACAAAAAGCACTAGAAAAACACTCTACAATTTTCATGAAAAAGAAATTCTTCATACTTGCAGGCATCTTGGTCACTTGTTTAGCAATGAGCACAGGTCAAGCTTACGCACAATCACCCAACCCGCTTGCAGACACTGGTACCGCAATAAGCATTGCTTGGACTTTAGCAATGGGAGGCTTAGTCTGGTTTATGCAGCTTGGCTTTGCTTTCCTTGGTGCAGGGTTCATTCGACACAAAAACCAAGTCAACTATTGGACCAAAAGCTATATTGACTTCAGCATTGGTGTAGTCATCTTTGCAGTAATCGGTTTTGGCTTAATGTTCGGCGGTTCAGGCGCAACTTTTCCGACAAGCTTTGACTCAGCAGGTTCAGTAATTTACACAAGATTAGCAGGCTTAAACGGCGGCAACTCATTCATAGGATGGAGCGGCTTTCTACTAACTGGCGATGCTGCAAACACATTGACCTTAGTGTACTTCTTCTGGCAAGCAGTCTTCGCTGCGACATCAGTCACAATCGTAGCGGGTATGGTTGCTGAACGATTAAAGTTCCAAGCATACATACTTTATACAATACTGATCAACATCCTAATCTACCCTATTTATGGTCACTGGGTATGGGGTGGAGGCTGGCTAGCAACATTACCTTTAGGTGTCGGTGTTAGAGACTTTGCCGGTTCAGGAGTTGTGCACGCGGTCGGTGGCTTTACAGGTTTAGCTGCATGCTGGCTTGTTGGGCCTAGAATCGGCAAATACAGTAAAGATGGCAAAGTTCGGAGCTTCGGTTATACAAACGTACCATACATCGTCATGGGCACAATGATTCTGTTCCTCGGCTGGTTCGGCTTCAACCCTGGCAGCACATTAAGTACATTAGACGGCGTAACGCCACTCGTTGCGGTCACAACTTACTTGGCAGGCGGTATGGGTGGAGTAGTTGGTGTAATAATCAGCTATTTAGACAAAAAACACTTTACCGGACCCGACATCCAGGCAGTATGTACAGGTGCATTAGCCGGCTTAGTTGCAGTAACTGCTTCATGCGCATATATTGCACCTTGGGCAGCACTAGTCATTGGAATCATTGCAGCACCACTAGCACTCTATGGCAACATCTTCGTGGAACGCAAACTTAAAATTGACGACCCAGTTGGCGCATTCGGCATACATGGACTTAACGGTCTTTTCGGTTTGCTCGCAGTAGGGTTATTTGCAAACGGAACATATGGTGGCGTTCAAGGTGTCCTAATAAATGGTCTAGCAGGCGCGGGACAGTTAGCTGCACAATTAGTTGACATGGCAGTCGTTGCAGGTTTCAGCTTTGGTATGGGCTTAGTCATATTCGGCATAATCAAATACACAGTTGGACTAAGAGCACCAGTTAAAGATGAAATCGAAGGCTTGGATCTTAGCGAACATGGATTCAGCGCATACCCAGAAGTTGAGATGAAACCCGAAGCAAAAGAATGGGTAACTCCTACTGGGGACGAGAAAGAGAAATAGCCTAAATAGCCGACAATAACTTTCCCTTCTTTTCTTTTTTATTAATTTATTAATAAAATACTATTTTATGGCTAAATGTTTAGTAATTTATAAATAAGCTAAATATTAGTCCAATAATTATTAAAAGTTATGAACAAATCACAACTACCTTTATATCCAATAGAGGCTATCGTGAACAAAACATAACTAAGGAACCAAGACACCATGCAAATTGACGCGCAAATACTAATCTTACCCATATTCATAGCTTGTTATGCGCTTGCATTAAGCCGAAAAGTGAAGCTTGCCTACGTGTCAGTTGGCTCCTTAGTCGCGTTAGTCGTAATTGGCTTGGTCTCTTGGCAAGATACAATATTCAACGCAATCCAGTGGGATGTACTAGCGGTTATTTGGGGTTTCATGATGGTTTCATTTATCTTCTCAGAAAGCAAAATGCCTGAAGTAATCGCCAACAAATTGTTAACCCATATCAAAGTTGAAAAATATGCCCTCTTAGCCCTTTGTACAGTCGCAGCGTTTCTTTCAGCATTCATGGCAAACGTTGCAGTCTTGTTTCTTATGGCTCCTGTGGCGATTCATATGGCAAGAAAACTGGGTTCACCTCTTTTCCCATATATAGTTTCTGTAGGTGTATGCGCAAACATGGTTACAACAACCACAATGATTGCCGACCCTCCCGCGCTAATTCTGGCAATTCAAACAGGTATGAGACCTCTGGATTTCTACTGGTTTCAAGGGCGAGTGGGATTAGGCGCAATCACAATTGTCGGTGTAACAGCTGCTCTACTGACCCTCTTGGTAATATTCCGTAAGATGAACAAGAGAATAGACATTGAGCCTGAAAAAATCAAAGTTAAAAAACTACCAACGGTACTCTTCGTTGTTGGTGTAATAATCTTAGCTCTTGCTCCAGAAATCGGTCTCAGTCTTGGTGCAGTAGGCATAGCTGTGGGCTTCGTAGCTTTAATCATAGGCAGAAAAGATGCTAAACGAATGATTATGGAGTTTGACTGGAACTCTCTGATATTTTTAGCAGGCATTTTCGGTGTCATCTACACATTGGCTGCGTCAGGATTATTAGCTGACTTTGCTCAAGGAATCATCACTTTGGGCATAAACAACCCAAGTATATTACTGGTATTCTTAGTCTGGCTATCAGTGGGATTATCATCATTCATTGATTCCACCGCCTATACAGTCCTTATGATTCCAGTAGCCCAGCAGTTAGCGAGCTTTCAAACATGAGTGTTTGGCCACTCCTTTTCGGTACACTCATTGGCACGGGAAGCGGAAGCAACATTCTTCCAATGGGCGCCGCAACAAACGTGTTTGCCTGTGGATTACTCGAGAAAAACAACTGCTTAGTCAGCACTAAAGAATACATTAAGATTGGATTGCCGCTATCAGTGGTTGCGGTGGCGACATCGAACGTGTTACTATGGATTTTCTGGGTGAAATAATATGCCAACAGAAAAAAAGGGAAAAAACTTCAAGCAAGTAATACTAGATGAAAAACAGAAAGGCAAAACCTACAAAAAAATAATGAAGACAATCACAGGCATCTCTACATCAGTGATGTATGCTTTCGCTTTCCTGCTGATATTTGTAAGTGCGGATGCTACATTTTACGTTTTGTTTTCGCCCAGCGTGTTTGTTTGGGCGGGGATTCTTGTGGGTGTGGCTGTGGTATCTTCCCTTGCGGCTTCACGCGTAACAAATCTGCTTAAGAAACAACAATGGAAGTACGCTTCAGAATAATCAAAATACGGATTGAGGAATAAAACTTGGCAAAACTCTGGCACGCTTTAGACGTTAAAGAAACTCTTGAAGAACTTAAAAGCAACGAAAAAGGTCTGGATCAGATGGAAGCCCAGCAGCGCTTAAGTACCTATGGACCCAACGAAATCAAGAAAGAAAAAGGAAAATCTCCTCTAAAACTACTTCTCGGGCAATTCTCCAACATTCTCATGATCATCCTACTCTTCGCCATAGCCCTCTCATTCGCAGTAGGAGAAGCAACCGATGCAATAATAATCCTAGCAATCGTAATTGCTAGCGCAGTTTTAGGTTTCACCCAAGAATACCGCAGTGAAAAAGCTGTTGAAGCCCTAAAGAGGATGACCTCACCAAGCGCAAACGTTTTTCGAGATGGAAAAGAGATTAAAATTCCTGCTAGCCAACTGGTTCCTGGCGATATAATTCTTCTCTGCACTGGCGATAAAATTCCTGCAGATGCTCGGCTTTTAGAAACTTTCACTATGAAAACTGATGAAGCAGCCTTAACAGGTGAATCTGCACCTGTCGAAAAGACTACCCTGAAACTATCTGAAGCAGACTCAGCTAAACGACAGACGCAACATGGTTTTCACTGGTACAGTCGTCGTATACGGAAGGGGCAAAGCAGTTGTCACCAGTACAGGCATGACCACAGAATTTGGCAAAATCGCAGAGATGGTTCAAGCTGCGCCTCACAGAGAAAACGCCGTTGGAGAAAACGAATGGGAAGTGTAGGAAAATGGATCGGCATTCTTGCTGTAGTTGTTGCCATAAGCGTGGGAGTCGTTGGTATTGTTGTTGAGAATCGCCCGGTCATTGACATGGTTTTGTGGGCCATTCAGCCTAGCTGTTGCCGCTGTTCCTGAAGCATTACCCGCAATAATAACAGGCGCACTTGCAATAGGCATGTACCGTATGGCAAAAGTAAACACCATCGTTAAACGCTTGCCGGCCGTTGAAACGCTTGGAAGCACCAGCGTCATATGCAGCGACAAAACGGGAACAATGACGAAAGGTGAAATGACGGTCCAACGCATATACGTAAATGATGAAACCATAAAAGTTACTGGAATTGGATATGCCCCAGAGGGAAAGTTCCTTGTCGAAGATAAACCAGTAAATCCTGACGAAAAACTTGGAGACTCTACTCAAAATTGCCGTTCTATGCAATGACTCAAACATTGAAAATGACACTGCAGACTGGCAAGTGGATTGTGAAAGGAGATCCAACCGAAGGCGCACTTGTAGTTGCGGCATATAAGGCAGGTATCAAAAAAGAAGAGTTAGACTAAACAAGAAGCTTCGATTCGCTGAAGTCCCATTCTCCTCCGAGAGAAAACGCATGACCACAATACATACGGTTCAAGGCAAAAAAATTGCCTACATGAAAGGTGCTCCCGAAATCGTCTTGGAAAAATGCAGCCAAATCTTACTTGATGGAAAAGTACGAACACTTAACACCTGAAATCTCTAACAAAAACCATAAAGTAACCGAAGCCTTGGCGCTTCAAGCCCTCCGAAATCTTAGGTTTCGCATTCAAAGAGTTGCCTGATAACACAGAACAATTCAACGAAGCATGGAAAAAGATTTTGTCTTTGTCGGCATTATGAGTATGATAGATCCCCCACGTCCGGAGGTAAAGGATGCAATAGGCTATCTGCAGAAAGGCAGGAATCCGCGTTGTCATGATAACGGGCGATCACAAACTAACCGCCATTGCTGTGGCAAAGGAACTAAAATTACTAGACGAAAAAGAGGGAAAAGTTCAAGTGCTGACCGGTCAGGAGCTTGAGCAGATGACTGATGAGCAGCTTGAGCAATGTAGTGGAAAACGTGGTGATTTACGCACGAGTAGCCCCAGAGCACAAAACTCGAATTGTCAAGGCTTGGAAGAACAAAAGACGAAGTTGTTGCAATGACCGGGGATGGAGTAAACGATGCTCCAGCGCTTAAAATGAGTGATATAGGCATCGCCATGGGCATTTCAGGTACCGAAGTTACTAAAGAAGCCGCAGATATGGTTTTAGCAGATGACAACTTTGCCAGTATTATTAAAGCAGTCAGAGAAGGTAGGGAAATATACGACAACATTAAAAAGTACTTAACATACCTGCTTCAGTGCAACATAATGGAAATCTTGTTGATGTTCTTTGCCGTGGTGAGTGTTCCATATCTTGCCCGATGGCTTTCACCTGGTTCAGATGTTGAGTTGATTGGTAGTGCAGCTATCGCTTTGACGGCTGTGCAGATCCTTTGGATTAATCTTGTTACGGATGGATTACCCGCTATCGCTCTAGGTGTTGACCCTGGAGATCCAGACTTGATGGAGCGAAAGCCACGCAAACCCACAGAGAGCCTATTTAGCAAAGACGTAAAAGTTTACTTAACCGTGGTTCCAATATTCATGACGGTTCTGCTCTTGTTGGCGTTTTTCTCCCATTTGCCTTGGGAGAGTGAATTTAGACTACTGGAGGCAAGAACCCAACTATTCACCGCTATGATAGCAATGGAGTTAACTATAGCTATTTCAGCCCGGTCTTTCAAGTATCCTATAGCTAAAGTTGGACCATTTAAGAATAAGTTCCTTTGGATTGCTGTTGTCTCATCATTTGCCCTGCAATTGCTCGTTCTGTATACACCAGGTATTCAAACACTCTTTGACGTACATACGCCAGAACTTATAGATTGGGCAATAGCAGGTCTATTTGCAGGAATAGTGTTTACAGCTCTAGAAGTTGGCAAATACGTAACTTCAAGAAAGCGAAGCACCTAAGGTTCGGGTTTATGACGAACAAATCCAAAGATTTCAACAAGAGTTCTACGCCCCATCGATATTTTCAAATAAGTATAATTAGAGCAAAAACCCGCAGACTACAAAACAACTGAAAAACAACAGGCAAAAAGGCTTAAGAACACCCCCTAAAGAAACAAAAGGCCTAACCTACTAATCAGAAATCTTACAAAAATAATGCGCAAGAACAAAAACCCAACACCATAAATTAAGAATGTGCTGCTAACATTTGCAACAGTATATGCATACTTCTGGTTGTTTGCTGATTAGGCCATTGAATACTATGTTACTGGGTGGGTTGGCGATAAGTATTCAAATGAAGACACCAAATCCAAAGTGAAAATATTGAGAATACAAAAGTATAGGCAATAGATATGGTCAACAATCTTCCAATAATGTGGATAATTCTGACTTTAGTACAAATTGATATTTTATGGTATGTGCTTTCAATTTGATGGTTGTTTTATTTGTTTTCCATAGTTTTCGCAGATTTAATACAAATTCTGGATTTATAGTTGGATTAAAATTAATATGAAGTAATGAATTATAATTACTTTATAAGCCGTTAATCCATAAAATACTTTATTTGCCTCCAAATGGATAATTATAAATATTTGTTTGAGATATTTGCACAGTCAATAGATTAATAACTAAACATCTGTCAAGAGGAAAAGTAGAATGACTTCAGGAGACATATCTTGGATATTAACGGCGACTGCTTTAGTGATGCTAATGACTCCGGCATTGGGCTTCTTCTATGGAGGTTTAGTGCGCAAAAAAAATCTAGTTCAACAATCGTTCAGTGTTTCATAATTTTCGCAATAATAAGCGTAGTTTGGGCACTATGGGGTTATAGCCTTGTATTCGGTCAATCCATCAACGGTTTCATCGGCTTCAGTCCCGGCCTTCTAGGCCTTGGAACTTTGGGATCCACGACGTAAACTCTGCGCTTGCACCCGCGATTCCCGAACTCTTGTTCTTCGCTTTCCAACTCAAGTTCGCCGCAATCACACCTGCCCTGATTATAGGTGCTTGCGCTGAAAGATTCAGATTCAAATCACTTTTAATCTTCATGGTCTTATGGTCAACACTTATTTATGCACCAATAGCACACTGGGTTTGGAACCCGAGTGGATTGCTACGTGGTTTGGGAGCCATCGACTTTGCAGGAGGCATTGTAGTGCACATATCAGCAGGCTTGTCAGCCCTTGCGGCAGCCCTGGTAGTTGGCAGAAGAAAAGGATATGAGTCCCATGGAAGAGACATTCATGGAAGTCATTCAAAATCATTCAACTGCACAATGTTAAACCAACCAACATCCCATATGTACTGTTAGGTGCAGCGCTACTATGGTTCGGCTGGTTCGGATTCAACGCGGGAAGTGCACTTGCATCAAACGACTTAGCTATTTCAGCCCTCGTAACTACAAACATTGCTGCAGCTGCCGCAGCAGTAAGCTGGATGGTAGCCGATTGGTTAAACAAAGGTAAACCCTCAGCAGTCGGAATTGCTATTGGCGCGGTAGTAGGTTTAGTTGCAATAACCCCCGCTGCGGGTTATGTTACTGTATCATCAGCACTCATAATTGGTTTAGCCGCTGGAGTGATTTCAAACTTGGTAGCCAACTGGAGAGCAGGCAGATCAAGAATCGACAACACGTTAGATGTCTTTGCATGTCATGGAGTTGGTGGACTTTGGGGTTCAATCGCAACCGGACTCTTCGCATCAGCCGCAATTAGCGTCTCAGCAAACGTACCTGGAGTTAACGGTCTTTTCTTCGGAAACCCAGGACAACTTATTGCACAACTGATCGCAATTGCTGTCGTAGTGCCATTTGCCTTCTTTGGTTCATATTTACTGTTGAAATTGGTAAACCTGTTTTCGCCATTGCGGGTAAGCGAGAAAGCAGAAGATGCAGGTTTGGACCTTGCCGAACATGGTGAAGAAGCTTACCAACTAGAATAGCGCATATCCGCGCTAAATTTTTCCCTTTTTGTTTACATTGGCTAGCTTTCCAAGTTAGCGTTGAAAGTGCTGACCGTTAATAGGAGACATTAGAATTGGCACTTGCAAGGTGTCCATACTACCTTCCCCTCTAACCAACCCGAATAGCGGGATATTGTTTGCTATTCTGTCGCTCAATCGAATTACCTTTATTCACACATGTCTATTTCTCAATTAATATTATTGCTGCAAAGTGGATGATTAGGGAGTTCGTGAACTACTTCATCAGAAGGTATCTAACCGTCCATAAGCAACGCTTACAATAGAAAATAGGTATGGAAAATGGCGCGGGATGTGGGAATTGAACCCACGCGGCCTTTCGACCACAGACTTAGCAGGCCTGCCCCATACCAGGCTTGGGGAATCCCGCACAGCTAAAATTTGCGCCGTGTTATACCTGCATTCTGTAGAGTGTAAGTACTCGGCTATTTTTTGTTTTCTGTAAGCCTTTTAATTACTGATTTGGAAAACCAGTTTTGTAAGTACCGGCTTGTTTACTTTTGGAGGAGCCAGTTTGAGAAAGGGACTTTCGCCTTAACTCTCCAATATAGTTTAAAAGGGTGACCTTGTTAACTATTCTCTTGCAGATTTTTCTGCACTTATGCAATGTCGTATTGGTGGTCGAATGGGGATTAAACTTTCAAAGTCTGATATAGCGTTCATTAAACAGTTACCAGTTTGCCGTCTTGCAACAGCAACCGAGGAATGCGAACCCGTTGTGAGACCTATTTGGGCTATTTTTGATGGCGCAAACATTTACTTTGCATCTGACCCTGACACCCCCAAACTCGAGCATATAGAAGCTAACCCGCAGGTGTCGCTGGTCTTTGATGATTATGACGAGAAAAACTGGTCGGTCATAAGAGGTATCCGTGTCCAAGGCGAAGCGGAGATTATGCTAAATGGCAAAGAATACCGTTACGCGCATGACTTGCTCAAAGAAAAGTATCCAGAGTACGCAAGTCCTGAAGGATGCTGGAAAGAGGGCGATGTACCGATAATCAAGGTTACTCCAATATCTTTTAACAAATGGGCATCAGGACAATGGAAAAAATAGCCGCAACCTAATTATTCTTTTTAGAGATGTAGGCAAACAGGCAGTATTTTTTAAATTTAATATTGCTTATTCACTTTCAAATCTAGAAGCAATTGAGGAGCAAACGCCACAACCAATGTTGAAAAAACGAATCCACAACCACAACAACCAAACAAAAAATACAAAAACAAAGATCAGCAAACCCAAAACATGTTGCTCCATTTTCTATTAACACAGTTGTCCCTTTTCAATTGAGCTGAAGTTTCAATCAATTCTTCCTAATCATTAAGCGCGAATTAAGCTCACATACAAATCAATTTCCTTTTTGCACAGTACACCCATCTACCAGCAAGTTTCTTATATTCCTCCGACAAACTTTTGGTTATGAAAAATTCTGAATGCACCATCTACATTATGTTCAAAGATAGATGGCTGCAGAAATTTAGAAAAGAAGATGATGTTTGGAAAGAATACAGCCGAAAAGGAACAGTTCGACCATGCACTGCAGAACAATTCATCTCTCACATTCTTCCACCCTTAGCTGGAATAAAAGGACCAAACGTAACCGTAAAGGTGGATCCAGATGAGATTAAAAGCTAAGAAAATTTCTCAAAATGGGATGCACGATGGAAGTTTAATACCTACCTAAAAAGAGAACTATGCATTATCGAAAGCCTTATCCCTAAACCACCATCAAATAATAATTGAGGACTAATAGATGTCTCTTGAATCCGGCAGAAAATTTGGGTATTATTCCAGTCTAATTAACGTCATTATGCCCATTGTTGCAATAATAAGTGTGGTAGCAATAATTATCTCTATATTTGCTTCTTCTGCAACGCGAATCGCCAACGGCTCAGTTGGACCCGCATTCTCGTTTTTCGCCGGATTTAACATATTCATAATCGTTATTGCAGCTGTAGGGATAGCTGGTTTTATAATGTTTATGTATGCTATGTATAGTTTATCCAAATATTACAATGAACCAACAATTTTCAAAAATGTTCTCTATGCCTTCATAGTGAGCCTAGTTTCAGGCGCAGTTGTGGTCATCTTAGAATTTGCTGTTCTAATATCAGCATTTGCAGGATTTTCCTCGATAGCCACGCCATCATCTGTCACTCCTGCTTTTACGCAGATTATCCTTACATTCGCTGTAGTATTTGTGGTGGCGCTTGCTTTCGGAATAGTTAATGGCGTGCTCTACATGCGTGCATTCAACAAGCTCAAGGAGAAATCTGGAGTGGATAACTTCGGAACCGCCGGGTTACTCTATTTAATCGGTGTGTTTATTCCGATAATAGGCTGGATTGCTTGGATTTTTGCTGCAATGAGCTTCAAAAAGCTTAATCCCGCTCCATCCGTTTCACAATATGTTCCATACTCTGTCCAAACGCCACCATCAACTCAAATGCAGACCCAGCGTTGCCCCAACTGCAGATCAGAAAACCTCACTGACTCACTCTACTGCAGTTCATGCGGAAAACCAATACAATAAAAACCTAAACAATCAAATAAGTTAAGGGCTTTCACATCTTCTCCGCATAGCTTTTCACATAAATTTTATATCTCTGTGCGTTTTCTTTTTAAACAGTAAGTTGTGATTATGATGGCAGTCAAAATTTCACCAGATTATATAGACCTTTTAAACAAGGCAGTCGAACGCGAAATTCAAGTTTCTCTACAATACATTCTTCAACATGCAAAAATGGAGAAACTCGTAAGAAGAACCATCCCGGAAAACATACTCTTAGACAAAACCACCTATGATGCCGTTGGTAAGTTCCTAAGAGAAATCTCAATCCAAGAGATGAAGCATGCCGCCTCAATAATTGAACGCATCTACTATCTTGGCGGAAAAGCCACTACTAAATCAAGCAAAATCACCGTCGGTGAAAGCATAAGCGAATTCTCAAAACTCAATGTAAAAGCAGAGGAAGAAGCCTTAGTACTTTACCGCGAAATCATCGAGACCTCTGGGAAAATGGGAGATTGGGAAACCCGCGAACTCTTCGAGAAAATCTACGGCGAAGAAGAACAGCATCTGTTTAAATTCCAAGAATACACCAAATTCCAAGATGAGAAAGAAGAACCAAGCAAAGTGTCTCTTCCTGAATGGCGCAAAATATACACAGAAGACTACTTTACCATTTTGAACAAGGCGGTTTCCGCTGAAATAGCAGGCATTATTCAGTACACTAACCAACATGAAAAAATGGCATTGCTTGAACTCAGAATGAAAAACACAGCGCTTGAAACAATCACGGAAGCCAACAAAGCGGCAGTTGTAAGCAAAATCCTCAAAGAAACCTTCATGCAAGAAATGGATCACCTCGAAAAAATCAGCGAACGCATATACCTCCTCGAGGGCGAAGCCACTTGGAAACCAGACCCATTGCCAGTTGTCGGCAACAACGCACAGGAATTTCTGGTCTTAGACCATGCTCTGGAAAGCAGCGCAATAACGCTCTACCGCCAAATCATCGCTGAAGCACTCAAACGCGGCGATACACTGACAAGACGCATGTTTGAAGACATAATTATCCAAGAAGAAAACCACTTCTGGACATTTGACGACTTCATAAGATAAAAAAACCTACTCCCCCCATTTTTTGGGAGATCTTTTATTTTCCAAAAAAATCGAAACATTTTAACAAAAATACAAACGTGAAAACCATGGTAATTGAAAGCATAAATTGGATGGCAGGCGGCCCCCAAGGAAGCGGTGTTGACTCAGCTTCCACCATATTTGGCAGAGCCTGCGGCTACGGCGGCTTGTATGTTTTTGGTCGAAGAGAATACCACTCAAACATCAAAACAATGCACAGCTACTTTCTCCAACGCATATCCAAAGAGCCCACGTTGGCAAATATCAGTGACGTGAACTTGCTTGCGGCTTTTGACGCGGAAACAGTAGTGCGCCATGTGGACGAAGTCGTGAGTGAAGGCGGCATAATCGTTGATTCACGCGATCTTGAAGTAAATGTCTTAAAAGACATTGCGGCTTTCAGTTTAGATTACAAAAATCAAATCCAGGCATTCATGAAAGAGAATAATATTGGCGAAACTATCAACGACTTTCTAAACTACGCCAAACAAAAAAATATCCAGATTTTCACAGTCCCCTACATGGACTTACTAAAGCAAATAGGCGAAAAACTCGGCACCGAAAAAATCAGTTCACTTTCAAAAATGATAAACGTCTTAACAATCGGCGTATCTTTTGCCTTACTAAAGTATGACCGAAAACTCGTAGAAAACGCAATCAAAGCTACCTTCCCCGAAAAAATCGCCGACATGAATGTCATAGCTGTAGATACCGCTTACGATTATACTGAAAAGAACTTCAACGTGAACAGTTTCAAGCACAAACTTGAGAAAATGGAAATTAAAGAACCAAGAATTTTCTTGACTGGCAACCAAGCTGTCGCCATGGGCAAAGTTCTAGGCGGATGCAGAGTTCAAACATACTACCCAATTACCCCGGCAGCTGACGAGAGCGAATACTTGGAAGCACACGAAATCTTAAAAACTAAAAAAGGCGACAAAGAAGCCATAATTATCCTGCAAACAGAAGATGAAATTGCCGCAGTAAATTCGGCTTCAGGTGCATGCTTGGCAGGTGCTAGGGCAGCAACAAGCACGTCGGGTCCAGGATTTTCACTTATGGCTGAAGGCTTAGGATGGGCGGGTAACAACGAAGTGCCTTTAGTAATTACATTTTACCAGCGTGGTGGACCTGCAACTGGACAGCCTACAAGGCATAGCCAGCAGGATTTGCGATTTGCCATGCATGCTGCTCACGGAGAATTTGCAAGAATAATCCTTGCGTCCGGAGACATTGAAGAGTGCTTCTTTGATGCGGCAGAAGTCTTCAATTTAGCTGAGAAGTACCAGATGCCAGTTATTCATTTGCTCGATAAAGGAATGGCGAATTCATCGCAGACATATCCAGTTTTCGACTACTCAAAAGTCAAAATTGACCGAGGCTTAATCGTGGGTGAAAAAGAGCTTGAAGGCAAAACATATAAACGATTCCAATTCACCGAAACAGGCATCTCGCCTAGAGCTTTTTTGGGAACAAAAAATGGTGTTCAATGGTGCAGTGGCGACGAACACAACGAGGCAGGCAACATAAATGATGAGCCAATTGTTAGACGGAAAATGATGGATAAACGTTTGAAAAAACTGGAGTTGGTCGATAAGGATGTGCCGTTGGAGATGAAAGCAAAGTTTTTTGGTGATAAAGACGCGGAGAATATTGTTGTCAGTTGGGGTTCGCCTAAAGGCGCCATAATAGAAGCCCTCAGCCAACTAAAAGAGGAAGGCTTTAGCGTTGGCTTCGTTCAGGTGCGTATGATTCAACCTCTTCCGATCTGTCTATCTAAAACAGATGCTGACAGGCAAAAAACGGATAATCGACATTGAAGATAATGCAACCGCTCAGCTTGGCGGCGTAATAACTGAGAATACAAGCATCAAACCCAACTTTTACATTCTTAAGTATACGGGAAGACCCATGATGACAACAGAAGTTTATGAAGCATTAAAAGCAGTTTTAACTGATAAAGCAGCTGAGAAGCAGGTGTTAATGCTTGGCGCATAAACTATCCGAATACAAAACAGATGTCTACACTGATTGGTGTCCAGGCTGCGGAGACTACGGAATCCTAAGCGCGCTACAAATGGCGCTGGCTGACTTGAACCTTGAACCCCACAATGTAGTTGTTGTTTCAGGAGTGGGTAACGCAGCAAAAACGCCTCACTTCGTGAAAGTCAACGGCGTCCACACTCTTCACGGCAGACTATTGCCATTTGCCATGGGAATTAAGGTTGCAAACCCAAACCTCGAAGTTATCGGAGTCGGAGGAGACGGCGACGGACTAGGCATCGGCGCAGGACATTTTGTTAACACCGGAAGAAGAAACTTGGACATGGCCTACCTACTCTACAACAACGGAGTTTACGGCTTAACAAAAGGACAAGCTTCACCGACACTTCGGCTCGGCATGCAGACAAAATCACTTCCGAAACCAAACATTAACGATGCAATCATCCCAGTTGCCCTCGCAATCACAGCTGGTTACACATTTGTTGCAAGGTCCTACGCTTTCGATATTATTCACTTAAAAAACACAATTAAACAGGCAATTGAACATAAGGGTTTAGCGTTTGTTGAATGCTTGCAGCCATGCCCAGTCTACAATGACATAAACACTAAGGACTGGTATGCTGGTGAAGACCGCAAAGACGCCGCGGGTAAACCTCAGTCAAGGCTCTACAAGCTTGAAGAAGTAGGGTTTGATCCAGTTGTGCATGATGCAAGTGAGGAGTTTAAGAAAAAAGTGGCGGGTTTAGAAAAAGCACAGGAATGGGACGACAAAATCCCCATTGGCGTTTTCTACAAAAACGAGTTGAAACCCACTTTCCAAGAACGATTTGTCCAGAGAATACCATTCTACATCCAGAACCCGCCAGCGAAACAGCAACTAAAAGACGAAAACAGCATTTCCACTCTTGACCTAAGCGAATTTATGGATGACCTAAAAACAAGTTAAAGTTTCTTTGGTTAGAAACGTAAGGAGCTTCTCCTTTCTCCTCAAAACACATATCATTAATTTTGCTTATAACCACTATTTCCGAAGTCGACATATGTCATTACGGCTTCTGTTCTGTTTCATCGTCAAAGTAGCAGTTTTCAGTGAATCTCGGCGTGCAAACGCAATAGAAAATCAAGTCGGTTTGGCCAGTATTAGTTATTTTCTGTGACGCCCCAGCAGGAATAACGATAACGTCGCCCACACTTACATTGGTTGATTCTAAGCCACTAAAGCTTACTTCGCCCTCTCCTGCCGTTATTATATAGATTTCCTGGATTTTCTTTAAGTGATGCGCTTTAGTAGTGATGCCTGGCTTTACTGTTGCACGCGCTATTGAAACGTCTTTGTCGCTGAAATTTTCAGCAATGTAGCACCTTTCAGATGTTAAATATTCGTATGGTGCGTTGGCTTTCACGATTTTTGACTGCAAATTTCAGCATTTCCTTGGCTTGTTTGTCTTATACAGAAGGTAACTACTGAGTATTTGTGTTTTTAATTATATCGTTTACGCAAACCTTAACCAATAGATTATTTGGTTGAAATCAGGTTTTTTGGCGGAAAAGGGCTTGTTTCAGATTTTTTTATTTGCGGTTTTTTGTTTAAACTTCACGGCATTGATTATGGACGTACTCGTGCTTTTGCATGTTTAATGTGAAATCAACTTATATATGCGCTAACGGTAGTGTGTACAATAAACCTGCATACACTATACCTTAACAAAAAGCATGAGAATTAAAAATGAGATGTCCTTACTGCAACTCCGATAATTCAAAAACCCTCGAAACACGCGACTCGCCAGAAAACACCACACGCAGACGAAAAGAATGCATCAACTGCGGCAAACGCTACACTACCTACGAGTACCTTGAGACAGTCGAGCTCATGGTCAGAAAAAAAGACGGCGAACTTCAACGCTTCGACGTCAACAAAATAATTCGCGGCTTACAGAAAGCCTGCGAAAAAAGACCTATAACCATGACTCAAATTAACGAGTTAGCAGGACAAGTACGCCAAGATCTCATGCTTAAAGGCACAGAAGAAGTCGCATCAGGAGAAATCGGCGACTCAATCATGAAGTACCTCAAAAACGTGGACCGCATCGCGTACATTCGGTTCGCTTCAGTTTACAAGCAATTTGAAGAACCTGAAGATTTCAGGCGATTACTGTTGGAAGTGAAAAAATGAAGTTTGTATTAAAACGTGATAGTAAATTAGAACCATTCGATCAAGAACGTATTACAATTGCCATTTGGAAAGCTGCTAAAGCAGTGGGTGGAAAAGACAAGGAACAGGCTAAACGCATCAGCGACGAAGTTGTAACTCAACTAAACAAAATGTATGGCGACGACGGCGTTCCTACAGTTGAAGAAGTCCAAGACGTTGTTGAAAAACGCTTAATTGAAAACGGACATGCTTCAACAGCTAAAGCTTACATCCTCTACCGCAAACAGCACACTGACATGCGCGAATTAGCCGCCTTGCTGAGTTCTTCAGATATGGTGGACCAGTACCTCGAAGTTGAAGACTGGCGCGTGAAAGAGAACAGTAACATGAGTTATTCACTACAAGGCCTTAACAACTACCTCTCATCCACAGTTATCGCCAAATACTGGATTGCTAGAATTTACCCCCAGAAAATTGCGGAATCACACTTCTCAGGCGACATGCACATCCACGATTTAGGCGTGCTTGGACCTTACTGTGTCGGCTGGGACGTAAGCGATTTGCTACTTTCAGGCTTCGGCGGAGTAGCAGGCAAAATCGAGAGCAAACCTGCCAAACACTTCCGCACAGCACTGGGACAAGTAGTAAACTTTTTCTACACACTCCAAGGTGAAGCGGCTGGTGCACAGGCATTTAGCAACTTTGACACATACCCTAGCGCCCTTCATACGCTATGACCACTTAAACCAGAAAGATGTTGAGCAGGCATTGCAGGAATTCTTCTTCAACATGAACGTACCAACCCGCGTTGGTTTCCAGGCGCCGTTTACTAATTTAACTTTGGATTTGACGGTTCCAGACTTCATGAAGAATGAAGCAGTGGTCTACAACGGCAAAGTTACGCAAGATACGTACGGCGATATGACTAAAGAGATGGATATGTTCAATTTAGCCTTCGCTGAAGGTATGCGCCAAGGCGATTCAAAGGGCAGAGTCTTCACATTCCCAATTCCAACCTACAACATAACCAAAGACTTCGATTGGGAGTCACCCGTATCTCAAGCAATCTTTGAAGTCACCGCCAAATATGGTGTGCCATACTTCTCGAACTTCGTTAACAGTGACATGAAACCTGAAGATGTACGCAGCATGTGCTGTCGTCTCCGCATAGACAACCGTGAGCTACGCAAACGAGGAGGCGGATTCTTCGGCGCCAATCCATTAACAGGCAGCATCGGCGTCGTCACCCTAAACATTCCAAGAATAGGTTACCTATCAAAAGATGAGGACGAATTCTTTGAGAAACTGGAAGAGTCTAATGGAAGTTGCAAAACAAAGCTTAGAAATCAAGCGTAAAGTGCTTGAATCCTTCACCGATAATGGTTTGTACCCGTATTCAAAACGTTATTTGAGACATGTTAAGGAAGCCTACGGCAAATTCTGGAAGAACCATTTCTCAACTATAGGCATAGTAGGCGTCAACGAAGCAATCATAAACCTGCTAGGACAAAACATATGCGTCTCGTGATGGACAAGCCTTCGCCCAAAAAATGCTTACTTTCATGCGCCAACGTTTAGCAAACTTCCAAGAGGAAACAGGCTGCATATACAACCTTGAAGCAACCCCCGCTGAAGGCACCTCCTATCGACTCGCACGCTTAGACAAAAAACGATACAGAGACATAATATTCGCTAACCAAAAGCAAATCAACTCGAACCACGCGGAACCATTCTACACGAACTCTTCCCAGTTACCAGTGGATTTCGCAGGTGATCTCTTCGATGCTCTTGAACATCAAGAAACCCTGCAATCACTCTACACTGGAGGCACAGTGTTCCATATTTTCCTTGGCGAACGTTTACCATCGTGGAAATCAGCTGCTGAATTAATTAAGAAAGTCGCTTGGAACTCAAAACTTCCCTACTTCACTTTAACGCCGACCTTTAGCATTTGCCCAACCCACGGTTACACAAACGGTGAACACAAACATTGCCCAGTCTGCGAAGCAACCTGCGAAGTCTACTCAAGAGTTGTCGGCTACT
Organism: Candidatus Bathyarchaeota archaeon; assembly: GCA_963705145.1. Classification (GTDB taxonomy): domain Archaea; phylum Thermoproteota; class Bathyarchaeia; order Bathyarchaeales; family Bathycorpusculaceae; genus Bathycorpusculum. The sequence goes on from CAVPJA010000005.1 coordinate 90,243, forward strand.
TACGACCAGTTGACCAATGGAATGATGGAAAACAAGCAGAATTCAACATACGCAAAACCTTCGATCGATCAACCATAGTAACATCTGCACCCTTAACTACTTAAGGAGAAAATATCCGATGAAGTTTAGCGGATTACAAAAAGTCAGTCTCGTAGATTACCCAGATAAAATAGCGTCAGTGCTATTTACGCCAGGCTGCAATTTGCGGTGTCCTTTCTGCCATAACTGGCGGATTGCTGTTGATCCACAACCGCCCTTTTTGCAGGAAGGCATAGCTTTGGAAATTTTGGAGAGCCGCAAAAAATACGTTGATGCAGTAGTTGTGACTGGTGGTGAGCCGTGTATGCATAAGGAACTGCCAAAGTTTCTTGCTAAACTAAAGGATCGAGGTTTCATGGTAAAGTTGGACACGAACGGGTTCTTCCCAGATAAACTCGAAGAATGTCTCGCAAGTGTAGATTACGTGGCTATGGACGTGAAGACATGTAGAGAAAAATACAAGCTTCTGGGCGCCAACGAAACAACGGAGTTAATGCGCACAATGGAAATCCTTAAAATGGGTAAAGTACCCTACGAATTCCGCACAACTGCTGTTCCAGAACTCGTTACTGCACAGGATGCCACATGTATAGGCGAGATGGTTAAAGGCTCAAAAACACATGCAATCCAACAATTCATCGCACAAGACACTCTTGATAAACGTTATCAAACACTCAAACCCTACGCACCAGAAACAATCGATGACTTCGCAAAAATAATCCAGCCCTTTACCGAAAAAGTCGTTGTCCGAATCTAATTCAACATTTTAATCTATTTTCTTTCATTGCCAAATTCTGCAAGAACGTGTTTAATTTTAAATTTCTTCAATTTTCTTAACCCCTATGTTTCCCATAGAAACGCTTGTTGTAGGCATGTTACAGTCACAACTACTAAAAAATTTCAAAGTTTCAATATTTAAGGAAAAAACAATGAAAACTGCAATTTTTGGAAAAGGCAACGTTGGCAGGGCACTCTAAAGAGAAATCATAATTAATAGGAATCGAGAAAAATTTTCGTATTACAAGGTTTACGTAAAGGTCTATTCGTTTGGTACGCTCATAAAGCGTCACTATATTTGACGAAAATAACCGAAGTAAGTATAATATTGTCAACTTTACAGAAAAAATGAAAGTTAACCAACTTAAAAAACCCAATTGCATACATTCTCACGTTTTATAAACCATAAAGTTTAAGGGTAAATGTTTGTTTTAGGTTGCGAGTATTCTACCTTGAGGTTTGTGGCTTGAGCACTAAAGTTGAAACAATCGAAGAAAGGAAAGCAGAAGTTCTAATCAAATTAAGAAAATATAAACTTGTTGAAAAAGAAAAGTTTGAAGGCGCATACGCTTACATCATTGATATTCCACAGGACAAAGAAAGAGCAATAGTCTGGTGCATCTTAGGCGAAGCCACAGTCGGCATAGCAGCCATGAACACTCTCTACAAAATAATGAAGGAAAAAGACCTTGATCGAGCCATCGTAGTAACCGAAGGACGCTACACTCATGCAGTTAAACTTGGAGCAAAAAAGAAGAAGGTAGAGTTATTACCCAAATCGTTTCCGGTATTCGACATCTTCGAGCACGCATTGGTTCCTTTCCACGAAATCCTAACAGAAAAAGAAAAGAACCAGCTTCTCGCACAATTCAAAGTCAAACCATACCAAATGCCACAAGTCAAATCAGGCGATCCAGCCGTTAAAGCGATAGGTGCAAAACCTGGCGATATACTAAAAATTACAAGAAAAAGCGTAACTGCCGGCGAACACATAACATACAGATATGTTGTAGAATAGAATAAAAAAATCTATTTTGCAATCATAATTTCTGTCGACTTAACGATTGCAGTTACTTCGTCACCAACTTTTATGTCTAATTCATCTACTGCTTCTTTTGTTATAACTGCCGTGACTGTTACTGGCAATTTTATTTCAACTTTAACTTTAGCTGTTATTACGCCTTTTTCTACAGCTAAGACTTTTCCTTTAAACTGGTTGCGTGCACTTAACTTCAAACTTTTCACCTCCAAACAACGTGGATCAGACAAAACTTTATCCAAATAAATCTCTACTTGTTTATATTCAACAAGCAAGCTTTTACCTAAATTAGTTAGTTTTGCGCCGCCTCCGCCTGATTTTCCACCCTTGTATGTTTCAACTATCTTTTCTTCCATTGCATTTTGGATTTCTTGAATATAATTCCAGACGTATCGATAAGACATCCCGAGTGTTTCTGCAGCTTTAGAAATAGAGTTTTCTGTATTGATGCTCTCTAGAATTTCTGCTCCGCCTTTGCCGATCAGGGGTTTTCCTTTGTATTCAATCCAAGCTTTGCAGGAGAGCGTGTGTTTTTTGTTGCTAAGCATTCTGATAGGTTATAATCTAAAGTAGATATAAAGCTAATCGCTGGTAGAAAACAAACAGTTTAGACTTTTTGGTCCTGCATTAGCTCATTTAGTATTACGAGTGCTTCGCCAAGAGGCATTCCCAATCGTTCGGAAAGTTCAGCTGCTGAAATATCGGCTTTTTGAGGCAGCATGCAGTCGCGTGTGTAAGCTTTGTGAGTTGGATACATAACGGAAGCGTGGACTGCCTCAACAAGCAGCTGACAGAGTTTTTCTTTAGAATAATCTTCCAAATTCAAGGGGCATCAACCATTGGATATACCTTAGGGGTTATTAGTCTACCGCAAGTGGCTCTACTTCTAATTAATCAGTTCCAGGGTATGTTGTTCCCTTTTGGTTATAACTTTGTTCATTATACTACTTCGGCAACCTGCAAAACCAGCGAACAAGGTGATAATAACTCAGAATAGGAAAGGCACTGGATATTCGACTTGTATGTTGTATCATTGATAACCACAAGGTATATTTTTGTTAGAGAAGTGTTAACCCCAAACCCTCAAAGGAAAAAGGAGATAACAGTTTTGGCCATAGAAGCAGTAATATTCGATTTGGATGGAACCCTTGCCCACTTCAATCTTGACTACAAAGCTTTACGCTCTGAAGTTAGAATATATCTGATGAGCATTCATGTTCCTGTTTCTGTTCTCGACGTTAACGAGAGTATCTTTGAAATGCTAAAAAAAACAGAGATTTTCGTCAAAAATAGCACCAACTCTTCTGAATCTTTTGAGGAAATTCGCACCCAAGCTTTTTCAATCGCTGAAAGATATGAGATGGAAGCGGCAACAACCACTAGCCTGCTAACAGGTGCAGTTGAAACGCTTAAAGAATTAAAGAAAATGAACTTGAAAATGGGCATATGCACCACCAGCAGCGAGAAAGCAGCAAACTATATTCTTCAACGCTTCAAAATTGACGGCTTCTTTAAAGTCATTATTCCACGGGACAAAGTGAAGTATGTCAAGCCTCACACTGAACAATTTGAGCTAGCGCTTAAAAAATTAGAAGTTCACGCTAAAGCCACTTTGATAGTGGGGGACAGCGTTGTTGATATGCAGAGTGCAAAGGAGTTAAAAGCCATTGCAGTTGGGTTAACATCTGGTTTATCGACGACTGACCAGTTGATGAACAACGGGGCAAACTACATAGTAACATCGCTAAATGATTTGCCAGTTTTAATAAGTGAAATAAATAAGGATTAGGCGGCGGTTATTACGCCGTCGTCTTTTCGGATAAGTTTTCTTTCTCTAACCAATCTTTTTAGCACTTCAGAGAACAGTGATTTGGCTGCTTCGCCTGAATGGTTAATTCCAAATATCTTGGCGGTTTCAGTAATCAACGAATCATCGCTTATGCCTAAGGCATACTGGGCAACCAGCATCATGGCTGACTCGACTTCTTCAGGTGTAATGTACTCAGGTTTACGTTTGGATTCTTGAACACCCTGCATTGGAACGCGAATCGATGTTTCTTTAAGTCCTGTTGGCCACAGGAAACTACCCTTGATAACTACCCTCTGTTCTCTTATGAGATTGTTTAAGGATTCTTTGACGGCGTGAGTAATTTTTGGTGTCACCTGCTTTATTCCCCATGCAGCCGCTAACCGCTCAACCGCGTAGTCAAAGTGGACTGGACCTTCATTTTGCAGGAGATCAGCGAGAAGTTTAGTTTGGTTTTCGCGGTTTTCTGGGAAGTGAAACTCGTTTCTTTGTTTTGAATCGATTGTAGTTTTGGCTGAGACTACTTTGATGTATGGGTTGTAGGTGGCTTTTAGCGGGTATACTTTGTAAGGTACACCGATTTTTTCTATACCTGCAAAAATGTTTTTTTGTATGTCCGTTTGGGGAGCGGAATTTTCTTTTACGTCGATTATTGGTTTTTGGGTTTCTTTGTCAAGTTGAGTCTTTTGGGCTTGTTCAAGTGTTTCTTTTAGGCGTCGAATTTCTGAGTCACGTCTGGCAACCCAAGCAGGTGACCAAATGCGGTGAATGCGCCAACCCAGTTGCCTTAACACTTGTTCGCGCAGTCTGTCGCGGTCTCGCGCACTGCTACTTGATTTGTATGTTACACCGTCGCATTCTACACCTAAAAGGAAACATCCTTCGTTAACTGGGTCAACTATGCCCATGTCAATTCGGTAACCGCTGCAGCCTACTTCTGGAATAACCTGGTAGCCCATCTTTTTAATTTCAGCTGCGACATCTTCGTCTAGGGTTGAATCAAACGTGCCTTCCTTAGCTTTAATTGAAAGAGTTTGTGGTCCATGCTCAGCATAGTCGAGATAAGCGCGTAATGTTTGCAGACCTAATGCTTGGACGTCTTTGTCTATGTCAAAAGCTCTAATCGAAGTAATCAACACTACTTTTTCTCGAGCACGAGTAACGGCAACGTTTAATCGCCGCTCACCGCCTGGTTTGTTTAAGGGTCCAAAGTTCATCGCCATTTGGCCTTGTTGATCAAAGCCGTAGCCAACGCTGAAAAATATAACGTCGCGCTCGTCTCCCTGCACGTTCTCCAAGTTCTTAACAAAGAAACCTTCTAAACGATCTTCTTTGAAGAAGGACTCGAAAGTGGGTTGTTCTTTGAGTCTGCTATCTATAGCTTCTTCAACCGCTTCCATTTGAGCTATGCTAAATGTAACGACGCCAAGAGTTTTTTTGGGGAAGTTCTTGAAGTGTTCAAAAACTAGATCCGCGACTCTTTCGGCTTCTTTTTGGTTGTTTCGCTTGCCTCCGCGGTCGTAGATGCCGTCTAGTACATAGAATAGTTTTACGCCTAAATTATCAGTTTGATTTACTGCGGCTGGGAACGTAATCATTGTGTCGTCATAGAAGCGATGGTTTGAAAACGCTATTAGATCTTCATGTTTGCTGCGATAGTGCCATCTCAACGTTTTAACTGGTAATCCGATGCCTAGACACTCGTCGAGGATGCTATCGAAGACTTCTACGTCATCGTCACTGAGTTCATCCCAATCTACATTATCGATCAGGTTTTTCTGAAAGAACGAAGTGGGCGGCAATTGTTTGTTATCACCTGCAACTACTACCGTTTTTCCACGATAGATTGCTCCTATTGCGTCTTCGGGAACAATCTGTGATGCTTCGTCAAAGAGAACTAAATCAAACTTTGTGTCTGGTGGAAGGAACTGGCTTACTGAAATAGGGCTCATCAATAGGCATGGCTTGAGTTTTACCAATAGATTTGGAATCTTTTGCATTAAAGTGCGAATAGGCATTAATCGTCTCTTCTTCGCCGCTTCTTTAAGAAGGATATTTGCTTCTGTGTCGGCTGCTTGGATAAGAATATCTTTGGGTTTTCTACTATTCGCAGCTTCAATGACCATACTGGATGTTAGGTGAATGAGGTTCTGGTCAAGTTTACGGAAGTCAGCGATTAACTGTTCATGATTCTCCCTGCGGAACCGACCTAATTTTTGGTCTTCGTTGTAAAGGTTGTTTATCCATTCTTGGTAAACGCTTTTTCGGAAAACATCTCCTAAATCTGCCGCAGAAATATGCTGTTCAATTAAGCGGTTGAAGAACAAATCTATATTTCGCAAGGTGAAACGGTTTTTAACATCTTTAAAATCAATCCAAACTTGCACATCATCGACACGCTCGCGCAACGCTTGAATTCGTTCGCTTATAACTTTGATATCTAAATCTTTCACCAGTCGGTTTTGGTATTTAATTTCTGTTTCAAAACGTTTTTCAAAATCCGCCAGAACCTTCAGTGAAGCATCCTTTCTTTGAATTAATTCAGTGTTCGATGGCGCTGCGGTTGGTCCTTGAGCGGCAATGTTGGCGAAAGCTTGCGGTACTGGAATACCGGCAAATGCAGCTTGCACTTTTTTACTCCATTTAAGCAACGCCACGATGTCTTCCCAGTTGGTTTCTAAGTCTTGGAAACGACTACCGAATTTTCCTTGAAGCTGTATTTTTTCCCCAATGATTTGTGCTTCTTTCTTTCTTATTTCTTCAGCATTTTTGAGGTCATCGAGAAGTAGCTTGTAGGTTTGAGGTTCATGTTTACATGTTGTCAATGTCTGGTTTGTGAGATTATTTAGCATGTTTAGTTGTTTTTCGGTTTCGTCAGCCCATTCTTTAACCAGAGTTAGGGAAGTCTGAGTTATTGGGACGTCTGACTTTGGCATTTTTGCAGGAATGAGTGATTCCACATCTTTGCCTTGTTGTTCCCATTTATCTACAGACTCCTGCAGTTCCAAACCCAAATTCTTAATCATGGGGGAAGGACTTGAGGAGTTAGTTATTATTTTAAGGAGAGCTTCTGGGATTTGAGTTGCCCATGACAACTTTTTGATTTCATCAGTTAATGCTAATGCTTTTTCTGCACCTTGGAAGTCTGTTCTGGTTTTATGGTAATAACGACCCAGTAAAGTACGAACTGTTTCTGCGGAATCCTCAATTTTCGAATGAAGCTTTTTGACTTTGCGGGCGTCAATTAAGTCCTGCAGTATTGTTTTAGGGACTTTTCCGTCGTTTGTTAATCGAGCAATCTGTTTTTGATCGTTTCGGTAGGTTGAATTGAAGATTTTCAAACTACTCTTGTAGTCTCCATTGTACCTTTCGATGAGCCCATCGAGGTCTAATTCGTAGATACCGTCAAAGTAGGTTTCGTCCAATCTGCTTTTTAGCTGGTTGTGTTCTAGGTAGAACAGCTTTGATTTGGAAACTGTTTCTTGAACCTGCTCAAAGTATTTAGCGTCGAACCATTCTGGCTCTGGCTTGTCTTCGGCAAAGCTCAACATTGCCAAGCGGGAGAGTTGTTTCAGCTGAGTAACTGTTAGTGTAGCGCCGTCTAAACCTAGAAGTTGGGAAAGTACGTGGGAGGTTTCACGCCATTTATTGGAAATTAGTTGTGTGCTTCTAAGATAAGCTAAGAGTTTTTCTCGTTTAGATAATAATTCGCCTTCTTCCAAGTTGACTTCAGGAAGAAATTTGTTTAAAGATGATACTGTCAGTTGAATTTCAGTTGAACGGCTTAAGACCAAAGTCAATAGAGATTGCTGGTAGCGTTCCATAAGGTTGGCTCGAGTGTTCTTTATCCAAATGCTTGTGTCAAGGTAGGTTTGGGCTTCATTTAGGAGCTTGTCCAAACTCGGGTTAGTTAACCAGTATACTTCAGGCTTTGGGCTCTCAAACAAGAACTTGCTTACTTCAATCAGCCATTGTATCCGAGTAAAACTTTCAGGCGAAAAAACACCAAGTTGAACCGAGAAATCTTCAGTTTCCAGCTCCAACCTATGCAAAGTTTCATTTATGCCCTCAAGAGTTGTAAGAAGTTCAGAGCGAATTTCAAGATTGTATTCATCCGCGTGGTAACCAACCCAGGGAAAATCCGGTTCCTCAATTACCTGCCAAACCTTACTCAATTGTGAAACCAATTCTTCAAGTTCTCGCATTTTCTGCGGAGTCAACGTTCCAAGTTCAGTTAAACCCACTGGAACAAAAGGAACACGCTCCAGACTTGAGATTATACTTAAAACTTCATAGACACTTCGCTGCAGGTACGAACGCTTCTCATGCAATGCGGCAACGTAACCGTTTAATGCTTCACGGCACTCAACCATCATTTCAAACTCATGAGCCGACGGAAGTTTGCGTGGAATTAGGGTTTCGTCGAGACTACGTTTGAGCTCCGCTACAACCTGTTGCTTGTTAGCTTTGCTGCTGTGAAGTTCAAGGCAGAAATGTGACAAACCAACTTCACTTAAACGTTTGTAAACAACTTCTAGAGCTGCCATTTTTTCGCTGACAAAGAGCACGCTTTTTCCATTAGCGATACATTCTGCGATCATGTTTGCAATTGTTTGGCTTTTGCCTGTGCCCGGTGGACCTTTCATAACAAAGCTTTGGCCGCGAAGTGCGTACTCTATTGAAACGCGTTGACTACTGTCGGCGTCAAGTACCTGATAGGTTTTTTCTGGAGCCTCAATTTTGTCGACGTCTTTCTCGTCAGGTAAACCGCTCAGAATTAAGTCTTCTTCTTTTATGCCTGCGATTGCTCTGATTATTGGGTGCTGGGTAACTAAGGCAGCGTTAGATTCCAAATCCTTGTAAATAACCAACTTCTGAAAAGAAAAAAGCCCTAAATCAACGGTTGGCTCGGTTTTCCAACCCATTTCAGAAACAGCTTGTTCAACCAAATTAAAATAGTCTGCTAATTTTTGCTCTTCCCACTCTTCAGGTAAGGGTGGCAATTCGATTCTGTAATCATTTTTAAGTTTAGCCTGCAACGCAGGGTTTAAGACGGCTTCATCCTCAACGGGCGGAACTGCGATGTTGTAGGGTTGGCGGATTGTATCTCTTGTTAATTCTAATGGTACAAGAATTAGTGGTGATTGGACTTTTTCTTTTGTTTCGATATCTACCCAGTTCAATGTACCGAAAGAGGCGTGTAGTATGCGTACGCCTCGTTCCATGTAATCGAGAAATGAACGTCTTTGTAGGCTTTTCAGGTTGCGTTCAAGGTCAATTCGACTTAGATTACCACTTACAAGTTGGTTTGCTTTAGGACGTTTGGATTCCTCAAGGGTGAGGTTTGCTTCGACTTGGGAGATTGATGTTTTAGCTTCAACTTTCCTTTTTTTAAACTTGTCATTTCCATTGGCTTTTAATTTTTCGGGCGTCTCTGGTTTGGCTTCTTGAGGCTGCCAGAATTCCAATCGCTTCTTCTTCACAACAAGGGCATCGAAGATTTTTTGTAATTCAGGTTGAGTAATAGGCAGATTTCCACGTTTGGATTTATGAAAAAAAAGCAAATTATTCTTTCTTGAAAGGTCAATTAACCTTGATTTCCAATCTTCAACGCGTTTCATAGGTGAGGAAGGAACAGTTTCAGTCATTAAAGGCACATCCACACATGGTATGACTTAGCACTATTGTATGTATGGTTCTTTAATACTTACGGTATTTTAGAAAGCACTTAAGAAATCAGTTATAATATTTTTGTATTTTAAAAGAGTCAGTTGATACTTAAGTCTGCTCAATTGCATCCAGAATTACCTGTTTCACACCTTCAAGACCGATTTCCCTTGTCTCCAATACCTTAACGTTGAGGCCTGATTTTTCTAAATCTTCCCGCATCCTACCTGAATCGCCGCAGGTGTTTAAAAGCACGAACCCTTTGACGCCATTGAACATATTCAAAAAAGCTGCTTCATCAACGCCTTCCTTAAGCATTTGTTCCTTTACATGCTTGAAGAATCCTACCATGCCTGGACCCATAAACATCAGGTTATGTTCGGGGTCAGCTTCAAAAAATTTTCCTTTGCCGCCCAACTGACAGTCGATGCAATTCACTGCATCCACTTTAATTACTCCGTAATCGTTGGCTAACTTTTTCATCTCGTTATCCTGCCCCAAACAGAGATCACCGTAAACGAGCACAACTTTGCCCTTGAATCTTTTGAGAGTTTGTTCCAAAACTTTGCGGAGATTGTGCTCTACGGCTGCGTAGTCGATGTGGAAGAATTTGCTGACGTAAACTACTTCAGCGTCTATGCTCTTTTGCTTGATGAGTTGCTGGATTTCTTCTTTTAAGACGCTACAGGAAACTAGGCAAACTTTCGGTTTTTTGTTCACTGTTTATTTCGCTCCTTTTCTCAAAATCCACTAAATAAATTGAAAATCAAGGCTTAAAGCAATAACGTGGCCACTGGGGCCATTGTTGAGGGGAGCTACAAGTGCCAAAATCCAACGTCAAAGCCATACCGATTTTCAGCTGTTCTTGATTGATTTTCTGAATCATCCCAGGGATTTTCAAACCATTCTCCAACTCTACAATTCCCACTGCATAGGGGACTAATGCTTGGAATTGTTCTGGAGCAATGTGGATAAATGTGTAAGTAAGCAATTTGCCTTTGCCAGAGATGCTCACCCATTCGAAGTCTTGTGAGAGGCAGTTATCGCATAATGGTCTTGGGGGCAAATGGATTTTTCTGCATTTTAAGCATTTTCCAGCCATTAACTTCTGTTGCCCCAAAAACTTGTAGAACTGTTCAATCGTAAAAGGCTCTTGTGCGCTCATTATTGTGTGCCCCTGTAAATGTGAACTACCGATGTGGCTCCTGAGCCACCGATGTTGTGGGTTAAACCGACTTTAGCGTCTTTTACCTGGCGTTTACCCGCTTGCCCAGTAAGCTGAAGATATATTTCGTAAGCTTGGGCGGTCCCTGTCGCACCGACTGGGTGACCTTTAGATTTTAATCCGCCGCTCGTATTAACTGGGATTTTTCCGCCTAATCGTGTTTGTCCGCTTTCGATTAGTTTTCCACTCTCGCCGATTTTACAAAAACCTAGATCCTCATATGCCATGAGTTCAGCAAAAGTGAAGCAGTCGTGAACTTCAGCCAACCCTATATCTTTAGGTTTAAGCTGTGCCATATCATAGGCTGTTTTCGCTGCTAACTTCGTAGCGTTAAGCGAAGTTAAGCTCTTGCGCTCATACAAACCGATAGTATCACTGGCTTGAGCACTGCCAACAATATGTACAGGCTGGTCAGTATATTTATCCGCAAGTTCAGGTTTGGTTAAGATAATGCAGCTTGCCCCGTCAGTTATCAGCGAGCAGTCGTAGAGTTTAAGGGGCCAAGCCACGTAACGAGAAGTCATGGCCATTTGAAGGGTGATTTCTTTTTGCAGGTGCGCTTTAGGGTTTAAGCTACCATGATAGTGGTTTTTAACTGCGACCAAAGCCATCTGCTCTTCAGTAGTGCCGTAAGCATGCATATGTGCAGTCGCCATCAATGCGAATAATCCTGGAAACGTTATTCCGTGCCACTGCTCAAACGGGTAATCCGAAGCCATAGCCAAGTACTCAGTAACTTCAGAAGTTGTGCGATGCGTCATTTTTTCTACGCCTCCAACTACAACCATATCTGCTAAACCAGATAAAACAGCGTAAATTCCAGACCTTAATGCAGCACCTGAAGAAGCACAAGCTGCCTCTGTACGTGTTGCAGGGATACCTGTTAATCCTGCCCAATCCGCAATAGTGCTACCTGTGTGTCCTTGATGTTCGTAAGCTTCGCCCATATGACCGATGAACATCGCTTTGATGTCTTTTTTTGGATCCAGTTTGGGGCAACGACTGAATGCTTCAAATGCGGCTTCGCTAAAGAGTTCTCTTGTCAGTAAGCCTTCGCGTTTGCCGAATTTGGACATGCCAGCGCTGATTATACTTACGAGCGGTTTCCCATTCAAAACTATTAGACCCTCTCTAGTGTCATGTATATCGATGGCAAGCAACAATAAAAACTATTACAAAATAAAGCCATGAAAAAATCGCTCAAAATATTAAACTGAACCTTTTCTTCTTTAAAAAACAAAAGCGTTGTTTGAGAGTTAAAGCCCAATGATATAGATTCTTAAGACCAAAATGGGACACCACTATAATTAATCCAAACAGAACTGCATTAACAGTCATCACTCGCAAAGCCTTCGGAATATGCTCAGCTGCGATTCCGTGGTCATCGCCCAAGGTGTAATATCCTTGTTTTTCAAGTTGGATATTCAACGCTCCAGCCATTGCGGAGATGGTGTAGCCTGCATTTGGACTTGCGGTTTTGTGTTTGTCACGTTGCAGGATGCGATAGGATTCCCGCCAATCTTCACGCAGAATAAACGCAGCTACAACCATCAAATAAGCCGTTACTCGAGCCGGAATGTAGTTTGTTATTGTGTCCATTTTAGCTGAGAACCACCCGATGTTCTTGAATTCAGCGTTTTTGTAGCCAACCCTTGAATCCAAAGTGTTAATTACGCGATAAGCAAACGCACCCGGAACCCCGAAGAGCGCATAAAAGAAGAAACGGTGCAGTTATGCCGTCAGTCGTGCTTTCAGCAATGGATTCAACTGCTGCAGAAATAATCTGGCGTTCATTGAGGCTGTTGGGGTCGCGCCTGACAATATAGGGCAACCATTTTCGTGCCTCAGCCAAATCTTTTTGTTTTAGGGCTTTAGCGATGGGTTTGGTATATTGTCCCATGCCAGAAATTGCGAATGTTGCCTTGAACAATATTGCACCCACGATGATGTAGAGAATTTCGCCGTAAGGCAATAGTCTCAGCCAAAAAAGTAGAACAAATACTGGGAAGCGAAACAACCAGTATAATTGTTAATGCCATTAAAACACCGTTTGCTTTCTCAACTTTGGGGTTAGGGCTCTTCGATTTACTTTTAAGAAACGTAATCATTTTGCCGATACCTATGGTAGGGTGAATTCTATCAGGATACTCTCCCAAGACTAAGTCGATTAAGAAGGCTAATGTAAAAATCAGGACAGAATCAACAAACAATGATAAGTCAAGTGTAAACATAGATCTCGACTCAAACTGCCTTTACAGTCCGCTTAAGAGCTTCAATTAACTGTTCATTTTCAACTCGTGTTTTAACGGCGATCCGAACATAAAATTCGTCCAGCCCCCTAAAAGAGGTACAATCACGAATCAGAATACCCTGTTTCAACAGCTTACTTTTCAATTCGGAAGCCGTTAAGCCAGACTTATGAATGTTGATGAAGAAGAAGTTAGCATCTGGCGAAGAAAACTTGAACGAATCAAATTTGCCTAACTCGGCATGTAACCAGGCTTTTTCTTTTTTGATAAGCTCACGAGTGACATGAAGATGCTCTTCATCTTTCAAAGCAGCAACAGCAGCTGCCTGCGCTAAACAATTTACATTCCAAGGAATCTTTGCGCAAGAAAGTACGTTGATGATTTCTTCATTGGCAATGCCATAACCTATTCTTAGTCCAGTTAAACCAAAAATCTTGGTGAAAGATCGCAAGATGAAGAGATTAGGGTAAGTGTTTATTTTACCGATCATTGTGAGGGCTTTTTCGTCTTCTACAAACTCCAAAAAGTCTTCATCGAGGAAAACAAGGGAATCATTCTCTAAAGCTCTTTCAATTATGTCTACCAGTGTTTCTTTGGGAATAAGAATGCTGGTGGGGTTGTTAGGGTTACATAAGAAAATTATTTTGGCACCAGATATTTCCTTCTTGAAAGTCGCAGCTTCGATGTTAAAACGCCTGCCCAATTTGACGAAATTAGGTTTTTCACCAGTTTTGCGAACCGCACTCTCGTACTCACCAAAAGTCGGTGCTGGAATTAGAGCAGTTTCACCTTTTTTGAGGAACGTTTCAGCAAATAAGTACATGAGTTCAGTTGAACCGTTCCCAACAACTACATTATTCTTATTTATTGTACCAAAGTGACTAGCAATAACTTGCCTTAGTTCATTAGAGTTTGAATCGGGATAAGCTGCAATTTGGTTGAAGGCTTTTTTTGCCGCCTCAAGTGCCTTTTTAGATGGCCCTCGCGGATTTACGCTTGAACTAAAATCCAAAATCTCATGCGAATTAAGCCCACTTTCCTCTGCAGCACCTAAAACTTCTGCGCCGTGAACGCATGGCTTGAGATTTTTAACGTTGTCCCTAACTAGGCTCTCTATAGGCTTCATTGTTTTTCTTTTCCTTCAGCTTAACGCTAAATACTCAGGTTTCTTTTTAACGTAAATCATATAAATGTTTGGTTGGATGTTCCATCCAAAAGACTTTTCGTTAAAAAAGTTTTTGAGAAAGTAAAACAATGGTGCTAATTAAGAGTTGAGAAAGGATAGTCGTATGAGTGATAAAAGAGACGAACTAATGATTGAGAAACTGAACCAGAGAATCCATAAAAAGACCTGAAGAACCAAACAAGAAAAACCTAGTAACTTTTTGCTAAAAAAACAGGTATATCGATAAAGAGCTGCCGAATCAACTACAAACAAATAGAAGAAAGAGACAAAGTAAAAGAAAAAAATAGTTTTAAGTTATAACCCCTACTTAAAATAGCAGGGTTTCAAAGTTGAACGAACTTGTCTTCATAGGTTTAGGTTTAAACGACGAGAAAGGCATAACCGTCAAAGGAATAGAAGAAACAAAGACCGCAGACCAAGTCTTCATGGAGCTGTATACTAACCTCATGCATGACTTTAGTTTGCAACGGTTTGAAGCGTTATGCGGCAAAAAAGTCCTGATTGTATCAAGAAAGATGCTTGAAGATGAAAATGGCAAAGTAATCCTTGAAGCAGCCAAAGTGGGCAAAGTAGTGTTTTTGGTTCCAGGTGACCCCTTCATTGCAACAACCCACGTCACCATGCGCATTGACGCTGAAAAACAGGGAATAAAAACTAGGATAATCCATGGAACATCCATAATGTCTGCAATTATCAGCTTATCAGGCTTGCACAATTACAAGTTCGGAAAAACCGTAACCGTGCCTTTTCCCGATAACTTTTCGGAAACACCCTACAATGTTATCTCGCAAAACAAGAAGGTCGGTTTGCATACTCTTTGCCTTTTAGATTTGAAGGCTAATGAAAAACTTTTCCTCTCCATTAATCAAGCTATCAAAATGTTGCGTGAGGTTGAGGAAAAGAAGAAGTTGGAAGTGGTTACTTCAGACACTGTTGCTGTTGGAATTGCTAGAGCAGGCGGAGACAACCCAACCCTGAAAGCAGATTTTGTCAGTGATTTGGAGAATTATGATTTTGGACAACCACCTTATAGCCTGATTTTTCCTGGTGAGTTGCATTTTATGGAGGTTGATTCGTTGATTGCTTTTGCGGGTGCTCCAGTTGAGTTCAGGAGGCTTGTTAGGTGAGTTTAGAAGCGTTAACTGTCAAGTACATTTCTATGGCTGAGAAAGTCTTTAGCGAGCTCACACTAACGCAAGCGCCAATCAGCTTACCTGAGGAGATGGTGGCTGCTGTTCTGCGTTATGCTATTGATTACCTCGAGGATGCAAAGTATTATAAGGCTCAGGGCAAGCTTGAAACCAGCTTAACCTCAGTAGCTTACTGTGAAGGGCTACTTGATGCTTTAAGATTAATTGGCGCTGTGAACTTTGAATGGCCGTCAAATCAAAAAGAAAAGTTGTCTTAGCTTCGGGCGTTTTTGATCTGCTTCATTTTGGGCATGTATGGTTTCTGGAGGAAGCCAGAAGAGCAGGTGGAGAAAACGCTAAACTAATAGTAATCATTGCTACAGACAACACTGTCGAGAAGTCGAAGGGCAGAAAACCCATAATGTCCGAAGACCAACGCTGTACACTTGTCAAGTCGTTAAGAGTAGTTGATGAAGCAGTTCTCGGATACGAAAACATGGACATCGGTGAGATCATAGAAAAAATCAAGCCAGACGTTATCGCATTAGGCTACGACCAAGCTGAAATGGAAAACAAAGTTAAAACGTACGTTTCTAAAAATAAATTGTCCGTTGAAATTGTTAGGATTGGCAAATTTGCGGAGAATGCTTTAGATAGTTCATCAAAGATTAAACAGAAAATAATAGATAGACTTTCCAAGTGACAGGTTTACACTTATGGGTTGCGAGAAATATAAGCCAACGTACATTCTAATTGCGATAAATGTAGCTATCTATATTGCAGGTACAATCATTAGTGGAAATGCGTTAACCACAGGCAACAGTGTTATTTTACAGTGGGGACAAGTGTAATCTACTTGTTTTCCAAGGTGCCTTCTGGCAACTGTTCACTTCAATGTTCATCCATGCATCAATATTTCACCTTGTCGGCAACATGCTATTTCTGCTCATATTCGGTTTGCGTGGCGAAGAAATGTTTTCACTTCCGGAATATCTGGGAATCTACCTTTTGGGTGGCTTGGCAGGTAACATTCTCTCTTTAGTGTTTGGTATTGGGTCTGGGGATCTGTTTGTTTCTGTTGGAGCATCAGGCGCTATATTCTCGGTGTTTGGTGCATGCGTAATTTATGGTAGGCGTGCAGTGCGGCAGTCAATTCTTGGAGCCTTAGTCTTCGCGTTCTTTCTGTTCTTCATTAATGTGGAACCAGGCGTAAACATATTAGCACATTTAGGCGGGTTAGTTTTCGGTTTAGTGCTCGGTTACATAATAGCTGCAAGACGAAAACCGACCACCAAGAAAAAATTAGGCAATCGTATTCTACTGACGATTCCGTTTTAACTGGTTTGAGTGTAAACTTCAATTTTTAGCTTTATTTCCGTCTTTGAGACAAAGTGCCTTTCGCAGGCAAACGGCTGCAATTATTTCCAGCACTGAGGCATCATAGTGGCTTCGTAGAGCCGTTACCAATGCGCCTTTAACTTCGTTGCCGATCATAACTGGGTAACATTTTACTAAACCAAAGGTGCGGTCCTCATTTTGGAAGCCTTTTACTTCAATTGCTGGATAGGCATCAAGTTCCATACGGGTCTTAATGTCATAATCCGAAGACAACTTGAGGTTGAGTGTACCTGGGTATGGTTGAAAACCTAATTTTTCAACAATTTGAATGCGATAATAGTCTTTTCCAATGTAGTAGGCGCCTTCACCTAACCCTGTAAAAACAGTCCCTTCCAAAGTAACTGAAGGCGGATAAGATTTCTCAATCAAAACCTTTAGTTCCGAATACAATTTCTGCAGCTCCCTTGTACCCTGTTCCTCAATTTTGATTAGACTACCGTCGGGAGTTATGTTGCGTTGAATCCAGCTTTTACGTTCGAGATCAATAAGGTAACGCGATGCTGTTTGCTGGGAAATGCCAAGTTTCTTGGCTAAGTAATCAGTTGAGATTTTGGCGATTCGTCTGTATGCGCCCATTTCTGCGAGTTTTAGCAGCATATAGAGTTGTTGCCACTCTTGCTTTTCAGTCAACGCATGGGTCTCCAGTGACTTAGAAATATGGGATGGATATTTAAGCGGCTCGAAATCCAACAGAATTAAGTTATGATGACTTTTCCCTCAACACCTTTTCCCTCTTTTTTTGTCACTACTTTAGGCGAACGCGTAAAAGGTTTTTTTCTGTTAATCAGCGAAAATTTGCGAGATCAAAGAAAAGCAAGAGAAAGCTGACCGATTGATGTATTTTATTGCGTTTTCCCAACCTGAGCCTTTTGCAATGCACAATTATTTAAAGTCAGTAAAAACAATACTATTTTTGTGTTAAAAATGGAAAGAATAGCAATATCAAAAGTAACTCTAGTTATCGTGTTAGTTTTAACGATTACGGTTTCAGGTATCGTCTCAGCTGTAGTTGCAACTCAACTTTTTATTGTACCGCAAGCTGAGAAAGGCGACAAAGGAGACACAGGAGCAATAGGAATGATTGGTCCTCAGGGTCCTAAAGGTGATACTGGAGCTACCGGAGCAACAGGACCTTCAGGCGTCACTGGTGCGACAGGGCTAACAGGTTTACAAGGACCCAAAGGTGATACTGGAGCTACCGGAGCAACAGGATTGCAAGGTATTCAAGGTCCACCAGGAATTACAGTAATAAACTACTCTAAAATTGATGATGCCGCACTCGATATTAATAGCAATGGCAGTATAGCGATTCCTATTGGCAACGTCACCATAATTGCACCCGCAAATGGTGCCGTAATTGTTACATTGAACGTGGGCTATGTGGAAATGTACTACAATAACTCGTGTGCGCTATATCTTGGAACCTCCCCAACCTCACCTGGCTGGTATGACCTGGATATTTCAATACATGGGTCACAAACTTCTGGTCCAACAGATGAACGTGTATATTTTGACATGACTGCACAAGCAGTATACAATGTCGTGGCGGGTAACAAATACACTTTCTATGCAACTGCTAGTAGATATTACGCCTACGACGACTCGATAATGTTTCTAAGTAACATCCATCTGATTGCAGCGTTCTCTGCAACCTAACATTTTTTACAATTTTCTACAAGAAAATTTGTATAAAAAAGCCTTTTCAAATTCTTTTCCAAACTAAAGAATTATGGCTGAAAAAGAGTTTGCAGTTCTAAATACGTTCTGGAAGATTTTTGGGACTCTAACTAACGCGTTGGCGTACACTCGTGTGAAATGGCAAAAGTTTCGATAGGAAACCCGATGCTTGCGTTCTCCTTACCGGCGGAAAAACGTGCTAAGCCACATCAGCTTTTCTTATGCAAGCACAACTTTGAGAGTATTAGAATAGGAAAGGTTAAAACAAAAAAGGTATTATGTTCTAATGGATAGATAATTAAACCAAATCTAAGTCAACTGCAAACATCAGAATGAAGGGAACATGAAGAAACTTCAAGTACCTATATTCATATTTTTGATTTTGTTATCAATATTTCTATTTGCAAGTTCACAAGCCATTAAAGCTGCTGGTTCCTCAACTGTTTCTGTGCCAACCCTTAATCCAAGTAGTTCTATCACTTTAGGTGGTTATGTAACGGCCAAAGTCATTGTAGGTGGCATTAGTGGCACCCCAACTGGAACAATAACATTCCAATATTCAAATGATAGCGGTACAACTTGGAATACTCTTGGATCCATCCAAACGTTGTCCAAAGGTACCGCGACCTCAGAGCCCTACGCTCCAACTACGGTTGGAAGTTCTTATCGCATACGGGCAGTGTATAACGGGGACAGCAACTATAATAGTGCAACAGGAGCTGCGGCATCCCTAACAGTTAACAAGGCTACTCCAACTGTACCAGCTCCAACCTTAAACACGACAAGTCCGATTTCCCTTGGTGGATCAGTAACCGCTGCCGTGACAATTTCTGGGGTTTCAGGTGTTACTCCTAATGGCACAGTGACATTTCAATATTCTGCAGACAACGGTTCAACTTGGACTCAACTTGGTTCTGCAAAAACGTTGTCTAGTGCTTTTTCAATTTCAGATCTCTATATTCCAACTGCTGTAGGGAGTACTTATCGCATACGGGCAGTGTATAACGGGGACAGCAACTATAATAGTGCAACAGGAGCTGCGGCATCCCTAACAGTTAACAAAGCAAATGCAGTTGTTCCAGCTCCGGACGTTAGTCCAAACCCAGTTTTGGTTAATAACTTGGTTACAGTTTCTGTTACTATTTCTGGTTTCTCTGGTGGTGCGACTCCTACTGGAACGGTTACTTTCCAGATTAAAATTGGAAATGGCTCGTGGACTTCTATCGGTCCTGCGGTGTCTTTGAACAATGGTTTGGCTTCTACGACTTATGTTTTTAAGACTGTAGATATGTATCAGCTCCAAGCGGTTTACAGTGGTGATGGCAACTATAATGGTGCTACAGGTGATTCTGTGTCTGTTGCGTCGGATTTTGCGACAATTGATCATTTTGTATTTGGTTCTGTTGGTACTCAGACTGCTGGCATATCGTTTAATATAACAATTACAGCTAAAGATGCTTCTAACAACACACTAACAAACTATGTTGGAACTAACACTCTGAATGTTTCAACTGGAACTATTAGTCCAACTTTGACTGGCGTATTCTCGAATGGTATTTGGACAGGTTCAATAATAATGACTCATGCAGGTTCAGGAATTACGCTTTTTACGACAGGTTCTGATATGTCTGGAACAAGTAATCTTTTCACAGTTAGTTCTGGTCCTCTAAACCTTTTCACTTTTAGTAATATTGCCAGTCCTCAATCTGTCAGTTCTATTTTCAGCATAACTATATTGGCTAAGGACGTATATGGGAATACTGTTACAGGTTATACTGGCGCGCCGTCTTTGACGTATTCTGTTGGATCAATTAATCCCCAAACTATGAATTCTTTCGTTAACGGCGTAGGATCGACTTCGGTTATGGTCGATACTGCGGGTTCAAGCGTTAATATCATAGTTACTGATGGTAATCATTCCGGGACCAGTAACTCATTTGCAGTAACAAGTACTCCTAATCCAACGACTACTCAAGAGCCTAATCCAACAACCACCCCAACACAGGTATCAACTCCATTGCCAACAGCAAAAACAACAAGTACTCCAAAAGCTGCTCCTACATCAACCCCTCAAGTCTCACCAACCGCAACGCCAACTCCAAGCAATTCAACCTCTGTTTCGCCAAGCCCCTACCCTTCAGGCATCAATCTGAAATCTACAATCAAGATAGACGTGCCATTAAGCTTCTTGGACATTAGCCTCTTTTTTGCGTTTCTATCTATTATTCTTCTTCCGACGTCTAAACTGCTTCCTCGCTACTACCAAATGGTTAACCCATTAGCCCGCAAGTTGGAAGCTGCGGCAGTATTGGTTTCGATATTGTTTCTCTTGACTGTCGCCATTCAAGTAGCAATGGCAATTCTCAACGTTTAATAAAGAGAAAATTACTATCCAACGATTAGCTAAGAACCAGAATAGTTGGCAACTTTTAACGAGTTCTCATGAAGCATAATCTTTAATTTGAAGCTGGATTCGAGTTTTTGACTGGAGAGTACTAGGATTGCGGTAAAATCTGCGGAAAAAATAAAATAGGCAGATAATCATTCGAGTGATATGTTTCTTCTCAGTTTAGAGTTTCCAATAACCTTTTCTCTTTTTCTCGGTTTGTTTAAAACTGCAGATTAAATGCACATAGCTACGCATTTTGGAGCCAACCCAGATGATTTATTGATTAAGTTAAGAAAACTCAGAAATGCCTGTTTAGAGCGAACATGTCCCCCTGCAGCTGTATTTCTTCGAGAATTGAATAATCTGAAGAAGATTTTATCAAGCTATATAGAGTTTAGGTTTCTCCCAAAGTAAGAAAAAACCAGACGACTATGGTAATTAGAGTTAGTAAACAAACCTTTACTAAAAAAAATTTTTTAGTCAAGAAACCTTAACGAAAATGCTTTTACAAGTGAATAAGCTAGCAAATGCAAATAGAGAATTGAAAGAAGATTGAGCCGTGTGGCAACAAACCACTTCGAAATTAATCTTAGATCTGCTATGCGAAGCAGAAGATCAGCAACGGTTTCTGTGAAAAATACCTATGAACCAATCGTAGAAACACAAAAAGTTTCCAAAAGAAAAAACCCTCGTTCAAGGCGACCTAATGTTAGTTCAACAAGTTGAATCCGTAGAGAAAAAAACAATTGGCAATTTCGTCTACCCTCAATACGACAAGAGATGCATCTCAGAAATACCAAACATGATACTAAACTTATTTGAAGCAAGAAAAGAAAAAACAAAACTTTACCCTGAAAACATGACCGGTTCAGAAGGAATAAACAAAGTTGTGCTTCTTGTCATCGACGGATTTGGATTCAAACAATTCATAAATCACCTAAAAGAAAACCAATTTTTGACCAACCTCACTAATCAAGGTGAAGTATACCCTCTAACAAGCGTTTTCCCATCTCAAACAACAAACGCACTAACTACCCTAAACACAGGTCTAACTCCCCAGGAACACGGACTCTTCGAGTACTTCATCTACCTAAAAGACATTGGTATCGTCAATGCATTACAATTTGAACGTTTGGGTTCCAAACTAAGAGATAGACAAATAGACAATAGATTCGATCCAAGTATTCTTCTGCTAAATGATAAAAATATTCATAACACCTTAAAACAAAAAGGAGTTAGCACCTACACACATATCAACGCATCAAATGCCTTCAACGTTTTGTCTAAACTAATCTTCAATGGAAGCAAAATAATTCCATCAATAAAATCATCTGATACAGTTGTTAGACTTAGAAAAAACATAGAAGAAAACAGCGGCAAGAGCGCCTATTTTTTTGCACATATAGATACACTCGACACGATAGCACATGAATATGGACCAGATAGTTACGAATATTCTGCAGAACTATCATCAATAACATATTTATTAAATCGGGAATTAGTGCAGAAACTGGAAACCAAAACGGCCAAAGAAACGTTGCTTTTAGTAACTGCTGACCACGGGGGTTTGAAAATTGATCCAAAAAAAACAATTTACCTCAATTGTTTGCCTAAGGCAATATTGAATCTACAAGTTGGTAAAAATCGAAAAACAATTACGCCTATAGGTGGTCCCCGAGAACTTTTTCTCCATATTAAGGAAGAAAAACTTGTTGAGACGAAGGAGTGGCTAGTACAAAAAATTGGTAACAAAGCCCAAATAATTGAAACTAGACAAGCAGCGGAAAATGGTTTGTTTGGTTTGGGCATTCCGGATAGAGAGGTCGTTGAAAGAACAGGAAATTTGATTGATTTTGCCATATGGAAACGAAACAATGTGGTATGAGAACTCGGAGGGCTAATAGAATTAGTTTCGTTGGACAACATGGAGGGTTACATGAAGAAGAAATGCGTGTTCCTTTTGCAATAACTAAGCTCAGTAACTTAAAAGAATAGCAACCAATACGGTTAAAGGACTCCAGCCTGATTAGCACCAATCATCAGGTAAAAACCAAACCACTAAATCTGTGCGAACCTTATTTTTAACAGCTTAGACTAAGAAAATGGGGCTTAACTATAGCAAACGTCTTTGATGAGATGGGAGTTTACTGGGCAGAAATAGCTGAAAAGAATCAAACAGAGCGGCAAATCCAATTTCTAAAAAGCCTCCTTAAGCTTACTGGATATGTGTTAGACCTTGCGTGCGGGTCAGGGAGACATTCTATCGCCCTAAACGCAGATGGATACAGGATGGTTGGTTTGGATGCATCACTAAGGCTTCTTAAAATTGCCAAACAACATTCCCAAGACATTGCAGTGGTTTTGGGTGATATTCGCTTTCTACCCTTCAAAACGGGCACTTTTGACGCTACTGTGAGTGTTGACACAAGTTTTGGATACCTGTCCTCGGAAGCAGATGACAGAGTTAGCCTATCTGAAGTCCGAAGGGTGATGCCTCAGGAAGGCTTGCTTATCATCGATGTCTTTAACCGAGAATATTTAAATCTAAAATCCAAAGGGCAAAATAATTCAACCAAGGAGAAAGATTACCCAAGCTTTAGCCTCCAACAAAAACGAACCATAAGCGACAATGGCGATTGGCTTTATGATTTGTGGACTATCCGTGACAAGGAAAATCTCCAGGTCAGGTTTTTTGAGCATAAAGTTCGTTTATATGGACTGGACAAGCTACGGAGTTTGCTTGAGGGCACTGGTTTTAGAGTTAATCTAGTTCTTGGCGGCTACGGAGCAGAAAAATTTGGCGTTGAGTCTCCACGTCTCATCTTTATGGCAGTAGCAGAATAATTTTGGTCTGCTGTCTTTGGTATGATTGTTTTGATTTAGCGCAAAAAAGTTATAAGCGCCCATAAAGAACACTCTGAAGAATCAGACCGTGACAAAGTATGAATGCTTGGAAACTTCGGCTTTCTATGGCTGCAACGTTGGCCGTAATATTTGGTTTAACTACACTTGTATTCGCTGTTGTCTTAACATGGGCTGGAATAGGCCTTAGTTTGTACACAATAGGAATATTCGTGGTAGTTCTCAACTTAACCCAATGGTTACTTTCGCCCTACCTTGTGGGTTGGATTTACAAAGTTAAGGAAATGCCCCAAAACGAAAACCTCCAAATTCACCAGATAATCTCAGACTTAAGCCAGAAAAGCGGCATATCCAAACCAAAACTCATGCTATCACAAATTCCATTATCTAACGCATTTGCCTATGGTTCACCATTAACAGGCAGCAGAGTTGCTGTAACTCAGGGACTTTTAAAGAATCTTGATGACGGGGAAGTTGAAGCGGTTTTGGGACATGAACTTGGTCATCTAAAACACCACGACGTACAAGTTATGATGGTAGTTTCATTCCTACCTGCATTATTCTACTATATTGGCTACTCGCTTATGCTCTCAGGGATGTTTGGAGGGGGACAACGCAAAAACGAAGGAGGCGGGAACAACGCATTATTTGGTATTGCCTTCATGGCTTTCTCATGGATACTAACACTATTCACATTATACCTAAGCCGTTTACGTGAATACTATGCTGATAGACACAGCGCCCAAATCGTTGAAAATGGCGCACAAAAACTATCCACAGGCCTAGTCACAATTGTACAAGAAAACAAATATTCAGCAAAACAAAAGGACAAGAAGAAAAGCAACAGTTCCTACAAAGCTCTCTTCATCGCTGATCCCGATCTGGCAAGTGTAGACGCTAACGAACTATATACAAACCACATAACAAACAAACAAGACTTTCTACGAGAAACACTTGCAAAAAAACCCACATCAATCGACAATCTTACTGAAGTCTTCTCAACACACCCAAACATAATAAAACGATTAAGAGCACTGCAGGAACTCAGCCAGAAGCCATCAACTTACTAAAAAAAGACCCCTTCATTTCTGCTATTCAAAAAAGGGTTGGATTTCTTTTCTTCCACGATAATTGAAGTTTCGCCGTGTCCAGGGTACACCAACAAATTCAAAGGCAATTCCATCAATTTCTTTAAAGAATTTCTCATTTCGCTCATGGAGCCACCTGGAAAGTCGGTTCTCCCGATTCCGCCAGCAAACAGTGTGTCACCTGTGAAAACAAGTTTTTCACCGACTATGCATATGCTTCCGGGTGTGTGTCCAGGTGTGTGCAAGACTTTTAGAGTCTCGTTGCCAACCTTGATTAGGCTGCCATCCTTGAACAATAAGTTCGGGAGAAAACTTCCTTTTTCTAAGTCTTCGACGAAATGTTCATCAAGTATGTGGATGCAGATGGGAACGTTAAACTTTTGTTGGAAAAATGCATTCCCTTGTA
The DNA here is from genome assembly GCA_963705145.1 of Candidatus Bathyarchaeota archaeon. Lineage (GTDB taxonomy): Archaea > Thermoproteota > Bathyarchaeia > Bathyarchaeales > Bathycorpusculaceae > Bathycorpusculum. The sequence continues at coordinate 115,182 of CAVPJA010000005.1, forward strand.
TGTGGTCGTATGTCCGTGGGTGTTCACTATAAACATTACATTTAATTTATTTGCAACGATATAATCTAAAATTGGTTCGGCTTCAGAAGAAAGAGCTATCCCAGGATCAATTATAATCGCTTCTTTGGTTTCTTGGGAACTAGCAACATAACAGTTAGTTGATAGCATTCCAACTACGAAGATCTCAACAAGCATACAAATCAACATTAAATAAGGGTTAAAGCTAAAATAAGCATTTGGATACCTGAACGATGCACCTGAATTTTCAGATTCTTAACATGCTAATATCCCAAAAAACTCCTATACCATCCGCCCTCTTGGCGTTCTGTGCAGGCTTTCCGAATAGACGATGAATTGGGCGTCTAAAAATTGGAATCTTCTAAGTATAGTAATCAATAAAAGGATAATTAAAATTTTAATTTGGAAGTTAAACTTCAATATCAGTTGGAATACCGGGAAGTTTTATTTACTTTTGCATTTGGCGCAGTTGAAAACTAATACAACAAGATCACCGACGACTTTGGTATCTAAATTTGGTAAGTTTCCTCAGATTCCGGTTCTTCAGGCGAGATTGATTTTCCGCATTTTGGACATTCGAACGAACCATCGCCTTCAAGGGTAGTCAAATCTACTTGTGTACTCACGAAGTTTTTTTGTCCAGTTTTTTCATCATCATTTTACTTCACTTTTTTTCTCTAAATTTTCATTGAACGTTTTAATTAAATAACGATTATGAATTTCTATTCAATATGTGAGCTCCATTTAAAAGCTTGACGCAAAAAAAGGATATTTAGTGATTTGCTCACATTTTTATACTTATGCATCTGTCTGGTTTTCAAAGTTTTCAGGTGAAATGTAATCGCCATACATCTCTTTTGCTGCAACCAACCGTTCCCTTTGCAAATACAGAATACCGAACATTTCAAGCGGTGTGTCTGTGACGTTTTCTTGGTAGAACCTTTGCACTCTCTCAATCTTTGCCAAGTTTTCTGGAACTCGTATGGTGAATTGTTTGTTGTAGTCTTCTTTTGCGTAGTTTTTGCCAAGTACTTGTTTGAAGAGTTTGCGCAGGTCCTCGTATTTTGGTATGTATCCTGTCGGTGTTTTTAGGGCGCCAACTTCTTTGTGGACACGTAATTCCATCCATTTTAACCAAACATGTTTGTCCTGCGGACTGTTTAGGTATTTGTCGAATCCAACTTCCTTTAGGAAGTAGTTAACACCGAAGACGATTGGTTGTTTTTTGAGTTTTCGCCCGAAATCTAAGTTGTTGTGAACGTTTTTCCCCATTGGTATTGAGATGAAGTCTTGGATGCTCATCATGTTAATTTCTGGAACACCTTCTTTGCCAATGGTTGCAAATGTGGTTTCGGTTTCCAAAGATGCACCGTAAGCCACTATGCCATGATCCCAGCTGAAGCTTTGTTGAACAGGAACGTACGCTTTGGTATCGCGTCCACCGTACATTATGCCCCCTAATTCGACGCCTTCAGGACTATCCAGTTCAGGGTCAACATTTTCCACAGCCTTAAGAGCAACTGCATAACGTGCGTTCTTGTGGGCGGCTGGAACATCGGTTCCGTTTTCATCTTTTTTGCCTTCATACCATGGACCAGTGTAGTTGCAGCCTTCTTTCGGTAGTTCTTTTCCCATACCAAGCCAGTAGGGTTTCCCATCTTTAACTAGGATGTTTGAGAAGATTATTTCTCCTGGCGATGTTAGAACTTTCCAGATTAATGCGTCGTCTTTTGGGTTCACATCTTGAATGATGCCGAAAATGCCTGATTCAACGTTTACTGCGCGTGCTACAGAGTTAATGTCGCGGATGTAGGCGATGTCGTCTCCTAGTATTGATTCTCCAGGAAGCATGGCAGTTGAGGTTTTGCCGCATGCACTGGGAAAAGCACCTGCAAAGTAGGTTTTTCGTTCATTTGGACCAAAAACGCCCATGAGTAGCATGTGTTCTGCTAACCAGCCTTCGCTGCTGGCTTTTCTAATTGCCAGGCGGAAGGCAAGTTTTTTGAAACCTACCGAGTTTCCAGCGTATTGTGTGTTCACGCTGTAAATCGTGTTGTCCATGTGGTCAATGTAGATGCGTTTCTTATCGTAATCTATGCTGACCATATCATCGTTTAATCTGCCTGCTGTATGAAGAACGCGTAGAAAATCGCTCTTGGGTCCCGCTTTAACAAATTGGTTATAGCCTGGACGGTAGAGTAAGTCTTCGCAGTGTGCTACATACCATGAGTCAGTGCATTGTAAACCAAGAATTGTGAAAACGGAATCTGCTGGACCCAGCGAAATGAAGCGGACAATCATTGTTTTGCCCACCATAGAATCGCGAAGTAAGCCTCTAACTTCCATTAAGCCATCTTGGCGGTCCATTTGATTTAGGGCTTTGCTTAAGGTAACTCCTTTTGCAACGAGGTATTTTGTATTTTGTCTGTCTCTTCCTTGGTCATGATCACCATCAAAGTGGACAGCGTGTCCTTGCAGAGTCAGAATAGCTTTTTCTTCGCCTGCAGCAACTGCTTGTTTTCGTACATATGCAATGTCTTCGGCTGAGTCGCTGCAGATAAAGATTCTTTCCGGATGAGTTAGGTCGCTTTCCTTCGCTATGAATTCGTGGACGTTTGGGTTGTCTATTGAGCTTAGTTTTTGGAAGTCTGTTGGGCTTAGTTTGGGCTGTAGTGCTTCAAGATATGGGTTCATAGTGATCACCATTTCTTTATAGTTCGTTTACGTTTCCTGGGACTCGTGGGAATGGTTGACATTCAGCAATGTGCTTAACTCCTGCTATCCAACCCACTAAGCGTTCCATGCCTATTCCTGCACCAGCTGTGGGTTTAAGTCTGCTTTCCTTAGCCATCTTTAGGATTAAGGCATAGTTTTCTTTTTTTACTTGGTCGCGTTCAATTTTAGTCAGGATCTTAGTGTATTCGTACTCGCGTTTAGCACCTGAGAGAACTTCACCAAATTGGGGCAGGAACAGATCATAGTTGTCCCATTTGCCTGTTTTGAAGTCTTCAAAATCATAGAATTCCCTTGGAATGTTAGTTACCCAGACTGGCTCGGTTATTTCTTTTGTTATACCAACTTCCCAATCTTCGCCGTATTTAGCTTCAAGTTCGACGCGATCATATATTTTGAATGGCGTCTTGGGTACCTTGAGAGCGCCACAGCGGCATAAGGTAGTTAATTCGTTTTTCATTTCACGCTTTAAGTCTTTAATTAAAGCAACAATTGCTTCCTCAACCAAAGCGAAAATATCTTTCGAGGATGCACCTTGAGCTTCAAAGTCTAATTGGGTAAATTCGTAGATGTGTCTGCCAGTTTTTGCGCGTTCCGCTTTTTCGATGCGAATGTTGGGTGAGAGAATGAACAGCTTGGGGTATGCGGTTGAAGCGGCAATGAGTTTATGAATGATCATGCTAGCAGTGGTTCGGACTGGTTTGCCATATATGTCGACTTCTATTCTTTTCTCTATGGAGGCACCTGGGTCGGGCCAGAGTGGGTCGGTGCTTTGGCTCAGTGCTACGGGCAAGAGCCATTGAAAACCTTTGTTCACATATGTATTTGTGAGGCTTTTTAGTGTGCAAGTCATGATTTTGCCTATGCAGGCTTTTCTTTCTATTTCCGTTGCCGTCAGTTGGTCTAACGGTTTGGGAATTTCTATTAAATCTTGTTTTGTCATTTTGGTCACTATGAATCTGTTTTGGTGTACACTATGCAGGGCAGGTAATAAATTTTATACAACAAAACATAGATATTTTACAATTAATACAAGTTTTAATACTTGAAACATGTAATATTTACATATGAGCGTTAAACTTGACGAAAAAGATCTTGCCATCCTCACACTCATCCAAGAAAATAGCAAACTCACCGCCAATCAAATAGCCAAAAAAATCAACACCCCAATCACCACAGTCTTCGCCAAAACTAGACGCATGGAAGAAATGGGAGTAATAAAGCAGTACCGTGCAATACTCTCGCCAGAAAAACTTAACCTCGGCACCGCCGCCTTTATACTAGCCGCAGTATCCTACAGAGCAAAAAATGAAGATGAAACTCCAATTTCGCAGCGGCAAGTGGCGGAAGAAATCGCCCTCTTTCCCGAAGTGCAGGAAGTCCACATAATCACTGGGGATTGGGATTTGCTTGTTAAGCTACGTGCGGAGAATGTGGATTCGGTGGGTAAGTTTGTGGTTGATAAGTTGAGGCTTATTAAGGGCTTAGATAAAACGTTGACATGTATGGTTTTTGAAACTGTGAAGGAATCAACGAGTCTTCCTCAGACATTTAGGAAAAGCCTATTGAAACCATAGTTTATGCAGAACTGGAATAGTACAGCAAGGGCAAAGCGAGAAGAACGGTGTTTTTTCCCTTAGAAGTCAGCGAATATTCTACCCGCAGTGGTGGCCCATCGGTGACCCTTCGGTTTATGTAGCCATGCGTTTGAAGCATCTTGAGTTTGTCTGAGAGAGTTCTTGAGTTGACTCCTAAGATTTTCTTTATGCCTCCAAAACCTATGGCGTCTTTAAGCATGAGAGTGTAGAGGATTTCTAGGCTCCATTTCTGAAAAAGCAAGTTGAAGCTCTCCTGAAGACTCTCCAGTTCGTCTTTAAGCTCGGTTGGAGTGATTCTCTGTTTCTCTATGATTGCATTGAAAGTCTCTTCTATACCGCGGAGAACCTGATTCATTCGGGCTTCCACGATTTTGCGGAATTCCGCGCTTAAGGTTAGGGGAGCACTCATAGGGCTTACACTCGGTGTGATTTTGCTTACTTAATAATTTATTAAGCTTTACATATACAACAAGGTATACAAAGTAAAGTTAACTTGGAGGAACAAATCACATGGAAAAATATGATGCCATAGTTGTTGGCGCAGGAACAGCGGGTTGTCTTGCAGCTAAAACCATAGCTGAAAATGGCTTAAAAGTATGCATGGTTGAAAAGAAGCCACGCGAAGAAATCGGCGAGAAAATCTGCGGTGATGCCCTTGGCGAGCACCATCTAAAATTCTTGGGGCTTGAGAAGCCGACAGGAGGCGAGTTGGAAGCTAAAATTGACGGCATAAAAATCTACTCACCAGACGAAAACACCGTTTTCACAATCGCGGACAAAGACTTCATCGGCTACCTTCTCAACCGACGCCTATTCGGGCAATGGCTCCTTGAAAAAGCCACCGACAAAGGTGCATTGTTGCATGATAATACGAATTTCCGTTCACCCATTATCGAGAAAGGAGCAGTCGTAGGAATCACTGTTAAGAACATGAAGACAGGCAAGGTCGCCGAACTTCGAAGCAAGGTTGTGGTTGACGCAAGCGGCTACTTTGGTATGGTACGTAAACAGCTGCCACCCGAGATGGGCATAGACCGTGACGTAGCCAATCAAGACGTCGAAGCTTGCTATCGAGAAATCCGCCAACTAAAACAAGAAACAGAAAACACCCGCTTTTGTGAGATCTACCTTAACCAAACAGCTTCTCCGGGTGGCTACATTTGGATTTTCCCTAAAGGCGGCGCACGTGTGAATGTCGGCTTAGGTATTTGTATGCGCGGTAACTACCCTAACCCCAAACAGAAACTCTACGACACAGCATTCAAGAAGCCAATTTTCGATGGCTCCTTAGTTTTAACTGCAGGCTCTTGGTTCGACCCAGTCCGCAGACCTTTAGACAATATGGTTTCAAATGGTGTCATGTTAGTCGGAGATGCAGCATCGCTAGTTAACCCGATTCACGGTGGTGGAATCGGCCCCTCAATGCTAAGCGGCTACTTTGCCGGACAACAAATCATTGAAGCACTCGGCAAAGGCGAACCCACCAAGGAAGCACTCTGGGGTTACAACAAGAAATACATCGACACTTACGGCAAAAAACAAGGCACCTTAGACATCTTTAAAATGTTCCTCTTATCATGCAGTGATGCAGACCTCAACTATGGCATGAACGAGAAACTGATGACAGAAGACGACGTACTCAAAGCAGGCATGGGAGATGACTTCCACCTAAACATCACCGAAACCGCCAAACGCGTCTTCAAAGGCCTTCGACGTGTTGGATTCCTCAACAGACTACGCCTCACAGTTACAATGATGAGGGGACTCAGTGCACACTACAATACGTATCCTACATCACCTGTGGGCTTCGAGCCTTGGCGTTTGCAAACAATAAAACTGATTGAAGACGCTAGAAAAAAACTCGTAGATTAAGCATCCCAACAAATTTTTCTTTTTTCTGATTTTTTCTGTAAATACTTAAATTCCCAGTTTACTTGGATACTATCTGGTGAAAAAATGGTTTACTGCTCCAACTGCGGCGAAAAAATAGATGATAATGCTTACTTCTGCCCAAAATGCGGCACCAAAACCCCAGCAGGAAAAGCCTCAAATGTATCTTACCCCGCTGATGAGTTACGGGATGCCTTCTACAAAGTTGGAGTTGAATTAGAACGCGCATTCAATATGGCAGCGCATGAAACCCAAGCTGCATTTAGGAAAGCAAGTGAAAATATGCAGCAAAAAACATCCTCTAACTCTGCTAATATTCAAGGATCTGCTGTTTGCACGAGTTGTGGAGTAAAGAATATTTCTGACGCAATTTTCTGCCGTAGTTGCGGCACAAAAATAACATCCACTGAAAAGTCTTCTGGAAGCACATAAAAAATGGGCGCAAACAAAACGCTGATAGCCTATGTGAGTAAGGGTGGAGCTACTGAAGAAGCAGCAAAGAAAATAGCCGAAACTCTCCGTTCAAAGTTTCAGCTAGAAGTTGATTTGGTTGACCTCAAAGAGCAAAAGTCCCCTGACTTGGAACAATACCAGAACATTGTTACGGGTGGCGGTGTCAGGGGAGGCAGAGTATACGGTAAAACGTTAAAGTTTCTTGAAAACGACTTAAGTGGTAAGAAAGTAGCTTTTTTTATCTCCTCCTCCTGGGCGGGTACACCTGGAAGCTATGAAAATGCTAAAACCAAATTTGTAGAAAACACATTAACCAAATACTCCAAAATTAATATTGTAAGCGCAGAAGCCTTCGGTGGACGCATAAGATATTTTAGAAGAACCATGCTGGATAACACGGATTTAGCTAAAGTTGAGGCTTGGGCAGAAGAGCTTGGAAAAAAATTCGCTCAATAAGCCAAACATTACTAAGGCAAATGCGCTTCTTTGCCCTACCTGCTGCGTTGAATACATTGAGGTTGAGTTTGACTTTGAAGTTGACGGCAGAATTTTGTATAAAGTGAAGGCGCTTAAGTGCCCTGGATGTGAAGAAGAAGTGTTTAGCCCTGAACAACATGAGGCAATTCGGAAACGAATCATTGATTCAAAAGAGTTTTAGAAAAGCATTTGGAAGCTTTTTATAATGAATGGGTCATGCAAATGAGACTTAATTACTGATTCAGCGTTAAAATTGGAGAATAATTCTTTTTTTAGGCAAAAATTATTTCAACATGTTTGAGGTAATTGTGGGTGATATTGGTTATGGCCTTTGTTTTTGCGGGTCGCAAGGTTTTTATGTTCCGCTTAAATTTGTAAGGTGTCGCCAAGGTATAATAGACGGCAAAACAATGGATTGTTGGACCAATATGGTTAGAAAAGCACGAATACGGCTCACAAGTACAGATTACAGTAAATTAGAAGAGGTATGTGGAGAACTCAAAAGCATCGCCTCAAAAACAGGCGTGAAAATGAATGGACCAGTACCACTACCGACAAAACGCTTGCGCGTTCCAGTCCTTAAAGGTCCATCAGGCGAAGGCACCGCAACATGGGACCGATGGGAAATGCGTATTCACAAACGCTTAATTGATATTGACTCTGAAGAACGTGTTATGCGTAGAATTATGCGTATACGTGTTCCAGAAGAAGTTCACGTCACAATCGAACTTATTTAGTTCTAATTATTTTTAATTTATTTTTGTTTTAGAATTTATTTTTAGCAAATTTCCTAAATCTCAGACGTGTTTAGCAACTGAGATGGGGAATAATTGAAAAAATGGAGATGTATTCAAGTCTCGCATCATGATGAATTGGCAAAGCAATTATGGAGTGGAAACAGCAGGGATTGCGACTAAGCTCAAATAATACTGCCGGAATGGGTGGAACAAACAATTGTACCGTGAACCATTACTTGCTCTTCAAAAGAGGACAATAGACTAAAAGATATTTGGAGAACCGAAAATTTGCAAGTAAGCTACAATAGTTAATGCTGCACTTGCTGCAAAGGCTAAAACCCAGACTTTCTTGTTAAAGGAGAAGATTTTGTAACCATCTAAAATTCCAAACGGAATCAAGTTAAAGACCGCCATAAAAGCGTTGATGTACGCTGCAAAGAACAGCATTAAAACAAACGAACTTGGAGGTAATGTGAACGCTAAGCCAAGAAGTACGCTTGAGAAAATTAGGTTGGTGATGGGTCCAGCAATGGAAATTTTTACGAGGTCCTCACCACTTGGCACTGAACCGCCAATCATCATTGCTCCAGGAGAAATCATTTTGATAGGCAAAAATACGGAAACAAACGTTAGAACTGCACCCCAAGTTGTAAGCCTAAATTCTGCCCACATACCTTTCTTTTGAGCAACTATTTTGTGAGCTATCTCATGTACCAAAAAAGATGCAGTCATTAAACCTGCAAAAATGCCCATAATAGCATAACTCCACACAGATAGAAACCCATATAATCCGATGGAGAAGCCGATCCCTATGACAAGTGCGGCGGCGATTCCTATGTGTTTGAGTTCTTTTGGACTTGTAGAAATGCGGTTTATCCTTTTGTAGGGGTCTTGACCATAAACGTAACTATAATTGTAGGAGCCATAAGCTTGATTTGTCATTACTTGTTCTTGACGTTGCGTTCGGGCAATATCGATTTTTGGGCATGCATGATTCTCAGGTAGACGGTGGGTACCACAGAATTGTCCTCCGCAATGGGGGCATCGGAACGGGAGAAGAGTTTCCTGCTGGCATGCTTCACATTTCATGTAATCATGGCGCCTTTCACATTAAATGCAAAGGGTATCTTATATTTTTACGCCAAAATAATGGAAAATTCACCTTAAGCTATAGTAAGCAGAAAAATCAAGACTTAATCACCCAATTTTTTTCCGCTCAAAAAATAAAAATTGCTCTATAACTAAACATGCATAAATGCTTTAAAACAAGCAGACAATATCAAAAGCATAAGGAAACATAGGAGTCTCGCCAGTTTGAAGTCATTTAGTTTTGTCCACGCTGCAGATTTGCATTTGGGGTATGCACAGTATGGTTTAGAGACAAGAAGGCAAGACTTCGACGACGCATTCAAAGAATTAGTAGACAAGACAATCGAGTTAAAACCCGACTTTATGATTATCGCGGGTGATCTTTTTCATCAGGCGAGACCATCTAACCATACCTTAGAAAATACTATACGAAGCTTTAAACGGTTAAAAGATGCAGGCATCCCAGTCTTAACTGTGGATGGTTCACATGATTCCGCCCCAAACACAATTACCAGTACAATTCTCTATCCGCTTGACAGCGCAGGATTAATCATCCATCTACCAAGGCATCAAGGTGCATGCTGGAGCAAAGAAAATTGCTGCTACGTCTACGGAATACCTACCTACCACAATAGGCATAAAACACAAGAAGCCCTACCCAAATTCATGGAGGATAATTCTCCTACGCCGAAAGTTGGAGTTGCCAACATTTTTGTTTTACATGGCGCGTTGGATTTGCCGGGTGTTAATGGACCTTTTGAAGCTGAAATCTTGCCTGAAGAGTTGCCGGGTGGCTTTTGTTATTACGCTGCAGGTCACCTGCATGAAAGGTGCATGAGCAATTTTAAAGATGGCATTTTAGCATATAGCGGTTGCACCGAAACCGTAAGTTATGACGAAGCCAAGCATATCAAAGGCTTCTACCACGTTAAAGTTGATGAGAAGGGTCAAGTTAGACTAAAAATAATAGAATTGACTTCGCCCCGCAAATTTGTCATCATTGACGAACAGGATTTTACGGGTATGACTTCAGCCAAGATAACTGAATTAGCAGTTCAAATGGTAAAAGATGCCGACGAAGAAGGTGTGGTGATTATTCCAGTTCTTAAGGGAACATTACCTTCGGAAGCAAGTCGCTCAGAAATCGATATTGCAAAAATCCGAAGTGCCGGCGAAAAAGCGCTGCTTGTTCACCCAGTTGTTTTGCTAAAGGAGACGGTGGTTTCAGACGAAATCGTACGTTCAATATTTGAAAGTGGAGTCAAAGACTTCAAAACCAAAGCTTTTGAGTATTTCCAGCAAATCTTTTCGGAACGTTACGGCAAAGACGAAGCAGAAAAAATCGCGCGAGGTGCGCTCAGCTTAATTGAGCCTTTAACTCGAAAACAGGATGACAAAGTCAAACAAGCAATCGAGGAGCTTGCCAAATGAAAATTGAAATAGTGCAGCTGGAAAATATCCGCAGTCACGTAAAATCTACTGTGCCTTTTACCCGTGGATTTAACTGTCTTGTTGGCGGTTTAGGCTGCGGCAAATCCAGCGTCATGTACGCAGTTGATTTTGCATTATTCGGGGACTCGATTGGAAGAAGTTTTGAGTATTTGCTGCGTGAAGGCGCTGACTCTGGAAAGGTTACGATTCAATTCAAGCATAACGGCAGCACATACAAGCTTATTCGAGGATTGAAGAGGAAAGGAAAAAGTATCAACCAAGACTTTGAGGATCTTAAGCTCTTTGAGGATGAGAAACTTGTTGCAAGCATGAAAACTGATGCTATCGCTGAACAATTAAAGGCAATTACAGGTTTAGATAAAGACCTTTACCGGGAAATCGTCTGGTTTAGACAAGAACATCTCAAAGAACTGCTGGATGCAACTCCGCGGGATAGGCAAAGACGCTTAGATGAGCTCTTTGGGTTAGCGGATTTTGAAGTTGCATGGAGCAACATTGCTCAGTACCAACGTGACTATGACACTGAGAAAAGAGTTTACGAGAAAGACCCAGATGTTAACGGCTTAGAAAAACTCAGCAACGAATACAACAGGGCAGGCGAAGAATTCACGCTATTAGAGATGGATTTGGAGAATTCAACACAGAAACTGGCAATTGCAAAAAGAGCGTTGGATGAAGCAAACTCTAAACTTAAGCAGTTAGAAGAGAAAAAACTCGCTGTAGAAGAGCTTAAACGCAAAGAAGCAAGATTAGCCGCTAATATCACTAACATGAACAATACCTTTGCATCGCTTAACCAGCGCATTGAAGGCAAAAAAAGTATAGTTGACAATTTGCGTCAACGCCAAAACTCAATAGATTCTCAAACAAAAATTTGCTTAGGTAAGCTTGAGCAAGCAGGATTACCAGTCAATCAATCCATGGTAGCAACTGGGCTCTTGTTTAGCAGGGTTTGATGATAAAATCAGCAGTTTAAAAGCTGAGCAGGAAGCTACTCCAGAAGCATGCAAACAGACCAGAAAAGAGTAGTTCAGTTGGCTGAAGAGAGTAAGTGTCCACTTTGCATTCAACCCTTAACTGGCGAATACAAATCAGGTATGTTAGCGAGAATACAACAGGAAAACATTGAACGAGAAAAAATGATTAATCAACTTCGAATCGAAGATTACAAATCTGCAAAAAACCAAAACTGTTGCCTCAGAAGCATACTCTAATTTGCAAACATGCGTAACTCGCAATGCAGATTTGAAAGCAAGAATAATTGAAGAAGAAAACAACCTCACCAACCTTTCAAGTGAACTTGAGGAAAAACAGAAATTTGATGCTGATTTGCATTCGCAACTGGAAATAGTACAGTTTGAAATCGGAAAATTCAATCTCTCAGACCTCGAAGCAGCCCGCATGCAAAGAGAACATACTTTCAAGCAATATTACGTTGTTGAATCAGATTTACGTACTAAAGAGAACCGTAAAAAAGACTTCGCTCAACGCTTAGACGACATCAAAGAACGAATAAACATTGCACAGGAAAAGTTAGAGCGAATAGAGAAAATCCGAAAAACCGTTGAAGTCCTCGGCGCAATCAGGGATGCTTACCGCAGCATTCAGCCTAAACTAAGATGTGAGTTTGTGAAGGTTCTGCGTAATTTTGTTCAGCAAGTGCTCGATAGTTTAGTTGGCGGTGAAGGACCGATGTTGAACGTGGTCATTGATGAAACTTACACGCCATACGTGAAAAGTGAAACAGGCTGTGGACCGGGAAGTCAGCAACCTTTCAGGTGGTGAACGAACATTGCTGGCGTTTGCTTACCGATTAGGGTTTGGGGCAAATTATTATGCAGTCGCGGACAGGTCATGGCTTAGGCATGTTGATGCTTGATGAACCCACAGAAAACTTGGGCAGCGAAGATGGAAGCATAGAGCGGTTAGCTGAAGCAATTAGCCGATTCAAAGCTATTGAGCAAATAATCGCTGTGACTCATAGTGAAGCTTTCGCAGGCAAAGCTGACCATGTCATAACTCTTGGAGAAGGAAGCAGGTGTAAGCAAAATATCCATCGAGCGCTAAACTGTGATTCTCCTCATGTGGAATACAACACATTATTTGGTCGGAAACAAAGTGAGCTTAGAGACTAAACGAAAGCATGTGTTTGTGCTTTACTTACGATAGATTGCAGGACGCATTTAGTAAACGGTCCTAATTGTGCCTCGTCTTCGGGTTTTGAGTTATTGTAGGCAGATTCTATAAAATCATCGGAAGAAAACTTTTTCAATGCTGTCTGAATAATTTTCTCAAATGCAACTTGGTCTATTATGATAGCGTTTTTTTCTGGGATTAAGTCTTTCACTAAATCTTCATCAAGTCTTAGAGCTGCAATTACAAGCTTTGCAATTTTGCCATCCGAAAGGGTTAATTCAAGTTGTTTCTGGAGTTGTTTGTAATTTGGGCTTTCCTTCGTTATCTTTCCCTCTGAAACACTGGGAAATAATGGTTTCAAGCGAAAGGCGTCTATCCGCTAATCTTTCAATAAGAGGTCTTTTTGCAGAAATGTTCTCTTGCTTAAAAATGGCTTTTTTCACTCCTTCCCGAACACACTTCCCGATTAATTCACCAAGAATAGTGAAGGTTCCAGCGTACTGTATTGGTACGCCTTTTTTGGTGCAACCCACAGCAACACTATCCGTCAATGTCCCAGTGGCTAAGTCGCCTGAAAAACGACTTCTGATGTCTAATTCTCGCAAGGCAACTGTTTTGGCTTCAGTAGCTGTTTTAATAATTTCAACCATGCAACCCTCAGTTAAATTCCCATCAACAATAACTACAATGTTTATCGTGCCGATCTTTTGGAGTTGACTACTCTTTGAGGCTGCAGGTTCACCAGCTGTAACCGCTACTGTGGCTCCAGCCGTCACAAAAACCGTCAAAGTTACGTCATCATATTTTTCAGTAAATGCCACTACGTTCTTCATTTTGGCGGCAGTCATCAACCCTACCACTTTCTCCTTTGGAAGTTGCAGTTCTTGCGCAGCTTTAACTAAGAAATCTTCAGGACCACTCCAATGCATGTCGCTTTTGTCGCTTCCACTGCCTTCAGGAACTTGAACGTTAATAATTCCATTTGCCTCAGCCAAACCTCCATTCAAAAGGGCAGAACTGAGTATCTTCAGAGGAGTTTTAGACCAAATAACAAGGGTTTGATTCTTGACTTCGGCGTTAATGTTCTCAATTTCAACGTTCAATTTCATCGGTTAGCCCTGCAGTTAAATTTTGATTGAAGTTAAATTTTTGGTTATTTAAGCCTTGGCTTAGATTATGCCTCTAAGCGTTTGGATAAATTAAGGATTTTTGTTGGCAAACATACCTAATCTATTAAGAGCAGGGCAAAAGTTTCCGGATTTTTATTAAAAGGTAAAGTGAATTTTATGTCTGCTTTCTCCGCGGTTGCTTTAACGTTAATTCCGACGCCTTCTTCTGAATATCGCTTCATTGTCGGATGGATACAGATTCCTTTTTCCACATTACATTTTTCACACAACTGACAAGCCCCAGAAACTAGACCTACTGCAAGCAAATATCCTTCTTTGGCAGCTGCTTTCTCGAGTTTATGGACAATTTCAAGCATTTTTTTCATCTCATCCTGCCAAGCTAACCAAAACTTATCGACTTTTGTCTTCATCTCAACGGATATAGATTGGTCGTCAGTTTTTGAAAGATACTTTATCAACTCTGAATCTCCCTCAACCTTTGTCTTAAATTTCATAAAGAGCGCAAATTTATATTCGCTTACGATTTTTCGAAATTCGTCGGGTGATGGAGCATGAGGCGGACATGCCAATGTTTTTCCATATTTTTCGCAGCCGAGTTTGCATTTGAAAACAACGCGGTTTTCGATGACGACTTTTGTGACTGGAATTATCTTCGCTTCTACAGCGCCCAAGTCTAATGATTGTTTTCTAAGAAAATCAAACGATTCTATCTCGACAATTTTTTTCATGGCAGTTCACGATCACGTTTTTCAAATTATTTTACACTTAGCTTAGACTTGCTTCTTCGGTTGTTAATTCGTTGGTGAGGGGGTTTGCATCTCCGAGGGAAAAAGCGAATTGACAGGATAAGCCCGAGTACATGACCAGATAAAGTGGTCGAGTTTGCTGCCGTGTTTTTCAGAACTGAAAAGCTGTTTTTTATCTTCTTTAGGAGACATTAAATTGCCTCTGTGGCATCTCGGGTTTTTGTGATTGAACTGAGTTTGCTTTTCATGTGACCTGGAATCTCAGATTGAGCATGCTTGCGTAATTCCATCCTGTCATGGGTTGCGTTAACAAGTGTAGGTAACTCGGAGGGATGTTTAATGAAGATGGCTCCTACTTCTTTAACTCCATCATAAGAGCTGTTGCTTTTCCATCGGTGAAATCTCGGCTTTCTAAGGGCACTTCATCGATTACATAGGTTCGGATTCCTCGTTTAGTAGCCTCGAGTGCTGTTTCCAGATTGGAGAGATTTCCATAGCCAAACGGAACAGAGGCCACCACCACTATGGCTGATTTAAATATCATCTCTGAAAGTAACCGCTTTGACTCTTCGGTTATGGGTGAGAAAGGTGCCTCACTTACTGTTGGAATTTTCAGAAGCTCGGCGGTCTCGTAATCTGTGTCCAGCATGTTGAGGACGCCAGCCGTCACTTCATAGCCTTCATCAACCAATGCCTTCATCACAACGGTTCCAGTGCCGGCTCCTGCAATAATATGAATAGCACAGTTACGCGGTACAAAAGATTTCTGAGGGCTGAGAGGAATGACAAAGAGCGAGTTTGTAACAAGGCTTTTCCTGACAATCGCGTCAACGTGGAAAACAGCCTTAATGTTTTCACTCGTTAAGACATTTTCTATTGCTCCAGCTGCAAATATTGTCGCCCCCTTAAGCAGGAGAATTGAGCTGCAGTAACGCGCTGCCAAGTTTAAGTCGTGAATAACAGCTAAAACAATCAAGTGTTCTTTAGTGCAAAGTTCCTTCACTAAATCCATGATTTCTAACTGGTTAATTATGTCCAGATGGGTGAGCGGTTCATCGAGCAAAAGAACCTTAGGCTCCTGTGCTAGGGCACGGGCGATTACGACGCGTTGTTTTTCTCCGCCGCTTAACTCATTTATCGGGCGGTCAGACTAGATGCCATGTGTTTGTTCGATCCATCGCTTTCTTAACGATGGTTAAATCTGACTTTGATTCCATTTGGAACCTTTTCATATGTGGGTTTCGACCCATCAGCACAATGTCTAAAGCGGTAAAACTGAAACCTATGTTGCTTTCTTGTGGGACTATTGCCATTTGTTTGGCAAGGTCCATGCTTTTTATGCTGTAAATGTCGGTTTTATCGAGGATTATTGTTCCTTTGAATGGTTTGAGGGTTCGGCTGATGCTTTTCAGTAGCGTGGTTTTTCCTGAGCCGTTGGGTCCAATTATGCCAACGAAATCGCCTTCTTTAACGGTGAAGCTGACATCTTCCAGGATCTTCACTGAACCATAGCGGCACTCGACTCCATCCACACTAAGTAACACCATATCCAATTAGCACATCCTACAGTGAGTAACTTGTCTTTCTTTTCCTGAGCAGATAGATAAAGAATGGGGTTCCAGCTAAAGCAGTTATGACGCCGACTGGCAACTCAGAAGCTCCTGTTGCTACACGCGCAACAGAATCGCAGAGTATGAGGAATATGGCTCCGACAATCGCTGAGGTAGGCAAAAGAATCCTGTGGTCAGGTCCAATAACAAGCCGTGTCATGTGAGGAATTATGAGACCTACAAATCCGATAATTCCACTTATAGAAACCACAGCTCCAGTTATCAAAGAGCCTATGAGCAGAAGTATTTGCCGCACTCTTTCCGTGTTAACTCCTAAGTGTTGCGCCGTGTCATCACCCATCGATAAGCATGTTAAGGTCTTTAGTGAAGAAATACGCAAGCACCGTTCCTATTAAAACGAATGGAAAAACAACATAAATGTGAGTCCAAGTGATGTTGGTGAATCCACCAGCTATCCAGGCCACAATACCTATAAGTGCTTTGCCTGAACGTAACTCGAACACTGTTTGAAAGCCAAAATGAAAATGTTTACAACTATGCCGGACAACAGAAGCGTAGTTATTGGCACTTTATTTCCGACACGTGACATAAAGTAAACAAGAAAAACTGTTAAAACCGCGCCTAAAAAAGCAACTAATTGAAAGATCCCAAGCCCAAAAAAGTTGAGAACTAATGAGCCTGCGTATAATGTTGCTAGAGTGTAGCCAAATGAAGCTCCTGCTGAAGCACCTAAAAGGTAGGAGTCAGCCATTGGGTTTCTAAACACGCCTTGATACATGACGCCGGCGGCTGCTAAGCCAGCGCCAACTAATGCACCTGCAAGTATGCGAGGTAATCGGATTTGAAGAATTATTGCTTCGTTTACATTGGAAATTGATGAAGAGTCAACATAGCCATTAAGGAAAGGAATTTGCTTGCCCAATATTGCAAGGATATCTGAGAAGTTGATTGGTGCAAAGCCTATGTTCAGGGAAAGAATTATGACGACCATAAGCGTCACAATCAACAGTAAGAAGATTAGCTTCCATCTTGAGGAACGCTTGGAGTATTTCTCTTCTACCTTATCTGTCATCATGGCTTAACAACAAAAAAGGATTAGGTGGAGTTAAAAAAGTTCTGGGTAAAATGCTTTGGCAGCTGCAGCTATTTGTTCGGCGATTCTTGGTCCTGCTTCAGCGAAGAGGTCTCCGTTAACGATGATTATGCGGTTGTTTTGTATTGCACTAATTGAGCTCCAGCCTGGTCTTGCTTTTACATCGTTTACGCTTCCGTAGAAGGGTGCTTCATCTGTTTGTGCCATGTTGGTGGGTAGCATTATAACGTCAGGGTTCTTTTGTACGATTGTTTCTGAGCTTACTGTAGGATACTGTTGTTGTTCTTCTCCGAAGATATTTTCGCCTCCAGCCTTAACAATTACGTCATTGATGAATGAGTTGTTGCCAGCAGACATCAGTGGAGGTGTCCATACTTCATAGTAGACTTTTGGCTTAGGTAAGTTAGCGGCTGCTATTTTGGCTTCAATGGCGTTAATTTGGCTAGTTAGAGAATTCACAAGTGTAGTTGCGTTTTGTTCTGCCCCTGTTGCTTTGCCAACAATAGATATGTCTTTGAATACGCCGTTGACATCATTGGGATTGAGTACCAATACCTTGTAACCTAAGTCTCTTAGCGTGACAACGTCTGGATCGTTTATGGGTGTTGCAAGAATTAAGTCTGGGTTAAGTGAAGCAATTGTTTCTTTGTTGGGTGTTGAGAAGCCCCCGATGCTTGTCATGTTGCCAGCAGCAATCCAAGCAGCGAAGTCATACGGGTAGTGGTCATAGTCGGTTACGGCAACTACTTTGTCGCCTACACCTATGGCGAAGAGGATTTGGGTGTTACTTGGCGCAAGCGAAATAATTCTTTGAGGAACAGAAGTGAAATTGGTTGCATACCCTTCGTCGTCAATTACCGATAAGTTTTGAGTGATCCGTTGTTGTTTGAACCTGCGTTATAGTTGTTGAGGATGAAAGCGCCAGAAACGATTGAAACGATGATTATTATTGCGGCTATATAAATTGCATATTTTTTGTTCATGGTTTTCTTTAAACTCCTATTATCTGGATGGATTATCCAACACAGTATATAAAGTTTGACCAGATACGACTAACCAAACAATCATTTCAAAAGAATGATAAACACTCTAAAAATACTCATGTAGTAGCATAGGCTTTTGAATTGTTGTTGTATCGGCACAGCCACTTAGGTTTAAGAACGTAATCGTTAACCAATAGAATAGATTTGTTAACCATTTTTTGGTTCTTAAGGAGGTGGATTTATGGAAACTACAGAAAAGAGCGGTAAAGTGAAGTTTACTTTCGAAATGGAGTTAAATCAGCCCGTATTGGAACTCGTTAGACAAGACATTGACATGATGATGGATCTGGCTGCTCAAGGCGCCGACATTATGAGAAAGAACATGGGAGAAAGAAGGAAAGGTCTTGGAATGGGCATGAGGATGCATGGTCAAGAGTAAGTATAGAAAACGCTAAAGAAAATCCGAGCTAAATTGTGGTTCATCAGCCACAGAAGCAATAATTTGCTCGGCGAACTCCTCTTGTTCTTCACTGCCGTTAACAGCAATCCAGCATGAACCTTCTGCGCCGCAAACGCCGCCTGCAGCGATTAACTCAACTTCAGCACCTGTTAGAGCCATCATCGCTTCGAGTTCAGTAAATACTTCTCCCGGAACAGGTAGCAAACGATATCCACCTGCACCTGGCGCATTAAGCTTCTCGGCGATACTATTTAAATCACCGTTAATGCGCTTCTCTAAGCCTACTGGAATTATGAGTCTTACTCGGCGTCCCACAACAACTGGCAAAGCTAAACCTATTGTTCCCGCTTTTGGGTGACCAATCAAAATAGCCGCGTGCCTGCGAGTTAAGTCCACTGCATTGGCTCCCTTCAAGATAACGTCGCCTTCCTTGAGGTCATCAATAACGTCCGCGATTGTTTTTCCTTTTTCCCAAACTCCCTTAGTTATTACAATGTCCCCTGGAAACTTGCTTTCGTCAGATAGTCTTCCTTCGGCGGTAACAGTCTTAGTTGGAGGCATAGTTATGCCTCGGAAGAAGTGTTTCCGTGAAAAATCATTAGTTATTTTGTGTGTTTTCAGAATTTCTTCAGCTACGTAACCATTAGTAGTGCCAGCAACAATAACAAGAGTACCATTTTTCAATGCTTTAATTATGGCTGGGTGATTTGCTAACGTTCTGGCAATTAGCCGTTTACCTGCTTGGGGTGTGATTAGGAACTGTTTCATTCAGGCTTCAACTCTTAGTTATTAAATCAGCTAAGATGGAATAAAAGTTTTAATCCTCAACTAATTCAATTTTCATAAAAAAATGGATTAAGTCAAGCAGAATAGAACAGCTTTAAATGCAAGCACGCCCTAGATTGGGAGGTTTATAAGGTGAGTATTTTGGCTCAAAAAGTTCATGGAAGAATAACTAATTATCGCACTGGAATTAGAGAACAAACATCTAACGAGTGCTTGATTGAATTTGAAAACATTAATTCTGCCCCTCTAGCATGCAAGATAATTGGGCAAAAAGTTACTTGGACAAATGGAACCACCAAGCTTACTGGAAAAGTTCGAGGTCCACATGGCAAGAATGGTATGGTTAGAGTAAGGTTTGTTCGTGGAGTTCCAGGACAAGCAATCGGCTCAGTAGTTGAACTGATTAGCTAAAATTTTTTAGTTTTTTGAAAAATAATTATTTTTTTATAAAAAAAGAAATTATAGTTCGCCTACATCTGGACCTTCGTAGACATATTCGCAGATTTCTATTTTTCCATCTCTAACTACAACTTGATAATCTGCTTCACAAATTGGGCAGGCAACTATTTCGCCGTCTTTGAGGCCATCCCGTTTGAATGTATTTCCACATTCAGTACATTTTAGAATAATATTTTTGGTCTCCTACTCCATTTTGAGATAGTTGTGGCTTCTAAGCCAGTCAGATTGGTTTTTGCGGTAACGCCAGAAAATGTCTCCTCTAGTGTCAGATTGGAAATCCCATGGTGAAACCAAAACGATGTCTCCTTCGCGAATCCAAACACGCCTTTTCAGTTTGCCGCGAACTCTGCATAAACGTTCTTTTCCATCTTGGCATTTAACCGTAATTCTTTCGGCGCCAAGCATCTTAACCGCCACACCCAATACGTCATTTGAGGAAGGTAAGACCATGCTGTCGAGGCTGCCCTCATTTGTAATTTTTCTTTTACCCATTTTTTTCACCTATTTAGCTTATGCAAATATATTTAATCAGAATCGTTTTGAGAAAAAGTGTATAAGTGGTTTAACTCTTCCTCTTAAGAATTCTAACCTTACAACAATTAGGGATGCAGCAGGTATATTAGGGTAGCTTGCTTACCGAGAGTTTTCTACATATATTTAAGATATTTTCGAATTAGAATTTTCTAAAATGGGTGTATTTCGAAAAAATTTGGTTAAATTCATGTTTTTTTAAAAAAACATTTTTTTATCCATTCCTTTATAAGGATGCATAAACACTCATGGTTGAAGAGTTTCTCTTATCCTCTTGGAATAACTAATTGAATAATTGATTCTTTTCAAAAAATAAAAAAGAGGTAAATGAAAATGTGTCAATTAAGAGCAGGTTTAGTTAAGAACTGTCGCAGGTGCAAATCGAGTATTCGACTCAATTGCCCGATTAAAAAGCAAGTGAAAAAGAAAGATTACACCGATAATAAGAAACGAACCGGATCAGAACAAAAATCCTAATCGCTTCACAGATAAATACGAGTTTTTTGCTCGTCCATAAAATTTTATTTATAACAAAATCAATTTTCCGAACATAATTAGTTATTTAAAGACAACTTAGAATAGAAAATATCAAATTTTCAAAAGATAAAAAAATAAAAAAGAAAATTGTTAAAGATTTTAAAGATGCTTAAGCTTAAATGCTTAGTATCTTCGTGGTGGTCTTCGTTTTGAGTAGCACTCTCGGCAGTAAACTGGCCTTGTACCGTCTGGCTTGAAAGGAACATCACATTCTTTTCCGCAGTCAGCGCAAGTTGCCTTGTGCATCTCTTTGTTATTATACATTCGCTATTTCAACTCCTACTACTTTGGCTGTGCAAAAGTCTCTTTCGCACAGTATCATTTAATTGCCTTTCGATGCTTATAAATTGAATGCTTTAATCATAATGATTTATCATCAAAAACATAATTAAAGATCTGTTTTTAACTGAACTTTCTATTATTTTGCTAGCAATAAACACAAGCGAAAAGCGTTAAACAGAATAGTTGCTTGAATCTCAGTTTTTCATCGTCAACCTAATATAGTTAACATAGCATTATTAGGTAAATATTCGGGTAATTGAGAAAAAGTATGAAATGGCATCCCTGAAGTTTGCTTTTTCTCTTGACTTTGACTATAATTTGAGTGGGGTAATTTGAGACAGAAAAAATCAACATTAGGCGAGCATCTTGCACTTCTCTCGGTAAAATATAACATTTATCCTAACGAAGTTTTTCAAGCTTTGATTGCAGCACGGAGCAACGAAAAAGCAGTCTGCGGTAACCTAACAGTTGAATACCGCGGCAAAGTGAAAGGTGAAACAATTTTTCTAATAACAAAAGACAGCGCCGTGGTAGCACAATTCCGTGTCGGCGAAGAATTTCTTTTAAGAAAAGATAACCCTTTTGAAAGTTGGATGAGCACCGATAAAATCCGCAAAAAAATCGCTAAGCAAAACACTGAATCAATCTATACTTCAATCCATGATTTAAGAGCAGGCATGAAACGGGTTAACTTGAAAGCTGAAGTTATTGAGATTCCTAAACCAGCCCAAGTTCACACACAATTCGGCAACACAGTAATGGTGGTTAACGCCTTAGTTGGAGATGACACTGGAAAAACCAAACTCTGCCTCTGGGAAGGACAAATAGGCACAATTGCGGTTGGAAACAACATCGAATTGAAGAATGCGCAAGTATGTGTTTTTAGAGGCGAAAGGCAACTGCGACTTGGCAAAAACGGTATTCTAAACGTATTGCCAAACGCCGCTGAAGTTATTCAAGCAACAGCAGTTAGATAAAAAATATTTAAAAAATAAAATATTATTATTTTAAATTATTTCCAGTCAGTTCTTCTTCTAGACCAAGCTTGCTTTTCATTAGAATCTGCTGAGCCTCTATGTTCGGTACCTTTTGAGGTACTGTGTTTAGCTAAGCATTCTCTGCAATAGACTGGTTTTCCTGCTGTTGGTTTGAAGGGAACAGTGGCTGTTTTTCCACAGTCACTACATTTAATTTCTGTTACATTTGATCTTTGAGACATTAAATTACTCCATACTATGTGAAAATTCGGAAAAACTTTCCTATTTTTCGAGAATTTAAAGGTGGAAGATTGACTTAAATGTTTCCGTAATCAAATAAAGGATCCAAGGATTAACTGCTTTTAGATTCAAAATTTTTGAATTGATATTAAATTATCGCAAACTCAATAATCTAAGGCTATCTATCGACCGGATGCCCGTTAAAACTGTTCTTATGAGCTTAAAATCTAGTTTTTCCCTGTTTTATTCTCGTTTTTATGAAGACGGTTTTTATAGCTGTCTGAAGTATTTGGTTGGATAAGAGAAAGAGGGAATATAGTTATTTGACCCTTATTGTTGACGACGCTGGCAGCGGAGATTTGCTTTTCGGCGTAGTAGTCGGCGCCTACCATGAAGAAACAGGCGAATTCAAATACGACCTAATCGACGTTAGATTCTACCAAGACATATTCCGAGAAAAAGAGTACCTTCAGGAATCCTCCCGCGTTGTTTCCAAACTTGTTTCACGTTTCAACCTCAAACCCGACGAAGCCATCCACATTTGCCAAGGATGCATCTTTGATGTTGCTGCACAAGAACTTGTGAAAATCTACGGTGGAGATCGCGTTAAACGCATAAGAGTCACAGGTGAAGCTCAAAGATTAGTTGAAATCGCTTATCTTGATGAAATCCGTAACTTGGGCTACGAACCATTGGTAGAACGAGAAGATAAAAGAGGAAAAAGCTTTTTCCATATGATGCGCTGGTTAAAAGACAACCCAGAAATGCTGAAGTATGCTAAGACTGGGTGGCCACGCCTAAAAAACTATCAGATGTTCAAAAAGTTTCAATCTAAACAAGCATCTTTCACCGTAGTATGCAGCGAATGCGGTGTTGAATGTGAGGTTCCCTTTAAACCAAAAGCTGACAAACCCGTATATTGTCGAAAATGTTGGTCAACACATAAACCCCAGAGAAAAGGCAAAACAGTGAAAAATTGAAAAAATTGGTGTTGAAAACATGAATGGAATATTTGACTTGAGTTGAAGATTTTATTCCATATGACTTGTCAACCTGAACCCTTATTAGGGGATGTTTTGGGGTTGTGTCGCCTATAAAACATGCACTGCTCATATAGGAAAACATTAGCTTGTGTATATACAAGCATATTACATAGGCTTATAAGCCGATTTCGCCGATGCAAGATGCCCTAATAGGAGGCGAAAAAAAGTGTTGAGTAGAGATTGCGATGGCTGCACTCTGTTGCATATGTGCAGTGAACGCTACAGAAGAGTAAGTAAAGATGAAAAAGTTTACTGTCCAGATGGAACAGCACACCTAGTAGATCAGAATTAACCCCACTTTTTCTATTTTATTTTAGTTGTTTTGGGGCAACGCTGAAAAGCAAGCATAACCAAATTACTGATTGCACGGTGATTTTGTGGATAAAGCTGATTTCTTAACTTGGAGTCGCAAATACGACAAAACTTTTGGTTGGCAAGCGCAACGGGAGCGGGAACTCGGAGCGAAATTACGCAAAAGCAAATCGTTTACTGTAGCTGATTTGGCAGCGGTTGTTGATTGGAAGTTTAAAGAGGATTCTGAGAAGAAAACGCGTACTCTATCTTTAGTAACTCACAATGAAGAATCAACAGTTAGTCGACTCTCCAGCCAGGCGTTAAGTATCCCCAGCTGCGAAGACAACTACAGAATGAACTGCATAACACTTCTCGAAGGAGTCACCCCAGTTCTAGCCAGCATAATTCTCACCTTCTTTGATCCCAAACAATATTGCATCCTCGACGCCTTCACATGGAAGGCTCTTCTTGGCAACCCACCCCCAAACATGCTATCAACCCTAAACTACCTGAAACTACTAGAAGCTATCAGAAAAACTGCAGCCAAACAAAAATTAGATGTCAGAGTAATCGATAAAGCCTTGTTCAAGAAGGGCTTTGATGAAGCAAAATAAATTGGGCACTAGTTGAAAACTTATTTTTCAATTTCTATTGACTTTAAACTAATATTTTTGTAAACTATAGCCTAAGTAGCGGTGGACCACTGCGGTTTGACGCCCAGACTCCGTCTGGAAATCTCAAACCCTACACTCTTACCCGCACCCCCTTGAGCGCATAGCGTCCAAACTTAGGTTGCTCTCTCCCGAGCCTAGCCGGGTTCGCCTGGTAGACAACGAAGTAACTTCCCTACGGAAGCCACCCATTGACCGCCAGCCCCAAAGGACGGATAGTCACAGGTTCGGAAATGAAACTCCAAGCGGCCTTTGACGCCTCATCCGCAGATGTCAGCCCGTCATGTAGAGGATTTACGGTACAATGGACCCCTAACCCACCGCCTAAGATCCACCGCCGAACATAGACAGTTTAATCGAACTATAAAACTTTCTTGGTAACAGCTCCGGATTTCAGGCTACTTCGCAGCTTCTGTTGCCGATTTAAGTTCCTGAGCAGCTACTTTTAGCTGTTTTAGCATTGTAGATGTGTTTTGGCTGTTTTTTTGGATAAGGTTGATGAATGCAGATCCAACAATAGCTGCATCCGCACCCGCAGCAATAAGGCGTTCAACGTGTTCTGGTTTTGATATGCCAAAGCCAACGGCTAGCGGAATTTTTCCAGCAGTGAACGGCAAAACACGTTTAATTAATTGAACCGTGGAATCTTCAATTGTTGTTTTGGTTCCTGTAACTCCATAATGCGAGACCAAATAGAGAAAACCGCTGCTGCAAGCTACTATTTTGTTTAGGCGTTCGTTTGTGGTGGATGGTGCGGCTAAGAAAATTGTGTCTAAACCATGCGTTTCCGCAGCTTTTCTATAGTCAGCTGCTTCTTCCACGGGTAAATCAGGTACAATGAAACCGTCAACGAGGTGCTTTTTAGCTAGGTCAAGAAACTTGTCAATGCCGATTCTGAAAACGGGGTTATAATACGTCATAATTACGATCGGCACGTTATGTTGCTGTTTTATTTGTTTGGCGATTCCCAGAACCTTTAACGGTGTTGTTCCGACAGCTAAAGCTCTTATTCCAGCTGCTTGGATTGTTGGTCCATCTGCAATTGGATCAGAAAACGGCAACCCCAATTCAAGAATGTCAACTCCACCACTTATGAGAGCATCTGCAATTTGTGGTGTGAGTTCTGGGCTTGGGTCTCCAGCCATTATGTAGCCGATGAGCACTCCATCTCCCTTCTGCATTGCTTTATGAAACACTTCTCTAATGGCGCTCATATTTTCGCCCCAATGTAGTCAGCGATTGTTTCAACATCTTTATCTCCACGACCGGAAAGTGTGACTACGATCGATTGATTACTCTTCATTTTTGGAGCCAATTTCATAGCGTAAGCAACAGCATGGGAAGATTCAAGCGCTGGCAAAATCCCTTCTTCTTTTGCTAAAATCAAGAAAGCATCTACCGCTTCTTTGTCTGTGGCTGAAGTGTAGCGTGCTCGATTAGAGATTTTTAGGAAGGAATGTTCTGGTCCAACTCCTGGGTAATCTAAGCCGGCTGAGATGCTACTGGTGTTCTGGATTTGCCCATTGCTATCTTGAAGAATGTAGGTTAACATGCCGTGGAAGACACCTTCTGCACCTGCGCCCAGCGATGCGGCGTGCTTGCCTGTTTCAATGCCTTGACCTGCTGCTTCAACACCATAAAGGTCTACTGAGGTATCATCTTCAAATGGATAAAATGTGCCAATAGCATTGCTGCCGCCTCCTACACAAGCTACCAATGCATCGGGCAATCCGCTCCCTTTTTTCTGGAACTGCGCTTTAATTTCATTTCCGATTACACTTTGAAAATCCCTAACGATCATCGGATAAGGATGGGGACCCACAACTGATCCAATCAAGTAATAGGTATCTTCAATGTTGGTTACCCAATCGCGGAAGGCTTCATTTATAGAGTCTTTAAGTGTTTTGGAACCAGTTTCTACTGGGTGAACTGTGGCGTTTAGAAGTTTCATTCTAAAAACGTTGAGTCGTTGTCGCTCGCAATCTTCGGTCCCCATGTAAACCTCGCCTTTCAAACCTAAAGCGGCGCAGGCAATAGCGGTGGCTACTCCATGTTGACCTGCTCCAGTTTCGGCGATTACACGCGTCTTTCCCATTCGCTTGGCGAGCAATGCTTGGCCGATGGTGTTGTTGATTTTGTGGGCTCCACCGTGGGCTAGATCTTCGCGTTTGAGGTAGATTTTTGCTCCGCCTATCTTTTCAGTTAAGTTTTTGGCGTAGTAAAGTGGGGTTGGTCGCCCTACGAATTCTGAGAGGTAATAATCTAGCTCTTTTTGGAATGTTGGATCTTTTCTTGCTTTATCGTAAGCTTGCTCAAGTTCGTTTATGGCTTGCATAAGGATTTCTGGGACAAAGCGTCCACCATACTTTCCATATTTCCCGTCAATTGGGTAGTTGCTTAATTTCATGCTTTTACAAACTCCTTGACTTTCTCTTCAATGTTTTCGGTTAACATTATTGCTGAACCGATAAGGAAGGCAGATGTCCCGCAACCGCGTAGAAACTGCAGGTCTTTTGGCGTTTTGATTCCGCTTTCACTTATGACGACTTTGCCACGTTTATTATTTCTTTTAAGAATTTCTTTTGTTGTATTCAAATCGATTTTTAGGGTTCCAAGATTTCTGTTGTTGATTCCAACAAGATCTGCCTCGGTTTCAACCGCAAAGCGGAACTCCTCTTCAGTGTGGGTTTCCAATAAAACCTCAAGACCCTTTGAATGAGCAAACGCTATTGTTTTATCTACGCTCATTTCACTGCATCCTTTATCAAAAAGCGCTTGAATCAACAAAACGGCATTTGCTCCAATCTGTGCGGCTACCTCTATTTGGTCTGCTACAAAGATGATGTCCTTCATGAGGATTGGCAGTTTGGTGGCTTCTCTTGCTTGGATGAGTGTAGATAGGGAACCGTGGAAGTGTTTAGGTTCAGTTAAAACCGAAATGCCGACGGCGCCTCCTTTTTGCATGGCTTGAGCAATTTCTTTTGGGTTCAATTGGGTTCTGATTGTTCCAAGGGATGGTGAGGACGCTTTAATTTCGGCTATCACGGGGTTAGCTTTGCATTCTAATATTGCTTTTTTCAAGCTAATCTTTGGTTGTTCTATTGAAACCTTGGTTTGGTAGTATCCGCTATTAATTGTCTTTGTAGCGTCCATTGCCAGTGTATCTAGAAAATCACTCATGTTTCGCTTCCAACTCCTCAAGTCTCTGCAAACGTCCACCCGACGCTTTGACCAATTCTTTTAGTTTTGCGTAGGCTTTTCCGCTTATAATTGATTTTCGGGCAAGTTCCATCCCTTCTGCAAAATTTGCTGCTTTGCCTCCTACGATAATTCCTGCGGCGCTGTTAACCAGCACAATTTCAGCTTTCGCATCATCAACGGTCCTGCCGCTCAGTATTTTGAAGATTATTTCAGCACTTTCCTCTGCTGTGGATGATTGCAGTTCGGCTATTGCTGCTGTTTTCACCCCAAAATTGCTTGGAACAAATTCTAATTTGGTTACTTTACCTTTCTTTAAGTGGGCGATGACTGTTTTTCCAATCGTTGAAATCTCGTCTAGCCCATCAAGTCCATGAACAACCATCGCCTCAATGCAACCTAACTTATCCAAAGCAGAAGCCATAGGAACCACCAGTTTTGAGTCATAGACTCCGAGCAATTGGGCATTAGCACCCGCTGGATTCGATAATGGCCCGAGGACATTGAATACAGTTCGGATACCGATTTCGCGTCTGGTTTCTGCAGCGTACTTCATTGCTGGATGGAACGCTGGAGCAAACATAAATCCAACCCCGATCTTTTCGATTATGCTTTCAACTTCTAAGGGTTTCAAATTTATGTTTAAGCCTAGTTTTTCCAGTACGTCTGCGCTGCCGCTTTTGCTAGTAACTGCTCTATTGCCATGTTTAGCAACTGATACTCCAACGCCTGCAATTACAAACGCCGCTACTGTGCTTATGTTGAAGGTTTTGATTTTGTCGCCGCCTGTTCCGCAGGTGTCAACTAGGCGTCCTGGTAATTTGGGATGGATTGTGCAGCAATTTGACCGCATGACTGATGTGAATGCGATTAATTCTTCAACGCTTTCACCTTTCATTCGCAGGGCAGTTAAAAATGCGGCGATTTGGGCGTTTGTGGCATTGCCCGACATGACTTCACGCATGATTCCTTCGGATTCCTCAAAGGTCAAATCGGTACCTTCGATAAGCTTCTGAATCCCCTCTCGAATCATTGTTTATTCTCCAAGAAGTTCTTGATGATAAGTCTGCCATCTTCGCAGAGGATTGATTCAGGATGAAATTGCACCCCGTAAATAGGATATTTTACGTGGCGTATGCCCATGATTTCGCCGTCTTCAACAGATTCAGCGGTAATTTGGAGACAGTCAGGGATAGATTCGCGTTCACCAGCAAGTGAATGGTACCGAGTTGCGGTCAAAGGGTTGCGGACTCCCCTGAAGATTGCTTTTTGGTTGTGTTTTATGGTGCAGGTTTTTCCATGCATGAGTTTTTTGGCTTGAACGACTTTTCCGCCGTATGTGTGGATGATTCCCTGATGTCCAAGACAAACACCCAAGGTTGGTATGATCGGGCTTAAGGTTTGTAGTATTGATTTGCAGACGCCAAAGAATTTGTCATCCTCAGGATTGCCTGGTCCTGGCGATATAACGATGCGGTCTGGCTTAATTTCAGCGGCTTGCATCAGGGTAATTTGGTCGTTTCGGTAAACCACGGTTTCTGCTCCTAGTTCACCTATGTATTGGACTATATTGTAAACGAATGAATCATAGTTGTCGATGACTAAGACTTTCATAGTTATTTGCCTCCTGCGGCGTGTTCGAGGGCTTTCATAAGTGCTTTAGCTTTGTGGTCTGTTTCATACCACTCTTTTTCAGGTATCGAGTCGGCAACGATTCCTGCGCCCACTTGAATGTATGCTTTGTTGCCTTCCGAGAATAATGTACGTATGGTTATGGCAAAGTCAGAGTTGCCGTTGCAGCTGAAATAGCCGACCGCACCTGCATAGGGTCCACGGTGTGAGGGCTCAAGTTCCTCAATTATTTCCATAGCACGAACTTTAGGTGCACCAGAGACTGTACCTGCAGGAAACACAGCTTTTAGGGCATCAAAACTCTCTAAGCCATCTTTCAAGTCGCCCGAAACCTGGGAAACAATATGTTGGACATGACTAAACTGGTGAATTTGCATAAATTCGGGAACAGTTACACTTCCATACCGACTTATTCTGCCAACATCATTTCTTGCCAAATCAACCAGCATCACGTGTTCAGCGCGTTCTTTTTGGTCGTTTAACAATTCGTTGCCAAGACGCACGTTCTCTTCTGCGTTTGCCGTCACTGGTGCTGTGCCTGCAATTGGAAAAGTAATTACTTTCTGGTTGTCAACTCTAACCAGCATTTCGGGGCTGGCACCAACGATTTGACGTTGATCAGATTTGCAATAGAACATGTAGGGTGATGGGTTAATCTGGCGTAAGCTTTTGTAGAAGGCTAAGAGACTGCCAGTGTATTGGAATTGAAAGCGTTTGGATAGGACAACTTGAAATACTTCTCCTGAAGTAATGTAATTTTTGGCTTTCGTGACTGATTTTTCAAAGTCCTCTTTTGAAGTGTTGATTGCAGGTTGAGTATAGGTGAACTGCTCTTCTGGTGCAGCTGCCTGCTTGAGCAACTCAGTTACTTCTGCAAGGCGGTTTTCGCCCCTAAAATAATAATAAGCTTGATTAATTGTATGATCAAACACAAAACCATCCTCAAAAATGCCCATTTCCACATCGGGAAAGCATAGTTCGTCAGGTTTTTGGTTGGGTAGTTTCTCGATATATTTTATGGCGTCATAGGATATGTATCCTAATGCTCCGCCGACAAAACGAAAATCAACCATGTCGTTTCTGTAGGGTTGCAGTTGTTCTCTAATTACTTGGAAGGGGTCATTGGTTTGCCGTTTTGTGGTTTGACCCGTTTTGGTGTTGGTTACTGTGACTGCGCCGTTTTTGGCTGTGATGGTTGTTTTTGGGTCAAACCCTAAGAAGGAGTATTGGGCAAGTTTTTGTGGTCCTTCTATTGATTCTAGAAGGTACGAGGTTTTGTATTTTTGGTGGAGTTTACTGAATATTTCAAGGGGGTTGTTTGTGTAGTTGAATTTAACGTAGTTTAGTGGATTTACTACGGTTTGTGTTTTGCCAAAGGCGATTCCCCATTGTAATCATACTCCAGTATAGTTCACAACCATACTGTTGTGTCTTATTTAAGGCTTATTTGTACAAAACTGTACATTTAATATTATTGAAATACTCTCTTTTCCGCAATATTATGTACTGGAGAAAAAGAAGATCACGATCTAAAAAGCCAGTAGGATAATGAGTAATAAGGAAATGAGAACTAAATTTATGATTCTTAAGAACTTGTATCTATAACAAACTAGCTAAACAAGTCATATTCATCGTTGTCCTAATTAGAAAACGCAGGAATATTGCTTAGTTTTTGCAATTGTTAAAGGAGGTTATCTTAGGACACTACCCAGCCAAGCCAAATAAGCTTCGGAGCCATCAACAATAGGAAATGCCAAAACCTCAGAAACCTCATAACTATGCAACCTCTTCACCCGCTCCGCCAACTCTGCAAATAAATCTCTGCGAGACTTCATAACCACCAAACATTCCTCGCACTTATCCACTTTGCCTTGCCAAAGGAAAAAAGATGTGACTGGGTTAATGATATTTGCGCATGCGATTATTTTCTCTTTTAGAAGTGCTTCGCTGATTTTTTCTGCTTCCGATTTGTTTGCAGTTGTAACTAGAACAATGATGTAATTTGTTTCCATAAAGTTCCCAGTTAATGTTTATTTTATGGCATAGAAAAAACTTGCCGTCAGATTGACACCTTTAAATTTCGCATCATCCACTATTACAGAGTGTAAGGCGAAGCTTCTTGAAAGAAGAACATATCAAAATTTTAAAGACTATGAACGAAGCAACAAACCGCATGGACATGAACATGTTTGCACAAGCTGTAAATTTAAGTCCAAATCAAACTATGGCAGAAGTGCAGGAGCTTGCCAAAGAAGGCTTTTTACGCAAAGTAGGCGGTGGATTCGGTATAACTGAAAAAGGCAGAACTGCGCTTAAGATGTTTACACCTGTCTCCAACGAGATTAGTTTTCTTTTTTACGTTGAAGTTGATAAACCGATTGGTTTTACTGCGCATTCGATGGGGGAATTTTACAGGTTCATCAAGCAGGTCATCGTTGATTCTTTAGAGTTTCATTTGTATAGGGGCGACTTTGAAAATTGGTTAAAAGATGTGTGTAAGGATTCGGAGTTGGCAGAAGCCTTTGTAGCTTTAAAGACAGAAGGATTGAAGGGGGAAGATCTTCGAGAAGCGCTGTTAGAAGTAATAGATGCCAAATACGGCGTTGGCGACCTAATTTAAATTAGACTTTTTTTCATTTATTTTTTTCCACCAATCGGGAACTTTAGCGTTTTCTGCTACATCCCAGAAGTCATAGGGTTTTATGTCTAAAACTGGGGTTCCGTCGTAAGCGTCTAGACCTTTAACGGTCAAAACGTTTTTCTCAACTTTTATGAGTTCCACAAGCGTTAACCCTATGGGATTTGGCCGCAGCATTGTGCGGACTGCGAAAACGCCAGTTAAAGGCATATTTTGCCTTCCTCTTGGATGAACCTTCAAAGTCACCCGTTGTTTAACGGTGACTTGGTTTAGATAGAATAAAACAAACAAATGTGAAAAGCCAGAGATACCGCTTAAACCGTCAACTAAATCATCGCGAATAATGATCTGTGATAAAACCGATTTATCTTTAACTTCTTCGCCTTCAGCTCGGGTTTTTACATAGCCTATTGGGTCTAAAACAATTTTGATTGCAGAAGACAACCGTTGTTCCTCTATGTTTGAGTGATTATTGAAAATATATAAGCGTTCGATATGCAACCCTGTTACAGTTCAGAAAGCTCATTCTCCTAAATAGTAAAAGCCTTACTTTGTTATTAGTCTTCACTGCATCAAGCTGCAACAAAAAAACCGCAAGCTCTATATTACTCAATGAAACCCTTTTTCAAACCATGCGGGTCCGTAGCTCAGTCAGGCTAGAGCATCGGACTCTTAATCCGAGGGTCGCGGGTTCAATTCCCGTCGGACCCGCCATTAGCCTTAGTTCTTTTGATGTCTCTGTGGTTCTTTTCTATCTCTGTTCTGTCTGGGGCGGCAAAATTTTGGTTTTCCATTTTTATTCACTGGCAGGTTCGCAGTCTAAATGTGCATATTGCATTAAGTACTATGGGTGAATCTATCTGCAAAGCATGTTTATGCCCGAGTTCCCCGCACACCCAAATTGCGATCACACGTGAGATGCATGGTTTCCATGGGAAGAAGAGGTTCTGTCAACTAGATGAGATAGCCATTTTCTATATTAAAATTATAGTGAGGGTTTTTAAAGCAAATGTTCTAGAAGTATTCGTAGTCCTATTGCGATTAGTATGAGACCTCCCACGATTTTGATCCTGTTTCCGAAAACACGTCCAAGACCACAGCCAAAGAAAAAACCCGCTGCTGAAAACAAGAAAGTTACAAGTCCAATCACTAAAATTGGCTCTAAAATAGACATTTGAAGAAAGGAAAAGCTTAGACCAACCATCAAAGCATCAATGCTGGTAGCAACCGCTAATATCAACAAAGAATGCAGTTTAAGGCTATCTTCTTTCTCTTCCTTTACTTGTTTTGTTGAGTCATAGATCATTTTTAATCCTATGAATGTTAACAATCCGAAAGCAATCCAATGGTCAACACCCATTATTATATCCTTGAAACTTGAACCTGCCAGCCACCCAATTGTAGGCATTAGCATTTGGAATCCTCCGAAAAAAGAAGCCAAGATCAAGGCAGTTTTTCGCCTATTGCGATCTATTGTTATTCCTTTTACAATTGAAATTGCAAAAGCGTCCATCGCCAAACCTACTGCAATTAAGACTATAGTCAATGGGTCCATTTTGCTACCAAGCTAAGTTGGCGTAAAAAGCTAAAGCTGCGATATAGGCATTGCCTTTGGATTTTATGATGACTACACGATTAGATGGGCATTTTCAGAACTAATACTATAAAATAATGGTGATAAAATTTTATTAGGCAAATTGCTCAGGACTTCGTTGTTTTGGAAGATAGTAAAATCATCCATGACGCTGACGTGCTGGAAGTAATTGAAGGCCACCAATTACCCCCACACAAAAGACGCCTTGCAAACAGATAACCAAACACACAACGCTATTCGCGAAAACAAAGCAACTATAGAAAAAATACTTTCACTATTAGCAATTTTGAAGTTTCATAGTTACCCACATTTTCGAGTAACAGACTTCCCTTCTCGATGGATTCACCCTTTGCCACAGGTGACTAAAAAAGGCGGCTTCAAGACCCTGTGACTAAAAATGGAAAAACAAATAAAAATTTAAAGGAGAAAAATAAATTGAGCGAAAAAACAAATGTTTCCCTCGACGACTACCGCGCAGCATTAGTCAAATGTGAAGCTCTTCGAACCGAAGATTCTCAGCTTACCAGTGAACTCAAAGACTCAACTAAAGCCTTGTCAATTCTTAAAGTCAAGTCTTGATGCTGCGGGGGATTATAATGCTGCTGCTGGAAGACGCATCTGCTCCGCCGAAGGTTTGAAGCTTTGTTATTGCTAAGTATGTGAGAAACGAAAATAAAGACGGGTTCAAGAATCCCCAATCTTCAGCTTCATAAGCATCTTTTATGTAAAAAAACCAATATTTTAAAAATACTTCTTATTAAGAAAGAATGCTGTTTTAAATTGTGCTTTCAGAGGTATGTAAGAGATGGATGTGTATTCCAACTTATGAATAGAGAAGAAAGGTCTCCCCGAAGGTTTGAGACATTGTGGTTGGGGTCACGCATCTGTCGAGGACTACTCTCAAGCTTACTCGGAGTTAAGATGCCACTGTTTTGTGGACACAAATTAACATACAACTGCAATCTCCGCTGCAAAATGTGCCCCTTCTGGAAAAGATCTAACCAAGAGTCTAGCACAGAACAAGAAAAGCAGATTCTTAGGCAAATTTATGATTCAGGTGTTTGTTCGGTTGCGTTTGAAGGCGGAGAACCGCTCCTGAGGAAAGACTTGGCCGAAATTCTTGCTTTTTCTCGTTCTCTGCCTTTACACACAAGCCTCATCACTAATGGAACTCTCCTCGAATCTAGAATAGATGAAATAGCACAATACATCAATGGCGCCCTCTATGTTTCGTTAGACGGCCTAGAAAAAACTCATGACACAATTAGAGGCGTTAATGGCTGTTTCAGAAAAGCGGTAAGAGGCATAACTGCATCGATAGGGAGAGTCCAGGTGATTATCAACACCACGATTATGGCTGATAACATCCATGAGATTGAAGATTTAGTGAAGTTAGCAAAGGAACTGAGAAGTAAAAATATCCTTGGCAGTAGCGCATGAGTACTGCAACTCCAAGGCGTCCGCACCTACCAGTAATGAAATCAGAGAGTTAGCCGGAAAACTTTTCGAGATGAAGAAGAACGGTTATCCTCTTGTGAATTCATTTAGCTATTTTAAAGTCATTGCAAAAGAGAAAAAATGGACCTGCAAACCTTGGTTAACAGTTAATGTAGGTCCAGAGGGAACATTAATTCTACCCTGTTATGTTCTAAATGAATACGCGACTAGCACTGCTGTTTTTGAAACCAGCATCAAAACTGCAATCTCTGGGTTTAACTGGAAGGAAACACAAAACTGCCAAAACTGCAATCTCCATTGTTACGTAGAACCTTCTTTGGCGCTTTCAGGGGATTTTCGGACTTTCCTGAATTGGTGTGGTATAAGTTAACATATTTTTTTATGCGAGTGTCATTGGCACGCATGAGAAGGAAACCCGTAAGTTTCCTTTTTTCTTTTTGTGGTTACAATGCTGGTTTTTTTATTTCTTGCGCTAAAGGTTTATTTTTAGGAAAACAGAGTTTTCGTAGCGAGCGATTGCAACCTTGGCACCTGATAACATAGAAGGCGAAAAGGCCGAAGAGAAGCAACCAAGAGTAGAATTTAATTTTCCAATGCTTATTATTAGGACAAAGCGGTTTGCAGGTGTTTTTGACAAGTTAGGTTCATTTCGAACTTCACGATATTTTTCGTGGTTGGGACTTGTTCTTGTGCCCTTCGTTGCAGGAATTGCACTCTACCTATTAGTTAACAGCCTAATTGGTTTGTTGTCTAATCCAGGGATTGGTCAAGTAGTTAGGGATTTGGGGCCAGGATCAATTCTCTTGTTGCCCGGAATCAACCCTATGCTTCCAATAGCCTATGGGTGGATTGCCATAGTATTCGCAATTGTGATTCATGAGGGTGCACATGGAGTTATTGCCCGAAATGTTGGGTTAAATGTTAAGTCGAGTGGGTTGTTGTTTTTCTTGTTTGTTCCAATCGGCGCTTTTGTGGATGTGGATGAAGAGCAAATAAAGAAAGCAAAACCCCGTTCTGCCCTAAAAGTTATGGCGGGTGGAGTTGGTGCAAACATAGTTGTTGCAGCCGTTTGTCTGATAGGTGTTTTGTTGCTTGTTGGAAGCTTAACTCCGGTTATTGATGGTGTATACATTAACGATGTTTCTGTTGGATTTCCGGCTCAAACTGCTGGGTTATTGCCAAAAGATGTCTTTGTTTCAATCGACAATGCGACAATCAGCAACACTACCCAGCTAAGAGCTATTTTAGATAATAAAACGGCTGGAGATATAATTCAGGTGTCAGTGGCAAGGGGTGATCATTGGCAGTATAGATTTTCCACAACAGTTAACCTAACTGTATCAGAAAACCGCACTATCATGGGGGTAAATAGCTATGATTTATTTACTGAACAACGATTGGAGAATTATCGAACCTTCTCTTTGGAACGGTTATCTATGTATTTGGTGCCTCCAACCTTAGCTTCTGGTCTAGTGCCATATTCTGATTTCTTAGCGCCTTTCTATTCAAATTCGATACCTCAATGGCAAATATTTGCGAATGGCTTTTTTTGGATCTGGTTTGTCAACTTTAACCTTGCAATCTTCAATGCCCTTCCAATATATCCCTTAGATGGAGGCAGAATCTTTGACATCACTTTGAAAAGAGTTGTGGGTAAGCGGATGAGTGAAAAAGCTATCCGTTCAATAACTATTGGGGCAACGGTTGCTTGTGTAATTCTTGTATTGCTAGTTACTTTGTTGCCCTTCATAATTTAATAGCGTAGTTTAAAGGCGATTTTTGGCTGAGCATTAGGTGAAGATTGGTTTTTAATTTGAAATCTTACTTTACAGAAACAAACCTGTTATCTCTAATGTAGAATCGCCAAGGTTTATTTTTCCAATCACCAGAATAATCTACGCCTACACGAGTTGTTTCCACTATATCGTCTTGAGGAATCAGTGTTGCATCCTCAACGTACAATGGCGGAGCAGTCAGGTCTTTTTTGTTTTGAGCTTTTGAAATACCCATTGCCATGCAAAGTTTGCTCGGACCGTTAGTCAGGTTAGCGACCTTTACTTGCTGACATCGGCGTTTTGCCATAATTTCCTCCCCAGCCACCGGTTCGAGGGCTCTAATAAGGACCGCCTCCGGTTTTTCTGCCACGTTACCCGCGGTTATGTTAAAGCAGTAGTACAACCCGTAGATAAAATATACATAGGCATGTCCTTTTTGCCCATACATAACTTCGTTTCTATCTGTTCTGCGGCCTTCGGAACTATGAGCGGCATGATCTTCAGGTCCTCGATATGCTTCTGTTTCAACTATTCTGCCTGTCGTCGTGCCTTCTCTTGTTTCATGAACTAGAATTTTTCCCAAAAGTTCCCTTGCAACAGTTATCGTGTCCTGTTGATAGAACGATTCTTTCAGAATCATAGTTGTGAGAATAGAGCCACCCAACAAATAAGCTTGTCTACCTTTATAATAGCAGATTTGAAGAAAGAAGTGTGATGTTCAATGAGCGATGATGAGTTAGAAGCATTGAAGCGGAAAAGACTCCTTGATTTGCAGAGAAGAATGGCTCTTCATCAAGAAAAGCAAAAGCCTGTAGATGCCCATAAGGTTCTTGATAGCGTTTTTAGGGGAAGAGCGTGGGAAGTTTTTAACGAGGCGAATTCTCAATACCCAAGTGAAATGGCAGAGATAGAGCATGAACTTGTTGGTCTTGTTTCAGAAGGCAAGTTGAAAGAAATAGATGGCGAACAATTATTTGCGCTCTTAAGAAATATTGGCTTGCGTGTTAGTTTGAATACTGGAATCAAAGTTGTGAGCCATGGGAAAACGCAATCGCTCTCGGAGAAATTTAAGGAATCAAAAGCATAACAAGCCTCATGTAACGTTCAGCCATTTATCTTAATACTTTGGTGAAATCGGGAATCTGTGTTTTAGCAGCAATTCTATGTGTTTCAGGGAAGGCTTTTTTCTTTTAGTGTCTTGAAATATGTAGAAAATCGGAATATTGTTGATGTCAGCCTAAGCCAGTTATATTACGACACTATAAATGAATTCATTAATCAGATAACAAGGAAAGGATAAAAATGAATTTCATTGAAACAACGCTTTCAAAGAAGATACAAGAAACAGAACCAACATTGGATATTCTGGGAGCTGACCGCAAAGTCCTCCAAGTCGCAGTTCAAGACTTCATGAATTATCTTAACTTCTACCGTAACCTTGAGAACAAAGAAACAAATATGTTATATCAAGTCAAACAGATGGAGCAACTACAAAAAGAAGAACCCGCTGAATTTGACTCATCTCTCACTATTTGGAGTAGTATCTGGCTTAAGAAATGGAAAGAGCGAGTTAATCTTTCAATTGGAAAACAAAACGCAAAAGCAGCAATCAAGGCTCCTGAAACCGACTGCAAAGCTGAATCTTTGTGGACAAAACTAGAATGCAAAGAAGAAATAATTGGAATTGTGGCATCTGCTTTAATAAAAAATGCTGAAATCTGCGGAACACAAATTATTGCAGAAAACATCGTAAAGAAGGAAACATGCAAAAGCTCAAACCAAGACATCAACAGCAAAGAACAGGTATTAAAAATCTTGAACAATTCCTTAGTTAGAGCTCGCGAAACCACTCAAAGACTGGGTCCTTTGATTGCGATTCAAGTTGACAAACGTTACTATTGCGAAGTTAACAACTAGCAAAGCTTAGTTTTCAGCTTTAAACTCTCTTCTCGGGACTTTGGTGTTCAGTTTCCAAGTGCAAGATTAATTCTTCTTTAGTATTGAAAACTTTGCCACATATTTGGCAAGTATGCTTGTTTGACGTTGGATTATCCATTGGAGGAAGCGAGGAAGGCTGCTGATCGGGTGATTCAAAAGAGCCATCTGGCGGGACTGGTGATGTCAAATCGTCAAACGGGTCATTTGGTTTTTTTTCATAAGGAAAATCAGATTCAGTCAAAATATCACCTACAGTGCAAACGATTGATACTTCTTAAGCCTTTGTATCAATCCAAAGATACAACATAGCTATTGTTATCCTCGCATAAATCAATGCAAAAAATAAAAGATAGTTACGCATATAATATATTGGAGATTTTTAAAAATGGCAGTTGTAAAAGTCATAGAGCTAATAGGCAGCTCACCAATAAGCTGGGAAGATGCTACAAAGACTGCATTGGCAGAAGCAGCATTGACGATCAAGAACATTAAATCTCTTTACTTGAAAAGTTGTAAGGCAAAAGTGGAAAACAATAAGATCGTTGAATACCGAGCAGTAGTAAAAATCGCTTTTGTTGTGCAAAGAGAAAAATAGGCTGTCGTTTGTAGTCTTTCTTTAGCATCCATCTTTTTTTGGATTCCAAGTCACTAAATATATTCAAACAATCGAAGTTTAGCCAAGTTTTTTCAAAATAGGAAGAAGGTTGTCTTTTTCTTTTCCTAAATCAAGAGTCCGAAGTGTTTATCGATTAGAGACTCATTTGTATTTAGTTAGGTTTTGAGAATATGAAATTGTTAGGAAAAGTTGCTTTGGTTACGGGTGCAAATTCTGGAATTGGTGAGGCGGTAGCGCTCTATTTGGCTGAAGAAGGAGCCGACGTCGTAGTTAACTATCTTGCGAATACTTCTGGAGCAGAAAAGGTAGTCAAAGAGATCCAAGCTATGGGTAGAAGGGCATTAGCTGTGAAAGCTGACGTTTCAAGCAGCGCAGACGTAAAAGCCATGTTTGAGCAGACAATCCAGGAGTTTACGACATTAGATATACTTGTGAATAACGCTGGAATCGGGAACTTCGCCTCAACGGTTGATATGAAAGATGATGTTTGGAACAAGATGCTTGGAGTGCATCTCTATGGCACCATGAACTGTACCCGTGAAGCCCTAAAAATAATGTTGAAAAACAAGTCGGGCAAAATCATAAACATAGCATCGATTTGCGGCATAACCGGCTGCTTGGGCGCCGCACACTATTCAGCTGCAAAAGGCGGAATAATGGGGTATACCCACGCCGTGGCAAGAGAAGTAATCTCTCAAGGCATAAATATCAATGCAGTCGCTCCCGGATACATCGATACACCCATGTTATCAGGTGCTGGATTGTCCGATGAAGTGCTAAAACAACTTCTAACCCAAATTCCCATCGGCAGGTTAGGCAAGCCTCGAGAGATAGCTTCTTTGGTTGCATACTTAGCTTCTGATGACGCAAACTTTATGGTGGGTCAAGTCATAAGCCCGAATGGTGGTCAAGTAATATAGTTGGCAATTTACGTTATCACTAATCCTTTGCGTTTGAATTACAACAACTCATGAGTTCGTGATTTTGCAACATGCAACCCCAAGAGAGAAACCTATCGTTAGAAAATCACTGGAGCCAGTATAGATGGCCCACTGGTGTCTCGGGCAGAAATGTTGCTGCAAACATGAATAGGGGACATTGGGACTTGACGACTTGGGGATTAAAGTATGTTGGCATCAATTTGGATTCTGCAATTTTGGATGTTGGTTGTGGGGGAGGCAAAACCATTAGCCGTTTAGCAAGGAGAGCAGTTCACGGTAAAGTATATGGTATAGACCATTCTGGAGATATGGTTGATTATTCAAAACAGGTCAACAAAAAGCTTATCGCAACTAACCGTGTGGAAATCGTTCAGGGCACAGTTGAGAAAACAGGTTTCAAAGACGACTTCTTTGATTTAGTAACTGCGATTGAGACCTACTATTTTTGGCCCAATCTAGCAGCTGCGTTCCAAGAGATAAAGCGCATTCTAAAGACAGGAGGGCATCTGCTAATTATAAGCGAAATGGTTAAGGATGGAATCTATGAATTGGAAAACGCTGAAATAATCGCT
The DNA here is from genome assembly GCA_963705145.1 of Candidatus Bathyarchaeota archaeon. Lineage (GTDB taxonomy): Archaea > Thermoproteota > Bathyarchaeia > Bathyarchaeales > Bathycorpusculaceae > Bathycorpusculum. The sequence goes on from CAVPJA010000005.1 coordinate 155,930, forward strand.
AAAACGAATGTACACCTTCTGCCTTTGCAAGAAATGCAGAGAATTTTGTATTCTGTCGGTTATGGCAACGTAAATGTTTATAGAAAGAAAAAATCTTATTGGAACGCCATTGTTGCTCAGAAATCATAGTTGCGCTTGAGGAATCTTAGGCTCTTTCGGGTAATTCAATTCTTAGCTGCATCTTTAATGCTTTGTACCTGTTTCTAACTGTAACTTCTGTGACTCCAGCAGCTTCTGCAATGTCTTTTTGAGTTATCTTTTCACCGTTCTGCAGACATGCAATGTAGAGTGCTGCTGCAGCCATGCCCATTGGATCTTTTCCTGCTGAAAATCTTTGTTTTTTAGCATTTCTAAGTATTGTTATAGCTGCACCCTGTGTTTTACCGGATACTTTATTTTTTTCAGCAATTTTTGAAACATAAGTCAATGGGTCAGAAACTGGCATATGAAATTCGAGCTCTTGCAGGAGCAATCTGTAGCATCTTGCAACATCTTTCTTATCCACGAGGCTTGCTTCTGAGATTTCGCGAAGTGCTTTGGGTGATCCGCTTTTTCGACAGGCAGCGTAAAGTGCGGCTGCAGCAATGGCGTTGATTGACCTGCCGCGGACTAATCCTCTGTCTAGTGCTTTTCTGTAGACGAGAGCGGCTTTTTCTCTGATAGGTGGTGAAATGTTTACTTTGCTTGATAAACGCTCCAGTTCTGACATTGCTTGTGCAAGATTTCGGTCAGTGGATGAGTGGACTCTGCTGCGTATTTGCCATTTTCGTAGACGCCACATTTGCAGTCGTGTTGATTGGGGCAGTTTTCTTCCGAATGCGTCTCGGTCAATTTGGCTGATGGTTGTTGATAATCCTTTGTCATGGATTGAATAAGATGTTGGCATACCAACGCGGCTTCTTGAGGCTTTCTCTTGTTGAGTGAAAGCGCGCCATTCAGGCCCTTTATCTAACATTTGTTCATACAAAACCAGACCGCAGTCCCCGCAAATGGTTTCACCAGTGTCGTTGTCGTGAATGAGATTTTTGCCTGAACATTCAGGGCAATCTTCACCTGAACGCTGATGCTTTTTTGAAGCTTCTTTACTTATACTAGTTTCTGTTATACTCATTTTTCATATTCTCCATTTGCTTGCCCAGAACGTCATTAAATCATAAAATCCCGATTCAAGGTAAAGAAAATGATAATGCGATCCGCGCAATCTATTCAAGAATAACGTGGGTGCTTATTAACATGATTTGTTTTTTCAGTTGTTTTCAAGGGCAATATGCCATATAGCGTGATTGCCACTCTTATCTCTATAAGACTTTTGTTGGTCACATTAATCTCGCTACAAGCATTTGAGGTAGTTGATTAGCAGTTGAAATTCTCCGGTTTTTTTCATCTGCCCCTTTTTAAGCATTTCAACTATGCTAGACTTTATGTAGAGTCCTCCAGGAGGATACAGCTGACGAGCAACTAAAGTAAAGACTTTACAGTTTTCTTTTCCTATCACTTCTTCTTTAAAACGCCATTTGCAAGGACCTCCTGGAGGAAGCAGCGTTTCAGAAAGGACTACAACCGCAAAATTCCTCACATTTGTAGTTGCTTCAAGCTCATTAAATTTAAAGCGCAGCACCTTGTTTATGTCTTCCCGCTTTCCATCTTCCAAAGTTTTGCCACCAACAGAGTTGTTTTTAACCTCAATAATCATCTTTACCTGGTCAGACGGGTAGGTTTTTTGGTTTGGGTCAACACTGATTTTCAAAAGAAGCAGATCATTTTTGATGTTTGATCCTTGAATTGTAACATTTGGAATCGTTGAAGGGTTAAGGTTTCTTGTCAGGAGGTGATTACGCAAAACTGTTTCAGCTGGATTTCCACATTTCTCACGAGCTGTTTTGTCGTTTTTTTGTTTCTCAAATTCTTCGCAGATCTCGATCAGCATTGAATATTCTTCATCACTAGAAGTTAGTGCTGGTTTCTTGGAGTAATTAGGCACAAATAGAATATCACTAATTTAACATAAAAATTAATGAGGTGTTCTGTGATGGGCAAATGAACCGTTATAATTCTAACTTCGAATTGTGTATGCTCAGTCTATTACCGGCTAAAGCTTTTATTCACTTGACGGTAAAGTCAGCATATGATAGAGGTCAAGGTATCGCAAGGCAACTTAAGCATTGTTTCAACTGTCTCAAATTTTTGCGAATCCATGGGATACTGCGAATTCAAAATACCGCTTGCGCTAAAAGGAATAAAACCGCCCCCAACTGAAGCGACAATAGAAGGCGCCAAAGCTCACCAGAGACAAGAGTAATTTGAAAAAGAGCAATTTGAATTGGTTCCTGTAACTAGCGAGGAGTTGGCAGACCTAAAGAAGGATGTTGAATTCGCTTATGAGTCAATTAATACACGACTAATTGTGCCCTTGAGTTTTCCGCAGTACTCTAAAGCAACCATGTTGATTTATGGGCGAACAGACAAGGTTTACAGAAGTCAGGGCACTCTAATTGTGGAAGAATCCAAATTTCCCCTCGACCCAAGCAAATATCTTCAGACGCTTGAACCTTATCCTGACCATAAATTGCAGACTCTACTCTACCTAAACTCGCTTTTTGGTGGCGAAAATTCTCTTGATTCAAGAACTTGGTTTGAGATACCTCACTCACAAAAGGCTTGGATCATCAATGTGAAAGATAGAAAAACTGGAGAAACAATAAAGATTTTTAAAGGTTTGCAGACAAGCGAACTGGAGCAATTCATGAAGTTTAACCTTCAAAGATTTGCACAAATAGCTGCAGGCAAAGTTCAACCGCATCATCATCGAAGGCAGGCTAAATGCGTAAAATGCAGAATCGAGAACTGCCAGCACAACCTTTCACTAAAATAGCAATTGTTTGTGGTTTTCGGTTGACATCTAGCAATAGTTATCTTTGAAAAAACCTGCGGTGGTTGCGGTGAATCAATCCCAAAATTCAGTAATAGTGCACCACTACCACTTATCCTTTGGTCCGAATCAACTAGGCGTCGTATTAACCGATGAATTTTGTTTCTTTTTGTTCTCAGCAGCTGTATGGATATCGTTTATTCTTTGTTCAATTGTGGGGTAAATTTTAGGTAGCAATCGTTCGAGACGGGGCATTCTTCGGGGTCTAAGAGTGTTTAGCTTTATTAGAGCTTGTATCATCGGTTCGCCATTTAGGAACTTAACTGAACTTAGGTCGCATTCGGTTTCTAATTTGCGAAGCCATTTAGCGTTGATGTATAAACCTGTAACCAGGGCTAAGAAAACGAAGAATATCGCGGCGAATAAACCAGAGATAACGTTGCCTAGACTGCCAACTATGGGAATTGGGGTGAACATTGAAAAGTTGAAAAACACTAACAAACCAATCAGGATTCCAACTATTGTTGCAGGAACTGTTAGTCGAAAGAACTTTTTTGTTCCATGTCTCTTTTTTAGATGATTGAATTCGTGGGCAGCTACGGCGAGCAATTCATCAGGCAAAAGAACCTGCAGGAATCTGCTGTCGAAAAATATCCTGTCCAAGAAAGCCATACCGCCAACCGCTAAGAAACCAACATTAAAGTAACGCTCCAACTTGCCTACTTTCAAAATTTTAGTTACCTGCATAGTCTCGGCGAGGTTATCGAGAGAGTCCGATTGAAATGATTTAGCTTTTAGAAGTCTCGAAACTGTTTTACTTAGGATCCCTATGCATTTTCCTCCATCTACTTAATGACTGAAAGGTTTGTTCTATAGGTTTTGTTGTTTTAATTGGGGTAAACTGGAATACCTACTGGATAATTGGGTCTTAACAATTCAATTAAATAAACTTGAGCCAATGTGCTGTGGAAAAGATAACCCGAAAGCACCTTATATTACATATAATACAGATGACGTGAATGAAGTAGAAGAACTTCAACACTCAACCAAAAAGCCTGAGTGAGAAAGCAATTGGCTACATTAAATTGGACAATAGTTGATTTAGATGGAAGTCTTTTTTCAAGAGGAAAACACGATTATTACGCAATACTTGTCAGGGGAATCCCAGAAGAACACCCTGAAGACTGTATCGTAGAACTGTATGTGACAGATAAGGAGTTGACAATTGTTGAGATTAAGAACTGCGCATATAGGGAACAGATTAAGCTATTATCGCGCTCAATTGTTTTGGGGAATTTGTTACCCCATCCAAGTGTAGGTCAGGTCGTTGAAGAAATGAAGGATACTGCTGAGAGCAGAGAAAAAGAGAATCCCTTCACCTCGCTTTCTAGCGATTATACCTCAAGACGGCGATAGTCTCAACAAGCGAAGCTGGCTGGTTGAGAGGAGAGGTTATTACATTTGTGTTTTTGTAGTCACCTTATTTTAGGAGTTTTTAAGGACTTGGAACTCTTTTAGCGTAAGTTCTAAAGTTGGACGAATATTGTTGTCCTAAAAATTAAAAAGACAGAATTAGAAAAAGATAGTTTAACCCTCAGAAAATAATAAGAGAATTATTGGTTTAGCGATGTAAAGCTTTATTATTTCTGCAATAATTACATCCCTAATTCATGTCGCCTAAGGATAGTGTAGCTTATCTTTCAATGGAAATTGGTGTAGACGCTCGACTTCCCACTTGTTGTGGTGGACTTGGCGTTTTAGCTGGAGATTCAATAAAAGGTTCAGCTGAAATAAATTTTCCGCTAGTTGGCGTATCGTTAAGACACCATAAAGGTTACTTTGAACAAGAAATTATAAACTATCAACAAAAAGAAGTTCTAAAAAGGTCAAATCCCTTTGGCGTCTTGAGAAAAAGGGATGAAAAGGTCAAAGTACAAATTGAAGGCAGAGACGTAACAATTGGCGCAGAAGAGTATGTTTTAAAAAATGGAAATAGCAGCAAAGCTCTCATATATTTTCTGGACACAAGACTAAACGAGAATTCAACAGAAGATAAGGAAATTAGCGAGAACTGTTATTGGATGGGCAAATCTACGACGTACGACGAGCACCAACGCCATAGATTCAAACAAGAAGTTATCCTTGGAATTGGTGGAGTTAGATTTTTAGAAAAAATCGGGTATAATATAAGAAAGTATCATTTGAATGAAGGTCATACTGCACTCGCAACATTAGAAATAGCAAATAAATACAATTGGGATGAGAACAAAACGAAGCAAAAATTCAGCTTCACAACTCATACTCTAGTTCCAGCAGGTCACGAAGTATTTCCTATGACTATGGTAGAGAGTATTCTAAAGGACTCTTTTCCATTAGATAAAATTAGAGAATACGGTGAACAAGCAAACTGTTTGAACATGACAAAACTCGCTATGAATCTAAGTGATTATCAGAACGGTGTTTCTAAAAAAAATGCTGAAGCTGCAAGAGAAATGTTTCCTAATAAAAAAATAGATTATATTACGAATGCTGTACATCTTGGAACTTGGACTAGTGGCAGTTTTAAAGGATTATTTGACAGACATTTTCCTGGTTGGGAAGAAGATCCTGAAAAACTAGTCGATGCCGCGAGATTACCTAATGAAGAGGTATGGAAGGCGCATATGGAGAACAAGATTATTCTGTTGGACTTCATAGAAGATGAATATGGAATAGATTTGGATCGAAACAAACTTACTTTAGGTTGGTTCAGACGGATAGCTGAATACAAAAGACCAATGTTAATTTTCACTGAAAGAGAGAGACTTAAGCTTATTGGGTCAGGAAAAATCCAATTTCTTATTGCTGGAAAAGCCCATCCGAGAGATGGTTATGGCAAAGAGGCAATAACAAAGATTCATGAAGAAAGCCAGAAAATCAAAGGAGCTGTCCCAACTGTCTTTATCGAAAACTATGGAATGGAAATTAGCCCTACCTTGATTGCGGGTGTTGATGTTCTATTGAACACGCCAAGGCCGCCTAATGAAGCGTCAGGAACTAGCGGAATGAAAGCCCTTTCAAACGGAGTCATAAATGTTAGTTCTTGGGATGGATGGATAGATGAAGAATTCAAGACAAAAGAAGGCGCAATAGGCTGGGCTTTCGGCTATCAACATGAAAATGATGTTCAAAATGCCCATGGACTATACAATGTATTAGAACAAAAGGTATTGCCCACTTTCTATGGTAACCGCGAAAAATGGATAGAAATGCAAAAAAATTCTATTGCACTGGCTTCTTATTATAATACAAAGAGAATGCTGAGTGAATATATAGAAAAAGCTTGGAAATAAGCAAACACTCGGCAAACTTCTTGTTTCTATTCCGGATGCTTACGTCATTGTTCATCAGAAAATGCGTAGAAACATGTGTAATCTAATTTTCCTCTTCGAGTTTGTTAAAAACTCACAGAATTAAGGTAAGAGAAAAACAAGAAATAAAGACACGTAGGATTAGTTTTTAATGCTAACATCTACAATATGTTAGACAGATAGGCGATCGCTATGGTAACAATCTCTGGTATATTCAGGTTGATTAGGCCGATGAATTGCTTAGTCATGGGGTTTGCCATATTTGTAGGAGCAATCTTAACTGGGTACAGCGACCTCCAATGGCAGAATCTAGTTTATGGTGCAATAACAGCGTTCACTTTGACAGCGGCCGCGATGTCAGTTAACGACTATTATGATTTCAAAATAGACAGTATTAATGAACCAAAACGTCCGATTCCAAGTGGAGCTGTATCATTGAAAGAAGCGTTATTAGTCACTTGCTTGCTGACAGCTACAGGCTTATTTTTTGCTTACATTGTAAGCATTTTTTGTTTTGTCTTCTCAGTTGCTGCTTGGTTAATAATGGCAACTTACTCGACAATTGGAAAGCGCAGTGGACTTGCAGGCAACTTTTTGGTCAGTGCATGCGTTGCTGCACCTTTTCTGTATGGCAGCTTAGTAGCTGTCAATATGATTAAGCTTAACGTTTTGCTCTTTGCATCAATGGCATTTCTGTCAAACACCGGTCGCGAAATATCAAAAGGCATTGTTGACGTCCAAGGAGACCGTTCCTATAACATTCGAACTCTTGCGGTGATATTCGGTGAAGGACGAGCTGCTCTTGCTGCGGCCGTCTTCTTTGTTTTGGCGGTTTGTTTGTCACCAGTTCCAATTGTATTAGACTTAGTGTCTCTATGGTTTGTTCCTTTTGTCTTGGTAACCGATATTGGTTTGATATGGTGCTCTCTATCATTGCTTAGAAACTCATCGAGAACAAATGCCAGACGTATAAAGAAGGTTGTTCTTTTCTTGTTTGTTTTCGGCTTGCTTTCCTTTATCGCAGGAATGTTCAGGTGACAAGGATATGGCAACCCCAGAGATTTTAGCAAACGTAGGTTTGCTCTGCCTATGTTATTTTTATGTAATTTCCATAATTGCGGTAACGGGAAAAATAAATTATCGTTTGCCTAAAAGTGTCTCCCGAAAGTTTCTTCACATTATGATAGGCAACCTGATTTTTATAATCCCGTTTTTCTCATTTAATGTTTTTCCAATAAACTTTCCGTTCTTTGTGGCGGCTCCATTCATCCTTTTGACCTTTCTAGTTTCCAAGGCCTCCCCGATTAAGAATATTAGCAATAAAATGTCTGGGTTATCAGACGTCACAAGCGGCGGACACGGATTCGGCTTAGTTTTTTATGCAGTTTCTTTCACAATTTTAGCTTTGTTATTTTCGACAAAACCATACGTTATTGCAGCGGGTATCATACCCATGGCTTTTGGAGATGCGGCGGCTTCGTTGGTTGGGTTAAAAATTGGTCGCCATCAATATAATCTATTTGCTAAGAAAAGTCTTGAAGGGTCAATTGCAATGTTTATGGTTTGTTTTTTGAGTTTACTTTTTAGTTTATTGTTTTTCGCTTATCTATATCCTCTTTCCGCCCTTAACTTTGTTGTAGCTGCCTTGGGAGTTGCGGCAGTAGCAACGACTTGCGAAGCCCTTACACCAAAAGGACTTGATAATTTGACGGTTCCTCTGTTTAGTGTCATAATTTTTCTATTTTTAATTGGAGGAATCTAAATAAAATTAATAATAATAGATGGTCTAGACGGGTCCGGGAAGAGCACACAAGCTAGCTTAATGCTTAAAGTACTAAAAAAGAAGAAAAAGACTGTTTGTGTGCGTGTGCACCCGGAATCTGATAATTTATTCGGTCGTAAGGCGAGGGTTTACTTGCTTTCTGAGGGTAAAAATGCGCATTTTGCATCAGCACTATTCTACATGATGGATGTTATTCGTTCAATTCTGTTGTATTCGTGGAGAAGGGTTGATTTCCTTATATTTGTCAGATATCTTATGGGAACAGCTTATTTGCCTGCGCCGTTTCATGTTGTTGCCTACAACTTTTTTGCATTATTGGTTCCTAAATCAAAACATATGTTTTTTTTAGATGTTAACCCTGAGGTAGCGACTACTCGGATCGTAAAGAATCGCGTTTCAATCGAGATGTTTGAGAATTTAAATGCGTTAAGAAAAGTTAGAGCTAAAGCTCTTGATCTAACTCGTTTCGATGAATGGACTATTATTGATTCAAATAGGTCTTCGATTGACGTTGCTTTTGCGTTAAATAGGAAAATGTCGATTTCCGCATAAAACTCTAAAACTAACTGGTAGAAGTGGTGGACTTAAACTCGATACTATAGAGTTCGGAATTGCTTTAGGGGTTACAAAAGTTATTCACTTATTATTCCCATGTTTTTTTATCTCTCTTCACTTGAAGGAAAAGGCGTTTACATGCTTGAGATTTTCATGATGATATCTTGGTAAGCCCTATCAATAAAATCTCTCTGACAAGCAACAAGAACAAGCCTACTTTCAGCTCCCTTACACTGATAAACCGTGAAGTACTTGTCATCCTTGATTTCTTCCCCACATAAACCACACTTCTTCAATTACATCCCTCAAATTCATGTATAAGCTATGTAGATTTGCTCTTATTTGAAGAAAATTGCAACCGATCGCTTTCTTTCATTTTTTTCCAAAATTTATTATAAACGAGTTTGCCTATCAACAATGCGAGCACAACCCCAGCGATTTCATCTGCAATATAGTGCTGTTTGATGAACAACGTTGAAAATATTACCCCTACAGCAATAATTAATGCTGCAATCGCCACTGCCTTTGTGGTTTTGCCCGGTTTTATTTTAGCATATTGGAACCATGCAAAAAAACAAATTGTGGAAACTGCTGCATGTAAGCTGGGAAAGCAGTTAAATGAAGTGTCATTGGCGAATACGTTATAGACTTGGTCTGCCCATGCATTGCCCTCCATATGTTGTGCAAGCAGTTCTTGGCGATACCAGAAAGTTGAAACTGGAAAGATAACGTAGACGATGATGGCTATCGCGTTTATTGCAACTAGTGACCAGCCTAATGCATAGCCCAGCTTATACTCTATGAAAGAAAAATATATCATCGTAAAAAATGCAAGTGGATAGAACAAATATACGTAGAAAATTACCATTTGTGGAACAAACGGAATAATTGCATCTAAGCCTGTATCTAATCGGAATCCTGAGCCTGCAGGATATAATTGGCCAGTCCAATCGTAAGCCACGCTATTAAGCAAAAAGTAAAACAGGACAAGCATTAGAACAACATTGCCAATCACAAACGTTGTGTAAACGCTCTTTCTATTTGACTTCTGTTTGAAAAACACTTTTTCTATTGTGGTTTGAAGTTTATCGTGAAACCCCAGCTAAGTTTCCCCGACACGACCTATGTGAAGACTTCATATAAAAGCATAATTGTATAGCACGTGCTTGATTGTTTAATTGATTGAACAATATCTATGATTTCTTTGAAGAGAAATTTGCTCTTAGTCTCCAACTTAGGAAAGTAATTTTGCGCTTATCTTCTTTTAGATTTGTATTCACTATTGAACCGTATCTTTAGGATTTAGGAGATTTCAGCTTCTGTAGTTCCCACGTCAAAACACTTGTTCCAACCGCAGCAAAAAGTCTAAACGTATTCCAAAGTTTTTTAATGGTTAAATTACGTGATAACACCAAAGGAACTCTCTCAATAATCCGTGAATTGTTGGGTTCACTAAGCCACTTCAAATCTGCATCAAGAGTTATGGTGGCGTCAGCTTGCCTTCCTCTTATAACGCGTATGTATTCAACAGTTGTTTTAGTTGTTTTGAATATGAAGCTCGCATCGGTAACGTCTAAGCTTAGTGTACATTGAATTTTTTGTGGCCCCAGTATTTTGAGGAACTGGGTCATTTCTAAGACTTCATGAACTCCGACTTTTCGGGTATACGCTTCTACTCGCGGGTCTATGTAAGCCTCAAGAAATATTCTTATGTGTTTTTCAAAGTTGTCTTTCTGTAATTCTGTTCCGTTATTGGTCATGAAGCCGAGATTCGTTACTCTCTCGTTAACAAAATCTACTATTGATTTTTTTTGTTTGGTTCGTGTTTGAGAGATTTTTTCTTGGTCAATGAATGTGTCTATATTCCAAAATTTGGCCATACAGTAAGTGGCCATTTCTTCAATTTTTTCTTTTGTTAGATACTTGGTAGTGTAAACGGAGTGCATTTCGTCAAAGTTGTCCCAGTTGGTTTCAAATATTAGGTTTTGGTCATCTAATTCTTTGTAGAATTCTGTGCCTGGAAATGGCGTTGCGATGCCAAAGGCTGCTCCTGTTAAGCCAATTTCTTTTGCGTATGTTGGAAAGGTTTTGATTTCTTCTTCTGTTTGATCAGGCAGTCCTATAACAAACGTTCCTCCTGCTCTGCCGCCGTTTTCGCGTATGTTCCTAACTGCTTCGCCATGAACCCTATTGGTGACACCTTTCTTTGTTGACTTTAGATCTTTCACGTTTGGGCTTTCAATTCCCATTTCAAACCTGCGAATGCCTACCTCGCACATTTTCTTTACAAGTTTTGGGTGGGTTGCCATGGCGTCTGCTCTAACTAAGGCGCAGAATTCCATGTTTAGATCGTGTTCCATCAACAGGTCGCAAAGACGATCGACTTGTTTTGGGTTACTCATAAAGTTTGGATCGGCAAACATTACGTTTACCGGTTTTCTTTTGTGGTATTCCGACATCTCGAGAATCTCTTTCAAGACGTTTTCTGGTGACCTAATTCGTAGGCAACCTTGGCTCATGCTTGGTTCGCAGCAGAAACTGCAAAGTCCGTTGCAACCCCTAGACATTAACATAACGTCGCAATCTGTTATACGGTCTTGACTTTTGTAGGGGTATTGCCTTAAATATCGAGCTGGAAAAGGAAGAGTATCTAGATTTTCAATTTGGGGTCTTTGTGCATTGTGGATTATTTTACCGTTGTTCTTGTATGATAGCCCTAGAATATTTTCAAAGGTGTCTTTTTCCACAAGTTCTTTCATGGTGACCTCGCCTTCTCCGCGAATAACCATGTCGATTTGGGGGTGGGAAAGCATAATATCAGGAACACTTGTGGGATGATAACCCCCTACAACAGTGTGTATGTTGTTCTGCTTAGCAATCTTTGTCAGATGTAGACTTTGGTTATGATCGGTTGCAGACGAGGTTATGCCGATGAGGTCTGGTTTATAGAAGTTGATTATGTCTTGGAATTTTCTTCTATCCAGTTCTAAATCAACTATGTGAACTTGATCCACAGCGTCTTTGAGGTAGGCAGCAATGTACTCTAAACCGGTAGGTATCATATCGAAAGAAAAACTCAATCCTTTTCTTCCTGAAGGCTTGACAAGCAAGATCCGCTTAAATGCCAAATGGAACACCAAAGTTAAACCAACCACTACAACAACTACACATAAAAATTAATCGCGTTACTAAACATAGTTAGCAATGGAGATTCACTGAAAAGTAGAAAATAGCTAATGCTCACCCAATATTCAGTAGTTGTTCTGAAAAAGTAAGTTCTATTAGTTATTCTGAAAAGCATATAATAAATTGTATTGTGCACAATAGGCAGGTCAAATTTTTAGCTTAAAAAAAGAGTTGTGTTTTGATGTTGTTTTGTTGTTTGAAGTGGTTAGATGAACATTGAAACATCTGCGCCGGCAGCGATGTCAAGGAAGGTTGCAGCGCCAACCATGCTATCGACTTCAGGAACAAGATCTTCTCTTTTGATTCCAAACATTTCCATCGTTGGTGTGCATGCGTAGATTGTGCATAAGCCGGATTTCTTTATGCGTTTGAGCATATCGTAAGGTGAGGGATATTTCATGCGTTCTAGATTCTTTCGCATAGTCTCTTCTAGATGTTTATAGTCTCCAGGCAGCACTGCTTTTTCCATAGCGCCTTTTGCTAAACTTTGTAGCCCCCAAAATGTAAAGTATAAGTGTGCTTCCCAGCCCATGGCTACAGATGTGGATGCTAAAATGAAAGCGCAATAGAGTTTGTCGATTGTTCCGCTTTGAACAACTAATGCTAGTTTCTTGGTTTGACTCATTTTTTTATCACCTTCTTCTCTTGTGGTGCACAATTTTGACAGCAAAAACTGACTTTTTTTCCGTCTACTTCGGTGGTGTAATTTGAAAGTTGGCAAGGTTCTTCAGTGATTTCGGTGCCACAACAGTTGCATTTGGCGTTTTCTTTTTTCATTATTCCACCTCTTTTTTGCTTTTCTGTTTTTTTTGGTAGTCTTCGATAGCGGCGTGGAGTGCATCAGCTGCTAAGTTTGAGCAGTGCATTTTTACTGGGGGGAGACCTCCAAGTGAGTCGGCTACGCTTGCGCGAGAAATTTGCATGGCTTCATCGATTGTTTTTCCTTTCGCAAGTTCTGTTGTCATGCTGCTTGTTGCAATGGCTGCTCCGCATCCGTAGGTTTTGAATTTAACGTCTTCAAGGCGGTTGTCTTTTACTTTTATGTACATCGTCATTAGGTCTCCGCAGGTGGGGTTTCCAACTGAACCCACTCCGTCGGCATCTGGGATTTCTCCCATGTTTTGGGGTTTTTTAAAATGTTGCATCACTTTTTCAGAATACATACTATTTCAACTCCTTAGGAGTTAGAGGAGACATATCTCTTAGTCTCTTAACAATATCAGGCATTAAACTTTTTAATTTATCCACGTCCTCTTGAGTGTTTTCTTTTCCCAAAGTCGCCATCAAGGAACCATGTGCATCCTCAGGTTGTAAGCCTAAAGCGAGTAGAACATGTGAGGGTTGTAGAGTTTTTGCGGCACAGGCTGATCCCGATGATGCATAAACGCCCATAATATCTAAGCTTAAAAGTATTGACTCACCTTCGATGAAGCTGTATCTAACTGATACGTTGTTGGGTAGTCTTTGGATTGGATGTCCGTTTAGGTATGAATATGGTATAGGTTCGATAAGACCTTTAAGTAGGTTGTTTCGGAGCAAAGTCAATCTTTGGCTTTCAGTGACCATTTCTTTTTTGGCGAGTTCGGCAGCTTTAGCAAACCCAACGATGCCCGGTATATTTTCGGTTCCAGACCGTAATCCGCGTTCCTGACCGCCACCTTGATTTACAGGTTCTATCGTGGTGCCGGGTTTTATGTAGAGTGCGCCTACGCCTTTTGGTCCATACATGTCGTTACTTGAAATGGTAAGCAGGTCAATATTTTCATCTTGGACATCAAGTGGGACTTGACCAGAAGCTGCAGTAGCGTCAACGTGAAGAAAAGCCTTTTTTTCATGCACAATTTTGCTTATCTCTTTAATCGGCTCAATGGTGCCTATTTCGGGGTTTGCGTAAACGATTGAAACAAGGGTAGTTTGATCATCTAACTCAGTTTCTAACTTTTTTAAATCCAAAACCCCAAACTTGTCAACGGGCAAGAAAATGACTTGAAATCCATTTCGAATCATCAACTTACAAGGGTTGACAACTGACATGTGCTCTACGCTAGAGGTTAAGATTTTGTTTCCGCGGCTTTTGTTTCGGGTAGCGGTTCCTCTAATTGCTAAATTGTTGCTCTCTGTGGCGCCTGAAGTAAAAACTATGGCTTCCGGGGTTTCTGAGTTAATTAGTTTTGCGACAACTTCTCTGCTATTTTGCAATGCCTGCTTGGCTTCCTGTCCCAAAGTATGTACTGAGGAAGGATTTCCAAAGCGTGAATTAAAGAATGGCAACATTGCATCAGTTACACGTTGGTCAACTGGTTTTCCAGCTGAGTAATCCATATAGATTTTTCTTGCACTATCGTTTTCCAAAATAGGGTCCCTTCGTTTGATTATTTCAATTTTTTAATTATTATTCGAGTTACGCCGTCTTCGTGTTTGCTTTCCAGCACTTCGTTGCCTAAGTTTTTAGCAAGGTTTTCGATGTCAGATTTTGCTGCCGGATCATCTGCTGTGACTTCTAGAGTTTCTCCAATCTTCATTTCATCCAACTGCAATCTAGTGTTGAAGACCGGTTCGGGACAGAACAAACCTAAGCAATCTAGCGATTTATTAGCTTTTATAAGAATACCCTCACTAAGATTGAGAAAAAAGTAAACAATAAATGTTTTGCAAGAAGAATCAAAATAATCTATGTAAGAGTTTTAGAAATTCGCTATTTTTGTTCGCCAAACCATTTAATAAACCACTTTTCTCTTTCTAATGTTCTCTCGTTCATAGCTTCACAGGTTGCTTTCCAATCAGGGTTATCGAATTCTGTATTAACCCATTTTTCGGTGAAAAGCGGCATTTCTTTTTTAACTTCATCCAAAACTTGTTCTATTTTAGCATTTGCAAGTTCAGGAGTATTATACCCTTTATAAGATAATTGTTCAATTGGAATTAATTCTTCATAAAGTCTGCCCCTATTCATGTTTATACCGCCTTCTTTTCTTATTTGTTTTAAAATGATTTTAAGCATTTGCATTTATTCTTATAAAGCAATCTGCTTCACTTGTTTACTGCACTTGAGTATGAATTAGCGCATATTAATTATGATGATTTTTTAACCATTAAAAACTAATTAAAGAAAAATCGCGACGAAGTGCGTGGTTCTGAGGAAAACAGGTCTGTGTATTCTGGATTTAAGTTACACTATGATTTCATTATGATTTGGTCAAGATGAAGGGTTGACATAATTCAGATTTCAATATAAGGTAGTTATAGTCGAAAACGAGTTTATGGCAATGTTTTTATAATCGCATATACAACATATTAATACTCACTAAACAATATGCGTTCTTAGATCAAACCAAGGAGCAAGAAACCACGGAAAAAGAAAAATTGGATTCCGCATTTGTTAAGGTATTAGACGAAATAAAAAATATTAACGATGATGTTTCGCAAGTCTTCGTTTTCAAAAATTACAAAATTCTATCTAAAGACGATTGTGTCAAAGAAGAGAAAGCAAATAAAACAATTGAGGCCTTTGAAGCCATAAACAACACCGCCAACGTCATTGACGGTATAGAATCAATCACTATTCAAGGCACAAATGGCAGAGTTGACATCGATCATAACATTGATTTTTTCTCAACTATTGTTACTTCAAAGGAAGCTAACCAAGAAAAAGTAAATACTCTGACCCGTGTTCTAGCTCCAGCTATTTTCGAAAAATTTCAAAACATGCTTTCACTTCAACAATTTTCAGAAACAAATAGACCTCAACCTGCTAAAGAAATAGTGATTGAAAATAGTCAAATCCCAATCTTAATACCCTCAAAACCTTTGGAAACGAGTCCTCTTGGCATAGAATATGCTGAATTCACTGTTGACAATATGGGAAGAATAGAAGCGTTATCAATGTCACCCGACACAATAAAGTTAGATATGGTGACGGTTGGACGTTGGATGGAACTTTTCGGTGAAAACAAAATCAATACTGTCATGATTAAAGTAGAGGGAACAGAAAAAACACTTGAGTGCAAGTACGAAACGTCCAGAGATCCAAAGCATCAACGCTGTACAGTTCTAATGTCAGAGCCAATTCAGCGAAAACTTCAAACAAAAAAGGGTTCAAAAATTCTGGTTAAACCAATAATTGAACAAGATTTGCCCAAAGGTGCTCTTAAAAATAGCTCATTTAATGAAATCTTGATTGAAGAACAACCAGAAGTTGAAATTGGTTCGCATTCAATTTTGGAAACAAATTATTCTGAATTTACAGTCGAGGACGCAGGTAGAATGGGAATAATTACCCTTTCATCTTATGCTGTAAAATTAAATATAATAGCGGTCCGGAATTGGGCTGAGATTTATGGAACCGAAAAATTCCATGCTGTGATGTTAAAAGACTTAGCTTCGGGAAAAACCATTGAGTGTAAATATGAAGTCACCAAAGATCCAAAACATGAACGAAAATCCGTATCCATGTCAGAGCCTCTTCAACAGAGACTTCAAACAAAAAAGGGTTCAAAAATCTTAATAAAACCTATTATATGGGAAGAATCCACAAAAGAAAAAACGCTACAGAAGCAGCCTGAAGACAAGTTTGAAAAACTGAAACCAATCAAGATAAACAAAATTATCGAGCAGCCCAAAAATCTACATGCAATTGAGCAGAATTTTTCTTCTGATGCCTTCGATTGCCAATTGATGGTTCAGAACGTTTCGAGCTTTGGCAGTTTATCAGGATCAGATACGGTGCACTTCGATGAATCTTTGGTCATTCGTTGGAAAAAGCTTTATGGTGATCGAAAAATAAATGAAGTAACCGTGAGTGATCCCTTCGTAGGCAAATCAGTCACTTGCAAATTCAAAATTGGTAAGGATTCAAAATCTAAGGGTAACGGACACATTCAAATACCTACGTCAATCCAGAAGGAACTATCAATTAAAGAAGGCTCTTTAGTCATAATCAAACCTGTATTGAAGCAATAACTGTTCTCTATTTTCAGAGAAAAAAGAAGAAATTATAAAGTTATCTTTTTTGCTAGAGATTTCAAGTGGGTTTTATAGCTTAAGAATATCCTTCTTTATATTTTCAGCTGCTGTTACCCCAAGTGCCGATTGAGTGGCGGAAAAGCAAATTTTGGCGAGTTCAGGCAGATCGCTTTTCTCGAGTTTAGATGCCTCTTTTTGTAAATAGAGCCTGCATTGGCGATCCAAAAAAAATTTGGCTGCAGGCCCCATTTGTCTTGCAAGTATTGTTATGCAATCTTGTTCAAGAGTCACGGTTTATCTTTACCTTCGTCTTCTTTTAGTAGTGCTTCTTGCATCCTAAAAGCGTTTATCATTTTCTTGAAGGCGTCGGTTAGTTCGTCAATTTCGTCTCCTTTTTTAAGGTCGATATTCTGCTTGAGGTAATGTCTTTGATCGAGGTCGCCTTCAGTTACTTTTTGCGCTATCTTTGCTAAGTTCTTAAGTGGCAGTGTTATGCGGTTTCCTATTACCATGGACATAGCTATGGAAGCTACAATGAGTACTGCAATAAATGCAATGGTTATACCTGTGCTAAGGTTAGCATAATTTTGTGATTCGTTGACTGCATTCTGGACGTTTTGTTGAGTAGTTGTTCTTAGTTCAGCGAGTTTAAGATCTGCTGTATCTGTAGCTGACATGATTGTCTGTAATTCACTCCAAATTTGGACGTATTTATTGCTGGAGTTGAGGTCGCTGCTGTATATTTGTTGTATGACGCCGATTCCAGTGTTTATTTGGTTAGTATCTATATCTACCACTTCGTTGAATTTGGCAAGAAGAACTGGGTTAGATGCCAAGTTTTTGGATAAGAAATTTTGGGTTTCAGACTGAAGTTCGGCGCTGTCAACAATGATTCTTTCGCCTGATTGAACTTGGTCTGCACTGTACATTAGAGTTCCGAATTGTTTTTGGTCAATTCCAAGTTGATAGGCATAGGCGTTGCTGTTGATGTCTTCCTGTAGTTTTGCGTTGGTTTGTAGTTCAGTCATTTTAAAAGAATTATAGGTGATTATTGAGCCTGCGACTATGACGAGAGCTGTAATTATTAGATAGGAGAGTAATAATTTTTGTCGAATTTTCACATTTTCCAACTCTGTATTAAATATTACTACATAATACGTGAATTTACACCTAATAAATATGTCTCTTAACTAGCAAATAGTCAATACTGTACAACAAACATGCGGAAAAAATATTAAAAGCAGGATTGATAGTAAATGAAAGATAGTCCTTCGATTTTATGCTACTCTTGATTTCGATTCCCTGTCTGGAGTTCAGTACTCCGTCTCGTGTGCACTCATAGTTATTGATTCGAGCAAATAAAATAATTATACCTCTATCCCGTGACGATCAATTCATGGATAAGTAAGTATAGTAATAAGTTAGGAAGTAAGGCCAGTAAGTTAGCTAGTCAGAAAATTGGCTGATAGGATTAAATATTACCTAAAAAGAATAATAGATAATAATTGATCTCGATTTCAATTATTATTCTAGCATTCCGAGATTTCGGGGTTTTGGGTTAATTCATCAAGAGATTTGTTTAGTAGTATATTGTCTCCAATTTGAGAAACTAGTGAGGTAGGCAAGCATACAGTTGAGCTTCTGAATCTTTTTTTGAATCCGAGGTCCTCAGATGCGGGTTTTGAAAGTTTGATATGTAAATGGGTAACCTGCCAATTGATAGTGTTTATTTCTATTCCGTTAACATTTCCGAGGTCAAAACCACCTGCGCAAATAACATACATTCCAGAAAGTCTATCAAAGTTCACCAAAATTATCGCCATTTCAATGTAAGCAAAATCAGTGATATAATTCTTTCCATAATTGCATGTTGCTGAATTTTTTTTTAATTAAATTTTACCCACAAAAAATACGAGTTTGCAATTTTAATTTAAACATTCAAAGAATAGTTCAATGGTGAAGCTTCAATTTATTTACACTGTTCAACTTGTCGCTTGTGGAAAACTAATGAATATGCAAGTTGAGTTTTTGTAAACTCATTTTCGCTCTCAGATTAAAAGGACACTCATGTTACCAAGAAATATACCTGTAGTTTTTGCAAAAACTGAAAATTAGGCCCATGGCGTTAAAATCCTGCGGATCTTGTGTTGCCTTTAACCCTCCTAAGTTTATACCGAACAAACCCGAAAAAAGACTAAAAGAAAATGCAGTAGCTACAGTTTTAGTTTTTCTTTTGATAAAGATTCGCTACCTCCATTAAGTTAGAAAATCTATTTTAACCTAACTTGCGCATTTAACTTAATTCAAGTTAGATGATTGTTTCAAGAGCGGATTAATTGAGAATTAGAAGCCAATTCATAATAATTATGGCCATTTTCGGCTTAGTAATACTTATTATTGCTGCTTCGGGCATTATGACAAATCTACAACTAGTCGAGATAGAGAATCAACAACAGATTTCTGGAAACATCGAGTCAGGATCAGACAAACTAAATACTCTTACAAGTCAATATTTTCTTTATCAACAACCTGAGCAGCTAACCTCATGGAACTTAAGTTCCGCCTCTATTTTAGGTAACCTTTCAAATTTAAACCCCAGTAATCTCGAACAAAAAATTCTTGTAAACAAAATAAACGACGACTTAGATCAGCTGAATTTAAGCTTCATTAATTTAGTTTCATATCTTGAAACAGCACCTCGGAATGTAAGTGTGAGAGTTTTACCTGAATTTCAAAATGATTGGAACTTAACAGTAACGGCGCATCAGACTTTTGGTCTTGACGCTTTTAAGCTATCGGATTATCTTCGCATTCAAGCTGATGAATTGAGACAGACAAACTTAGTTCTCGTTATTTCTTTATCGGCAGTTTTTGGTGCATTTTTTCTTATAAGTTATCTAATAACTTATCGTCGTACTTTGAAGTCGATTTCGAAGCTTCAAGAGGGAATAAAGATCATAGGTTCAGGCAATCTTGATTATTCGATTCAAACAGAAAAGGAAGATGAAATTGCAGAATTATCTCAGACTTTCAACCAGATGGCTATTGACCTTAAAACTGTAACAGCCTCCAAAGCTGACTTGGAAAAGGAAATCGTTTTGCGAAAAAAAGCTGAAGAGGCTATAAGGGAAAGTGAGCTTCGGTTGAGGTTCCATGCTGAGAATACTCCCCTAGTAGTGGTTGAGTGGGATAGTAATTTTGTGGTTACACGTTGGGCTGGAGAAGCTGAGAAAATGTTCGGTTGGAATGATTCAGAGACTATTGGAAACCCAATAATGGATCTGCATATGATTTACGAGCCAGACATCCACATAGTAGAAGAGACCATGAAGCGGCTGACAACTGGTGAGTCTAGGATTGTTTCATCGAACCGCAACCTAACAAAGGATGGCAGAATGATTTATTGTACTTGGTACAATTCGGTTTTGCGTGATGATAATGGAAAGATTGTTTCTGTTTTCTCTTTTGTTGAGGATAATACGGCAAAGGTGAAAGCTGAAGAGGCAATTAAAGAAATCAACCGGAACTTGGAGTTGCTCGTTGAAGAGAGGACTAAACAATTGAAGGATTCAGAAAGGCTTGCTGCGATTGGTGCTACTGCAGGTATGGTTGGTCATGACATTCGCAATCCATTGCAAGCTATTACTAGTGATGTTTATTTGTTGAAACAAGAACTCCAAGGTATGCCTGATCGCGAGGAAAAAAGTAGTGCAGAAGAAAGTTTGGTAGGTATAGAGAAAAATGTTGATTACATCAACAAGATTGTTGCTGATCTGCAAGATTTTGCCCGACCTCTTAACCCTCGTATTGAAGAAGTCAACCTAAAACTCGTAATTAAAGAATTATTGGCAAAGAATGGGTTGCCTGAAAATGTTAAAGTAACAGTTGGAGTTGAAGCTGCGGTTGAAAAGATAATGACTGACTCCATTTTCATAAGTCGTATTATTGTCAATTTGGTTAATAATGGTGTTCAAGCTATGCCTAAAGGTGGAAAGCTAACAATACATGCTTTCAAAAACGAGAATGATGTTCTAATATCGGTGGAGGACACAGGCGTTGGCATACCGGAAAAGGTCAAAGACAAGTTGTTTGCGCCGATGTTTACGACCAAATCGAGGGGTCAAGGTTTCGGTTTAGCCGTGATCAAGCGTTTGACTGAAGCCTTAGGTGGTAAAGTTACGTTTGAAAGTCAAGAGAACAAAGGAACTACCTTCATCGTACGTTTGCCTCCCCAAGTACCTAAATAGTTGGTTTGGGGCTAGTGAGATTCAAGCAGAATGTCTTTGCCTTCAATCTTCACTGAATATACAGGTTCATCTTTGATTTTTGGATGAATTAGAGGAATCTTCGGACCAGAAACGACTTTGCCTGTTATGACATCAAACTTTGACTTATGCCTTGGGCAGGTTACAATATTTTCCTCCAATGTTCCTTTGGCAAGTTCGCCACCCATGTGCGTGCATTTATTGCCAATGGCATAATAAGCACCGTTTACGTTGGCTATCAAAACTTCATTTTCACCAAGTTTTACAGCCTTAATTTGCCCCAACGATATTTCCGAGGTTTCAGCAACTTTAATAAAAGTCAATCTCTCCAGCTCCATTATCATTAGTTCTGTCTCTTCTATAAAAATGCTGACTGTATGTTGTCAATCAGACTTTTCTCATACAGAAATGTACGTTTTCAGAAGATCAAACCAACATGCAGAGACTTTGTATTTGTAAAGTTTATAATGTAATCATAATTGATGCTTATTTGTGATTCACAAAGATTAAGTGGTTGTAATTAGAGATGGCATTATTTACAGAAAGTTGGGTGTTGGTTTGTCTGGAGAGTCTGTTGTAGAGCCTTTGGTTGAAGTTTCTGGTGTTTCAGTTCGATTTGGATCTTTTTTAGCTTTGGATAATTTGAGTTTGCGAGTGATGCCTGGGGAAGTTTTTGGTTTGCTAGGTCCTAATGGTGCGGGGAAAACAACGACCATTAAGGTTCTAATGGGGTTAGTGGCGGCTTCTTTGGGTGTTGTGAAGGTTTGCGGCTTTAACCCTTTGTTGGAGCCTGTAGCTGTGAAGTCAAGGATTGGTTACGTTGCTGAAAACTCTATTGTATATGAGAGTTTGTCTCCTAGAGATTTTTTTGAGTTTGTTGTGTCAATGAGGAAAATTGATTCTATTTCTGCTAATCGAGTTGTGTCTCGGTTGGCGGATGTTTTTGATTTGTCAGCGTATTTTGATTCGCCGATTGCAACTTTATCGATGGGGCTTAAGCAGAAAGTGGCTTTGATTGCTGCTTTTGTTCATCAGCCTCCTGTTTTGCTTTTGGATGAGCCTTTGAATGGGTTAGATGCTAAAAGTAGTCGAGTTGTTAAGGATTTGATGTCTTTGCATGTTCAGAGGGGTGGGGCGGTTTTGTTTTCTACCCATATAATGGAGATTGCTGAGCAACTCTGCACAAGGATTGGCATTATTGATCATGGCAAAGTGGTTGCAATAGGAACATTGGATCAGTTGAGGAGAAAAACTGATGGTATAGGATCCTCTTTGGAAGATGTGTTTTTGAAATTGACTAATGAAGAGTCCGCGGTTACCGATAGATCGAGGATGCTTCGGGAGGCATTCTTTGGTAATGAAGCTCACTGAAGCTTGGCGTCTTAGCAGTCTACCGTATAGAGAAGTTGTTTACAGGTCGTTAGCGCAGGAAAAGAATCGAATGTGGTGGGGTTCCTTTGGAAGAAAATCAACTAATAAAGATTCGGCGGATGATGTTGAGTTAAGCAAAAAAGCGTTACGCATTGCCAAGTTTGATAAAATTATTATTGCACTTTTTAATCTGGTAGTTGCAATAATCCCTTTTAGTTCATTTTTCTTTGGCTCTACAGCTTTCGGTTTGAGCAGTTCGGTTTCTCTTAGTTTAGCTATCACTTTTGGTTTTATGACTCTATATGCAATTCAAACGCTTTCTTCTTTTGTGGGTGCTGAGTCTTCAGTTTTATTGTCGACTCTGCCTATTTCACAGAACGATTTTTCGTTGATTACATTGTTTTCTTTTGTCAGGTCGGTTGATTATTTGGTTGTGGGTTCTGTTTTAAGCCAAGTAGTCTTGGTTGCATACCTTACTTTGTCTCCTTTGGCTACAGTGTTGATGTTTGTTGCTTCTTTGATAAATTCAGTTTTTGCTGTTGCCGTATCTTTGTGGCTCTCAAGGGTATTTCATAAGAATTATTTGCGGGGTGGAAGATCTAAGCGGACAACTGTTTTTCGCGGTTTGTTTGTCTTGCTTTGGGGATGCTTGCTTATGGGTGTAGGTTTACTTTTGAGTGTGCCCAACTATATTCTGCCAATTTTGGATAATACATTGCAGAGCACTAACGCATTAGTGGGTTTTGTGCTCAGTTTGATCTATCCTTTTTCGGCTGGCTTACTTGTTTCAAAATTGTCAGGTTCAATTATTCCTCTTTTCACTACGTTTGGGGCTTTGGTCGCCATGGTTTTTTATGGTTTAGGGGCTTGGTTTTCAGCTAAATGGAGCTTGGGCACTGTGAAGCTTATTGCTCAAGGGGTTGGCGTGAGAATTGATAGATTTAGAGCTATCGATTTTCAGATTAAGACGAGTGATCCTTTGCGTGGTTATATTATGAAGGATCTGCGAGTTACTTCAAGAAATCCTGCTACAGCATTCTTTTTTGTGCTTCCAATTTTTGAAACGGTAATTATAGTTTTCTTGGCTTCGAATCTTGCGTTTTTGAGAGTTTCAACGGTGCTCCTAGCTACTTCTATGGGGGCTATTTTTGCTCTACTAATTCCTCTTGCGCTTTTGAATTCAGAGGGCAAAGGATTAGATTATGCTAAAACCCTGCCGATTACTTCTCAAAGAATGGTATCTGCAAAAGCTCTGATAACTATGTTGACTTTTTTTCCGGTTCCAATTGCTTTGTTTTGTCTTGCATTGTTTAAGTCGCCGACTTCGTGGTTTACAGTTCTGATACCTTTTTTCATGGTAATTTCAATTGTTTCGGCAAGCATTTTTGAGATTTTGATTTTTTTGCGTTCAGCTGGTAAAAGCAGAATGGCTGGTGTTATCAATGATGTGGAAAAGATCATAGTCGGGCTTTTGACTGTAGTTGTACCTGAAGTTGTTTACGTAATAGTGTATTTATTCTCCTTTAACCATGCGCTTGCAGCTCTAACTATGTGTGGAACTGCACTTGCTGAATTATGGATAGCTCTCTTCATGCTTAGGCGACAATGAAGTATTTTTGGAAAATTGATCGACAAAACGCAACAACTTTGGTGTCATTAGGTTTTCGAATTCACTTTACGCTTGCAAGGAGTTTGATCCAAAACTCATAAGAATATGAAAAACTGCAGTGTTTAACCTTCTGAGAGTAGGTTTCTCTCTTTGAAGAACTCTAAGGCTTCTTTCTTGTCTTTATATTCCGTACCCCTTTAGCATTATACCTTCAAACAGTCTATTGGCGTAATACATAGGAATAAAATGGGCGACTGTCGAGTTTCAATCGGTTGCACAAGTTTTCATGTCCAAATCTGAAAAAGCCAAGATCTACAAACAGAGCAGGCATATGACCAATTTCGAATCATCTATTTCGGAACAAGAACAATCGTGGCACAACAGTCACGCCAGGTACAACAGGTAATTTTAACTGCCAAAAAAATCTTTACGCCAGTTGCAAAATTTTTTGCTATGTGAAAAAACCTGTCGTAACTATTGTGAGTGTAGTGAATCAACTGCTTTCTAATTCTTCAGGGTAGTATTGGTGGTTTCCAATAGATTGTTGAAGCAGCAAGGCTGTCATCGCTTGATTCCAGTTTTTCTAAATTCCTTCGTCATCGAAAAAAAGGTCTTCTGAGTCTTTGTTATCGCCAGAATCACCCACTTCATCAATCAAGGCGCCACAGTTCTCGCATACTATCACATTATCAGGGTTATCATGTCCACATGATTTACAGGGCCACAAAACATCTCACCCTAAATTATAATTGTAAAGAATCCGTTAATACGGTTTTCGAAAAGTTTGTTTGACAAGAACTGGCTATTTGACTTTTTGTCTTTTCTTAAGCAAAATAGTAACAACGCAACTTCTCGGTTTGGCTTCTTTGAGATTACACTCAATATAACTCCTTTGACTTGGCAAATCTTGAGCAAAAGCTACATTTGTGGGATTTGGGTTTTTTTATTCATTGAGTTTTAAAAGTTGCTTTAAGATGATGCTTGCGGCTTTTTTGTCTAAGGGTTCGTTTTCGTTTCCGCATTTTGGCGAGTATATGCATGAGGGGCAGCCGTCTTTGCATTCACAGGTATCGATGAGCTGCAGAGTTTTTTCCCATAGCGGTTTTATTGTTGTGTAGAGGGTTTCTGAGATTCCGATTCCTCCTTCAAAGCCATCGTAGATGAAAATGGTTGGTTCTCCCGTATCCGGATGCAGAGACAGTCGACATCCCTCCTATATCCCATCTGTCACACATCGCAAAAATGGGTGACATAGCAATCATGGCATGCTCAACCGCATGTAGGCCGCCGGCAAAATCAAGTCCTTGGGCTTCAATTTCTTCTCTAATTTCGTCGGGAATGATAAACCATATGCCGACGGTTGAAAATGATAGAGGCGGTAGATTGAGGGGTTGTCTTTTGATGACTTCATCATATGTTTTGGTTATGTAGGTGTGGTAGATTTCGGTTATGGATAATTCTCCGAGCCCAACTTTGATGCCGTTTTGTTTTTCTTCAAGTGTTTTTTTTATGGCGACGTCGACGTCTTTTAGTGCTTCTGTGTAGTAGTTGACGTTTTCTTGTTTTACTTTGGCTGTTAATTGGTCGAGGTTTAGTTCTTCTGAGATGTAGGTTTCGCCTTGATGGAGCAAAACTGCGCCCGCGTGGGCTTCTTCGTAGGCTTTGTTTAAAGTGAGGGTTTCTAGTAGGTTTCCGTTGCAGGTGACGGTGACGGTTTGATGGGAGATGCTTTCAAGGTTTACAACTTCGGTTGTTCTTGCGGTGCCTGAGTAGACCCATCCTCGTGGTGTTTTTCGGATTAGGTTTTCTTGCTCAAGCGCCTCAATGCTTTCTGATAGTAGTTCAGGGAAGAACTGTTTGTCCGCTTCAGTAATGGGCAGTTCGCTTGATGCACACATTATATGTCCCAAAGAAATGTATCGGTTATGAAGATCAATAATGGCTTGTTCATGTGGTCTTCCAAAGAAGTCGTCTGGATGTTTCATGAAGTATTGGTCAAGTGGGTTTTGGAAAGCAACTAAAGTTACTAGTGAATCGGAAGTGCCTCTACCTGCTCGTCCTGCTTGCTGCCAAGTAGAGATGACTGTTCCGGGGTAGCCAGAAATTATCACTGAGTCAAGTGAACCAATATCGATTCCCAGCTCCAGTGCGTTGGTTGAAACTACGCCGATTAGCTGTTTGGTTTTTAGTCGATTTTCTATTTCGCGTCGTTCTTGGGGGAGGTAGCCTGCGCGGTAAGCTGTTATGATATTGGGTGACTTTTTTTGGTTTGTGAGGTCTTCTTTGGTCCACCTGGTTATGAGTTCAGCCATTTGTCTTGAAGTGGTGAAGCAGAGGGTTTGCAGGTTTTTGAGGATGTTGAGTGTTAGGAGGTCTTTGGTTTCTTGGTGGGTTGATCGGCGAATTGTGTTGGTTGCGTCGATGAATGGTGGGTTCCAGAAGACAAACGATTTATTCCCCTTTGGAGCGCCATCGACTGATACAATTTCAAAGTCTTTTCCTGTAAGTTTGTTGGCATGCTCTATGGGGTTCGCGATTGTTGCCGAGGAGAGAATGATTTGCGGGTTTGAATGATAATAACTGCAGATTCTCAGTAACCGCCTGATCAGCATGGCTACGTTTGAGCCAAAGACTCCGCGGTAGACGTGGGCTTCATCGATTACGATGAATTTGAGGTTTTGAAGAAAAATTCGCCATTTATAATGCCAGGGCAGGTATTGGTGGAGTCCATAGGGGTTGGTTAGAATAATTCTTGAATTTTCTCGTATGCTTGCCCGTTGATATTGGGGTGTATCTCCATCGTATACGTTGGCATCCGCCTTGATGCATGTGTCTTTTTCGAGTTCTTTTAGGACTTTCAGTTGATCGTTTGTTAGGGCTTTTGTTGGGTAGAGGTATAGTGCGGTTGCTTTCTTGTCGTTGGTTAGCGCTTCAAGAACAGGAATGTTAAATGCTAGAGTTTTTCCTGAGGCGGTTGGGGTTGCAATTACGACGTTTTTGCCTTGTCTGGCTTTGTTTATGGCTTGGGCTTGGTGAGAGTAGAATTTGATTTTTCTGTTTAGTAGGCAAGTTTGGATGTTTTCTGGAAGCGGTTTTTCGAGTTCTGCAAAGTTTGCTTCTTGAGACGGAATTTTTTCTATGTGGACGATTTGTTTTTTGTAAGATGACATGCGTTTTATCGATTTTATGAAGTCATCTATCAAGGTTCCATTCCTCATAGAGTTTGGAGAACAAGCTTCCAAGTGTTAGCAGGTCTTGTTTGTTATGTTCAACTATGGGCACAAGAGGTCCAACGTTTTTTGTTTTCAAATAGGTTTCGTAGAAGTGTGGAACTAATGCGCCCGGTATGTTTATGTCTCTTTTGATGCCGATGTATTTTTCAACTGTGTCTAGTCGGCAATCGGGTAATTTGTGTTTTAAAGCTCGCCTAGTAAAGTGTAGTACGTCAAAGTGTGGGTTTTCCAAGGGTGCGTCTAATCCGTAGTAGGCTAATCTTTGTTTGATGTATGGAATGTCAAAGCTTCTGCCGTTGAAGGTTATGAGTGATAAGTTTGGTTCAAGTTTGGAGATTAATGCCCAGATTGCGCCTGGTTCATCTCCGATGTCTCTTAGCAGAAATTGGCTTGTGCAAATGCGGTCCTTTGTTGGTTTGGCTATTCCCAGTAAAATGATGGGTCTTTCCGATAGTCCTAGGGTTTCGATGTCTATTATGGCGAAGTCTTGGTCTGGGCAGAACCCTGCTAAGTAGTGGAGCAGTGGGTGGGATTTTGGAAGCCGTTGCCAGAGCAATTTTTGTATCGAGTCTACTTCTTTGTTATCGATTATTTTCATGTATTCGAGGGCTTGTTTTTTCCAGCGTGGATGACTAATTAAATCTTCAATTGTTGAATAACCTTGTTTTTTTAGTGATTGTTCACTTACAGGTCCTATCCCTGCAAGCACTTTAAGGTCGGAAATAATGATTCGCTTGCTTTCTTCGTAAGTTGCCTTCTTGAAAGTGGAAGTGCATGAAGATGAGATTTCATAACAATCCCCCTGCTCGTTAGAAACTACCTTTCCAGATATTGCGTCTTCAAGGCTTTTGCCCCTGTATTGTTCGGTTAGCGTTTTTTCGAATTTTAAGGCTTCATCATACTCGGAGCTCCATATCCAACTTTCAAACGAGGTTTTCTTTGGCGCCTCTTTCTCTTTTTCAGAAACAACCGCATACTCTTTTGATTGACCTATCCGCTGACTAAGACTTTCAGCCGCCCTATTTAGAGCGGATTTTTCTTTGACACAATTATCTGAGTTAGCTGCCACCGTTTTCTGATCTTGCACTCTAAAATTAGGAATCAGAAAAGAACCACATGATTGACAGAATCTACTTTGCGCAAACTCTTCTTTAGAGTAAATTTTGTTGCATTTTCTGCACAAATACGAAATTGGCAATTTAGGGTCACCCTACAATCTCTGCAATGATTATAAAAGCCCTATGTTATTTGGGAAATAAGCCACCAAAACATATGTGAGCATTTGGTATAAGATTTTTGGCTACGATTTAGCTTTGATGAGAACTCAAGGATCATAGCCCAATTTAATTTGTAAAAACTTATTTACTTGTAAAAAATTATAGTAAATTATGACAGAACAAATTGAAGACGTGATAAAGCTCTCATCTAAGGGTCAAATTGTTATTCCGCGAGAGATTCGCAAGAAACTGGGAATGAAGGGCGGCGAGAAGCTTTTGGTGCTCACTCGAGATGGCGACATACTGCTCAGAAAAGCTAAGGAATTATCTCTTGGCGACATAGCTGAGCGGATTGACAAAGTATCCAAGGAAGAATGTATTGACGTTGATAAGCTTGTGGCTGAGGCAGTTGAGTGGGCAAGAAAGTCAAAGTAGTCTTTGATACGAATGTTTGGATTTCAATCTTCATGGAAAAGAGGCTTAAGGACGAGTTTTTGAGGATAAAGCAAGACCTTACAGTTTATGTTAGTGATGATATCGGACTTGAAGTATCGAAAGTTTTACAGTATCCAAGAGTCTTTGAAATTCTGAGAAAGACAGGCATACGGGAAAAGGATGTTTTGCGAATCTTCGCAGTTAACTCTAGGCGTGTTGAGCCTAAGGTTGATCTGCATGTAATCAATGAAGATGAGGAAGATAACAAAATACTAGAGTGTGCCCTGGCAGCTAGAGCAGACATCATCGTATCTGGAGACAAACACCTTCTTGATCTTGGTAAGTTTAAGAAAACAAGAATACTAACGCCTAGAGAGTTTTTTGATAGCTTCACTTAAAACCTCCCTGGCGTTAGCCTTGTCAAATAGAACTTGATGATAAAAGAGTAAGGACAAAGCGTTAATAGAGTTAAGCTGTTAACCAGCCTTTTGGGTGAGAGGGCAAATGAACTTCACCGAATCTTTGAGTAAGATTGTGGATTATGTTATTGAATTGATGCTCATTATGTTTCTTGGCAAAAATTATCGGAAAACAATTGTTGCTTTTCGGAAGGATTTATTCTTCTCTTAAGCCCGTGGAGTTTTTGGTTGTTTTGAAAGTAACACATTTGAAATGCCCCAAATGTGGACGCGAATGCGATGTTGAAGTTGAAGAACACCCCCTGAAAAATTATTTTATCATCATAGCGTCGTTGATGTTCTTGAAGTGTAAATCTCCCGTTAAAACTTTAGCGTTTAATCTTCTGGCAGTAGCTAAGACATAAGCGTCTGCTAACCCAAAATCTTTTAGGGTTTTTCTCATTTCACAATGCAAGAGTCCCGCCTGCACTGAAAGGTCTTTATCTACATTTACAATTTGTGAGTTGCTGGACACAACGCTGCTTGTCGCTTCGATATCTCGTTTTTCTCGGGCGACTTTGCTAATGATTTCTGCAAGCGTTATGGCACATGTGTAAACTTGGTTATTATTTTCATCTAAGATTTTGTTGAGTTTAGCGCCGTGTTCGCTGCCAACTAGGTACTCGACCCATGCCCAAGCGTCAATTACGTAGTTACTCAAGTGAAGATTTCAACTCGTCTTCAACTGTGAAGGGTGCCATCCCTTTTAAGATGCCGAAGCCATCTTTTCGGCATTTTTTAACTGTGATTTCGACATACTCGTTTTCCTTTATTTGTTGGAGGTCAACTACTTCTTTAGGAAGAGTGACAACGATGGAGCCACCGACTTTTCTGGTCTTGGTTAAGCATTGATGCATATTAATCACTGTTATATTTAATTATACTTATGTTATACTTAAGGTTTTTTTCACACTTTGCAGATTAGTATCTGCGTGGTCTCCAATAAGATTGTTGAAACAGCAGCTTGTTCACTTGGTCTGGAGAGTGTAGGCTGAGTTCTGTTTAAGCAAGTGATTCTTTAGCCAATCTTTCACAGTTGTTGAGACTGTTCTTTTCTTTTTCCACGTTTCGCTCTGAAAAACTGATAGTTTGGCAAATGCATGGCTGACAAAATCTAATATATCTCTATTAACTGATTGTTAAAAAATGAAAAAGATAATCCCCATAATAGCAATTTTGCTTCTTGTTTCACTTGTTGCATCTTGTGTGGGGTCAGTTCAAGGTTGGAGTAACGGCGGCTATTCTGCTGATCCGTCTTATCCAGATTATGGAACACATGATTGGATTGCTCAACATGCCTTAGATTGGTTGCCAAATCAGGAGAAACAGTACATCATTGATAATTTGGCGGCTTATCTTTATGGAACTGAACTTCCAGACAATAATAATGCTTCTGTTGTCGGTCATATTGGCGATACGCCAAAACATCATGTGTATTTTTGGGCGAATGGTTCATTGCAGGATGATGTTGCAGCTGATAGAGCTGCTGAAGAATACATAGCTGCATTAAACCTCTTAGATGCAGGGAACTTTTCGGGTGCTGCGTTAACAGCTGGAATAATGAGCCACTACATTGCAGATGTGGCTGTTTTCGCCCATGTAATGGGAGCAAGCACTGATTGGGGAGCTGAAACAGGAAATGTCCATTCTAACTATGAAAGTTATGTTGAAACCCGAACAAACGCATATTCTGACACATATAATTCATACTTATTATTTGATGGCCTGTCAACAATTTCAGCTTATGATGCTGCTAAAAACCTTGCTTTTGATACTACATTTGATGGGGGTGAAATCTACAATTGTGTCTGGATGAATAATAACTATGACACTTCCAACCCTAATTCTCCTTATTGGATTCGTGCTGGAGAATCGCTTAATCTTGCAGTAAACGCTGTTACAGACACACTGCATACTCTCTTCATTAGTTCTAACATTCAACCCTCACCCACTCCAACAGTTACACCTACACCTACACCTACACCTACACCTACACCTACCCCAACACCTACCCCAACACCAACGCCATCTCCCACTCCTACACCAACCTCCACACCGTCACCCTCTCCAACACCTACAGATTTCCCTTCGCCAAGTCCATCGCCTTCCCCCTCTCCAACTGACACACCAACACCTACGCCTTCGCCTACTCCAACTCCAACACCCACCGCTACACCCACGCAAACTCCAGCATCAACAACTTTCCCAAGCCATTCCCCATCAACAACACTTACAACTACAATAAAACCAACGCAGAAACCCACTTCAAACCCAACTTCTTCCCAGATACCTGCATCACCTACAATTCCAGAAGTACCTTACATCGCAATAGCAGTAGCTTTGGTTTTCGGATTCTCAACAGTAGTTGCGTTGGTTTTCAAAAAGGCATCTCATGTTAGAACTAATTCAGCAAAAATTAGGTTTTTCTGTTTGTTTGAGTTAAAACGTTAGCTCTCAGTCACAATGATTATAGTTGGCATTATATATTTTATTAATTGACAATGGCTCAAAATAGAAAACCTACAACCGCTTACTGGCTAGACAACACGCTTTATCTAAACATAACTAACCAGTGTTCTAACAGTTGCTATTTTTGCATCAAACGTTATAGGAGTAGTGTGGGCGGTTTTGATCTTAGACTTGAGGCAGATCCAAGTGTTGCCCAAATCGTCGCTGAGCTTACGGAGGTTTTGCATATGCGGATTTGGGATGGGTTGGTTTTTTGCGGTTTTGGGGAACCCACAGAGCGATTGGATGTTTTGCTTGAGGTTTCAAAGTGGGTTAAGCAGAATTATGGCAGACCTTTGCAAATCCGTTTGGACACGAATGGGCATGGTTACATGTTGAATCCAGGTAGGAATGTGGCTGCTGAGTTGAAGGCTGCTGGTGTTGACAGAGTTAGCGTAAGCTTGAACGCTGGTGACAAAGAAACCTACAACGAAATTTGCAAGCCCATTTTCCATGAAGGCTACGAAGTTGTGTTGGATTTTATTCAGAAAGCTAAACTGTATCTTTATGTTGAGGTTAGTGCAGTTCGGCTTCCTGAAGTGGATTTGGCTAAGGTAAAGGTGGTTGCTGATGGTCTAGGGGTTTTATTTAATGTCAGGGAATACATTCCATGTTTCTACTGAATTAACTTTAACCGACTAAAGTTTTATCGCTGATTTTTCATTGCCTGTGAATATTAGCATTCTCTTTTTAAAAGATCTAAGTTCAAAACAATTGAGCTTAAAATAGCCGACTTTTCGAAGTTATTAATGCCTTCATCATCAAAAAGGAGCATCTCTGAGTCCTTGCTATCACCTGAATCACCGATGTCAACATCTCGTTTTCAGATGGAAAACTAAAAGAAAGAGGTGACTACATTTGTGTTTTTGTAGTCACCTTATTTTAGGAGTTTTTTAGGGCACGTATTCTTTTAGCATAAGGTCTAAAGTTGGACGTATATTGTTGTCCTTTTCGTATACTCGCAGCGCAGTGTAGTATTGAAATTGAACAATCTGTTTGATTATCCAGAAAAGGAAAAAATCAAAATATTCTTTTCACTGTAAGGATGAAACAAGATTTAGCACATCGACTAGTTGCAGCCTTTACCAGAACCTTAAGGCATGCTCTTCTCTGAAGGATTTAATGTTTTACTAACCGCTAAAGACTTTGTTGATAAAGAATTTCAGCCAGGATTTCTTTGCGTCGTTCTTTGCGGTTTTTCTTTTGGTTCTTCATGGCTAATTAGAAAATATTTTAACCTTAACATAAAAACCTTATTGATTCTGGTTACTGAAAAATGTTCATGAAACAAGCTTAACAGTCTCATATCCTCAACTATTCTTCCATTGGGTTTTTTCAAATGGTTTTTATGTGAGATTGTTCTAGTTATGAATGGTGTTTTTGAATGGTTGAAGATTTTGAACAAGACGATTTCGATATGATTGACCCGTCAGCTAAAAGAGTTCTTGTAGCCCTTTCCGAATTTGAGAAAGGTTTCTTGGTGACGGTGGACCTCTTACATAAAAAAACAGGTTTGATGCCTGAAGCTCTAAACGACGCAGTGCGGCACCTGTCAAAATCCAAGCTCATCGACATACCTGACGCGGAAAAAAGGCATGGTCCCTACGATTTCGACACCGTCGAAATAACCGACTTCGGAAGGCAAGTGCTAGCGAAATTCGGATAAAACCTTACAACTAAGCCCTTATCTTAACTTATAACGATACTTCAGTATTTTTTCTCACTTAATTTTCTTATATTTAGTTTAGATGGCTGGATTATCTGAGACCGCTAGTTGGTTCTCAAGTTTACTCCTCCTTCATCTGAATGAAGTCAACCAATGTATTTTCAAGGTCAAAGAGGATTGCTCGTATCTTAGGCATACTTACACTTGGTAAGAGGGCTGGAATTTTAACACTTTCTAGTCCTATATGCCTTCATTGTCAAAAAAGAGATCCAAGGAATCATTCTTATTCGCCAGAATTCTTAGGATCCTTAGAGACTTCAGCTTGTTCACTGTTGATTCCTCGCCATCTAATTCTGTAGCCAAGCATCGTCAAAACATTGGCTGAGTCATCTACGCCCTCTTCTTCGATGATTCTTGCTGCTTCCTTAAATGCCAGTTTACCCGATTGACCAATGGCTACTCTGATTCTATCGCCGATTTGCAGAAGCTTTTCATTGCTAACCAAAATATCCGCCAAGACAACATAACCGCAAGGCGGACTAACAACTAAGAAGGCTCTTGCCGCTTCGGCAGAAACGCCAATTCTATCCGCGAATTCCCTAAAAGCAACCACTGGTTCAGTAAATCTAATAGACAAACCCTCCAGAAGCATAATCTCCTTAGATTTGACATCTTCAAACTTCGTTTGCAGATACCGCAGAATCGGAGCCAAAGAAATTTGGTCGCGGTAATAAATCAAATCAAGCAGCGGTCGTTTTTCCAAAGCAGAAAGTTTTTCGCATGCCAGTGCCTCATTGACCAAAAGCAACATTTTCACCTCCACCTGCTTTAACTTCTCTATCTTTCGCAGCAAGTACTCTTCTGTCCAGAACCCCACAATCTCCAAATAAATTTTGATGCCGGATTTTTCAAGAGAGAAATCAGGTATGATCACATTTTTTCCGGCAGTTACAGGTTCAGGTTCCCTTTTCAACGCCCAGCCAGTGGTTAAGGCTTGAAACTTTGAGGCAAAATCCTCTTCAATAGAGCTATCATAAGTCAGAGTTGGCAAACGCTGTTTCTTTAGAAGAGCTGCGTGTTTTTGGCTTTCAAGTTTCAAGTCGCAGATTTCGTTTGTAAACCTCCAAAGAACCTTAGCCATAACAGTCCATTCGGAGTTAGCTACGATGATGGGAAGCAGCTTGGCTATGCCCACTCCATACCTTCGAGTCAGCTTAAACAGGCTACCTGGGCCATCTATTTTCACCCACAAACCATTCTCTTTGTAAACTTCATAGATCAAACCGAACTTCTTTATTGCATGGAAGAGGTCTTGCCAATTGCCAGACGCCGTGAAACTTAGCTCTGTTGCATCAAAAAGCAGCGTTTGAGTTAAACCCAAATTGTACTCACCCAACAGCTCCAAGACTGAAGGTGCCACAAACTTTTCAAGAACTAACTCGCCATCCAAATCCGAGTAAAAATCCTCCTCAATAGCCTCTACCGCGAGAGCCATCTTAGAAGCAACGATCTCCAGGATTTTTCGTCGGTTCTCAGAAGTGGTAGGCAAGCCAAATTGTTCGGTGGCTTGAAATATCTTTCTTCTCAAATCAACCGGGTCAACTTTGCATTGGCAAATAAAGGTGCTTTTTCGGTCAAGCAACAAAGACAGAGCCCTAACGAAGCGGTACTCGTAGCCTTTGTCTTCAAGCTCACCAACCAAAGATTTTAGAACTTTCTTCTTTTCTCCAATATGCGACTTGTATGCTTCAATGAGAAAATTCGCTGCCTTATCGTTGCTGCTGGAAGATTTGGCGTAGCGCGGCTGAATCTCGCCTTTCCTCTTCCACACTGAAAGCAAGTTGCTTGGAAGCACTTATGCTGCGCCTCCAGTTTTTTGATGTCGCCTACGACTTGTATCCACTTCCATGGTTTCTTTGGAAATTATCTCAATTAGTCGAGCTAATTTGCCTTCTTTCTTCCTAAGCAAGCGTCCGAGTCTTTGCACGTATTCTCTGTTGCTCCCAGTTCCACCCAAAACTAAGCCAACTGAAGCGTCGGGCACATCCACCCCCTCGTCCAGAACCTGAGACGTAACAACAACGGGATATTTGCCGTTCCCAAAGTTTGAGAGTATTTCTCGGCGCTCCTCCCTTGAAGTTTGATACGTAATTGCCGGAATTAGAAAACGCAGACTAATACTGTAGACCAGGTCGTTGTAGAGAGTAAAAATCAGGATCTTCTCATTTCTGTAAGTCTCAAGCTGTTGGGATAGCACGTTTAGTTTTGCTTCTGAGTTGACTGCAACTCTTATGGCTCGGTTTCTTGCAAGTAGTGCTTCACGTGCTTTTGGGTCTCTTCCTGTAGTCATTATGAACTTTTGGAAGTCAGCGGCGCTTCTTAAAGTAATTTTTCGCTGCTGAAGAAAGCTTCTAAAAAAATTCATTTGAGATTTGTATATTTGATGCTCCTGAGATGTTAGTTCAACTGATATTTTCTCGTATGTGTATGGCGAAAGATGCCCAGCAATTTCTTCGATGCCAACGGAATAGACCGGGTCGCCGACGAGTTGCGAAAGCAAAGAG
Source organism: Candidatus Bathyarchaeota archaeon (assembly GCA_963705145.1). Classification (GTDB taxonomy): domain Archaea; phylum Thermoproteota; class Bathyarchaeia; order Bathyarchaeales; family Bathycorpusculaceae; genus Bathycorpusculum. The sequence continues at coordinate 191,961 of CAVPJA010000005.1, forward strand.
TGCCTTTGATCGCTTCTTTCGTAAGTTGCTGTTAAGCCCATGCGGTATGGTGCAGTGTACATTTCGGCTATCTGTATGTAGCCTGTGGAAGCTAAATGATGAACTTCATCGAAGACTATTAGCATAAACTTGTTGCCTAGCTGTTCTGCATGTATGTAGGCTGAATCATAAGTTGTGACCGTTACCATTCGTAGAGTGTTTTCGCCTCCGCCTACAGCGCCCGCTTCTAAGTTGAGGCAGTCTTTGACGCGTTTTTTCCATTGATCAATTAGGTCTAAGGTGGGAACCACAATGAGGGTTTGAACTTTCAACTGTTGAATTGCTTTTAATGCGATGAAAGTTTTTCCAGCTGCAGTGGGCAATACTAGAACTCCCCTGTTGCGTGCTTTGCACCAATTGTTCAAAGCTTCGTTCTGGTAATCTCTTAGCTCAACATTACTTTTGAGTTGTTCAAGTGGCGGCAACATGGGAACATCATCTTCAACTTGAAGTTTGCTTTCAGCTAAATATTCTAAAACGTCTCGGTAATGGTGTGCCTTAATTCTGTAGCAGTCCACTCTTGGGTCCCATTTTCCGTATGGAGTTCCCGCTTCGCCCTTCAAGAGAAGGGTGCCTTTGTCAAACCACAAACGAAGCATAACACTGATTCAATTCTAAACCAATTAAACTTGTCTTAAAAACAGTCAACAAAAAGCCTTTTTCGAATAAATGGCGCCTAATCTAAATTGTGGCGCCTTACTTGGAAACGAAGCGATTACAAAAAGCAATTCTAAAACTTCCTAGTTTTTAGATGCCTTCATCGTCGAAAAATAGGTCCTCGGAATCCTGATTATCGCTAGAGTCGCCTATTTCGTTGAATCTTAAAGTACCGCAGAATTCGCACGCTAACGATTCTTCTTTGTTTTCGTGTCCACAGTTCTTGCAAAGTCACATAGCAATACCTTTCTCTACATTAGTTCATCAAACATGGTGTCTGATTCTTCGGTTAGTTGGTCGTCCCAGCATTCCCAGCATAGTCCATCGTAGCTTTCGCTGTCTTGTTCGCTGATTTCTTTTCCACAACGTTTGCATTTTTCCATATTTTTTTCTCTCCAATTCTGTTTAATCGCATAGGCATTTGTAGTCACAGTAATTGCATTCCCAACTTCCTTTTTTAGGCTCAAAAGACGCTGCCTTGATTTTAGCTGCCATATCCCTAATCTCTGTTCGCATTGCCTCTATCGCTTGGTTTTCGGGTTCAAAAAACACTTTCTCGTTGGACCGCAAGAACCAGTTCTTTCCCTTCAACTGGTTGTTTCTTGCTGAACAATAATTTTAATCGGTAAAAAACGTTATGTTAAATTCATGAAAACCTTAAATCTTACATTGTGTAATACGTAACGTATGACAATGAAGATAGTAAGCGTAAGAATATCCGAAGAAGAAAAGCACCGACTAAAGAAGTATGGCAAACTATCTGATACGCTGAGAGAAGGCATGAAACTCTACCTAAACAAAAAGAAAACCGATGAGTTGCTATGCAAATTGGAAAAACTGCAATCCGAAAGTCGAATAAAAACCTCAATTGAGGAAGAAGTGAAACTAATTCGAGAGGATAGAGAACGCTGATAGTTGCCGACAGTAGTTTCATAGTTGAAGGTCTTCTTAAGAATAGGGAACTACTTGCGGATGAACAGATTGTGGCTCCTGAATTAGTTGCCTACGAAGTTACAAACGCCATTTGGAAGCATGAACATCTTTTGAAAGACATAGAAAAAGGTAAACAGTACTTATCAATTTTCTATGGTCTAATGGAAGCTGGAAAAATAAAGACCCTAATCCCAAACGAAGAGTTGATGCAGGAATCATATTCAATCGCAAAAAGGCAAGGAATAACATTATACGACGCAGTTTTCGTTTCTCTGGCAATTAAATTAGGATTGACTTTAAAAAGTTACGACAAAGTTCAAATTCGAGCTATAAAATCTGAGAATAACAGATCTTACGATTCTCAGTGAAAAAGGTCAAGTTGTCATACCTACAAACATAAGGTCGCGGATGGGCTTGAAACCTAAAACTAAATTCCTTGTTTATTAATGCGACGACTCTGTAATACTAAAGAAGCTTGTAGAACCTGACTTGTCAAAAGAACTTGAAGCCATGTATAAAAGAGTCAATGAAAGAATTGCAAAATATGGCGAACTGTCAAACGATAAGATAAACAAAATAATCCACGAACATAGGCAAAGGAAAAGACCTTCAAAGAAGCCAAACCAAGAATGAAAGTAGTCCTTGACACAAACATCACAAAGCAATCAAGAAATAAAGAAGAAAGTTGCCGCTTGGTGCAACATTCTAAATCCTACTTAAAAATAGAGACATCAACTCAAAGTTTGGGTGGAACCCTAAACGGGGAAGTGAATCGTACTTCAAATCAAATTCCCATCCCCAGCTCCAATTGCTTTAGCTTGAAATTGCAGAAATCTTCTTATCATACGCAGTTGTTATACTATTTCGGTAATACCTATGGGTATGGAAGAAACTGTATGCGCCAAGGTTCCCGCTGGACTCAAAAAAAAATTATCCAGCCTAGGTGTGAACGTAAGCGAGGTAATACGTGAATCATTACAGTCAGAAGTAGACCGACTGGAAAAAGAAAAACTAAACAAACTTGCCAAAGAGGTATCCGCCATACTCAAAAAAATCCCGCCTGAAGAGTTCACCCAATCCGTCCGTGCCTCAAGGGACAGCAGATGACAGAGCAGCGGTTATTGTTTGATGCTAATGCCATATACTGGCTTATCAGAGAATGCCCTGAAAAAGCCCTGGACATGCTGATGGAAGGGACAACGATTAGTTTAGCGTATTATGAGCTTGGCAACGCTTTGTGGAGAGAGGCTCATTTGCTTAAGAGGATAAGCATTGAGGAAGCCGAGAAATCGTTGAGCCTAATGTATGCGATGCTTGTGCTTATGCAGACAGTTGAGGTCGATGGCGAACAAGGAATCGAAATACTGCAAACGGCTCATAAGTGTAATCTAACGTTTTATGACTCGGCATATCTTGTAGAGGCAAAGAAAACCAGTAAAATCCTAGTAACAGATGACAACAAACTTGCTAAAGCTGCAGAAATCTTGGGCGTAGAAACTCTATCAAGCAATACATTGATCACTAGCCAAGAACACAAAGGGTAGCCTGCAGAGCTGCTATATCGGGTTCAAATCCCATCCCCAACTCTTTAGCGAAATTCTGAATTTTCATGTATACCCCTTTGAGCGCGAATTACGTACGACAGCCAGCTCGAACCCATAGAAGTAAAATTAAACTATTTCTTAATCTTCAAGAAATTAGAAATAAGGAAATTTAGGTTTCCTATCCTTTTGTAAGAACTATTTCAATTGTTGAAACCATTCGCGATCTAGTTTCGCCTTCTCTTGCAGGCATCTCTTCTGTCCCTATCGTGATTTTGCTCACTTTCAAGTCTTTTAGGAAGCGATTTCTCGTTATTTCAGCTGCGTCAACCGCTGTAGTAATTGCTTGTCCTCTGGCCTTCAAAGTTATTTCTTTAGCATTGCTCGCCGACATTCCTGTAATTATCGCTAGAACATAGTCCATGGGCATTTTATTTCCAATGAATACAATTCCTGATTTTTCGGTCAATTCAAACACCATTTCAATAAAACGTTATGACTTATACAGTGCATCATTACTTATAAGAACGATTAAAAAATAGAAGCCCCTGGTCTTTTGTAGTATCTATTTGGACATTTTGGGTCTCGCTAAAGCTTATTCGTCACAAAATGAACAATTACACGTAATAAGTCATGATAACTTCTAAGTTAAATAGGAAGGTAAGTGGTTGATCATTTCATCTGGAGTTTAAGAAAAGGTTGGTGGCGTCTTTGGCCGCTTCTTCAAATTGGTCTAAAGCCTTTGATTTTAAATTGTACCAAATGGTACACATATAGTATAATTTGTGACAAAAATGTCGCAATATTTAATAGTTCGCATCCACAATTCCATATTTACAGGCTGAGAAGCACGCTTTAAGTAATGCGTTAAGGCATGGAACGTATCAATTGAAACAGCTGAAAATTGATACGTGACTAAAACCTTGCTTTAACGGGCTGGACATAACAGCGTTGCAAAAAAGCAATGAGCTATATGGTCAAAACGGTGAAAGATCATTCAGCGATTAAGACATTGCTTTTATGGACCGCGAACGCAGTTAAGGCTTAGACTCAGCCTGCTCTCACTAATTTTAGAAACTCAAAGCCCCTGCAAACAAACGCATACTAATTACCATTGGATTCAATACTTTTTGTTCTTGAGGCTTATCAACTTCGCCGCTCCAAGATTTTTAAACTAAAAGAACAACAACACATTTTTTTCAACTGTTGTTGTTTTTCTCTTGAGCTTGAAGTAATATTGATAAGTTTTGAAGGAAAAAAACGCGTCAGTTTACCAGGAAAAAAGCACGTTTTTTTTCTTCTACATTTGAAAAAGAATGTATGCATTTAGCAATTATGTGGCAATGGTAATTCGGAATGGGTCTTTGAATTTTGGTGATTCAAATTTGGCTTCAAGCTTCTTTGCAAAGATACGCTCTTTTCTTCTATAGAATAGACTCCACCACACATATCTTTCCTTTCTTTTTTAAAAAATATTTAATAAACAAACCAAAAACAATCACATAATTAGAGCATCTAAAAATAAAAATTCGGTTTCATGCGTTGAAGTCACCACAGTTACCACAGGCACCACACATATTTCTAACGGACAAAAAAATTTTCCTTTTAGATTAACTAAAAAAAGGGAGTCTGTTAAACACTCGGTTATCTGGCAAAAGATTTCAGTCTTTGAACATTGAACTTACATGTAAGTCTGATAGAATCGCTCCACACTCACATCTGTAAGGGATAAAGGCAATTTTCTTTGTTTTTCTCACTTGAATCTTATGATGGTCTCCATGCCCAAACCAGTCTGCCAATGCCTCAACAAACGCTCCAGCATGAATATCGTAAAGTCTGCCATGTTTGATAGTTAGCTTCATTTCGCTATCACCTCATTCCTCATCACTTACCGTTATAGTATGATGTATTTTACGGCTTTTGAGAAACCTATTAACGTCAATTGCCAACTTCAAAGAAAACTTTGATTACTCAATTTAACAAAGTTTGTGAAGTCTGGTGAAACCTATGATTATAGAAGTTTCTAACTTTGAATTCAAGTCGGGAGTGAACCACTAATTCATAAAACATAATTAGACAAATTCTCAAAATAACATTCATGTGCTCTTTGCCAAATATCCAAGCTCGAGATTTAGAAGAATTCTTGCACCCAAGAACAAAACAAACAAAGACCCCTGAAGCTGAGATTATTGAAATAATTATACCTGATAAAGTGATACTGCTCAACAGAGTATAAATCTAGATTTCATTTTTTTGAGATAGATTTGGATTAAATTTTACCCCAACCAACTACTTCAAGCTAAGCAGATAAGGCATCCTTAGCAGTAGACACGGTTCAGGACATACTTAGTAGATTAATCATATATGTATAGTCGGAATCGAGTATACGGGTCTAATTAAGTCAAAATTAAAACTTAGTCCAAAATTAGTCTAAGTCATATTCTAATTTATTCTACTAGCAGTCTTCTCCAAATGTCTCTGGTTCCTTTCCTGAGCTCTATTACAACAAATAAAACCAGCAGAGAAAGAAACGCTATCGGAATAATCACAGAGGCCAAAGCCCAGTCATTGATGAACACTAAGGCATCAAAAGAAATGTAAGTGACTGGAAAGAACAGCGGATTATACTCATGATGCAGGGCGTCAATTAAAACGTGTGAGAGACTCCCCATAAAGCAAAGCACAACCATGCTCCATGAGAAGCGACATTTGTCTTTGACTGTTTTATAGTCTATCTTGAAAATATAAGATACTACGTGAGGATAGGCAAAAGCAACGAGAATCACGGATAGCATTGTTGCCAGTGTGATTGCACCCAAGAAACTGTGCAGAACTAGTCTGGAATATTGCCCCGATGTGGCGGCATAGAGGAAGGGTATTTCTAAGTCGGGAGCCATTGTGCTTACAAGCAAAGCGGGGAGACTCAGGTTGGGTCTAAATTGTCTTGCCAGATAGGCTACACTACAATGTATTGGCGTGTAAGGCATTCAATTCTCAATGCACTGTATGGTTAAATTGATATAAATTCTTGGATGTTTATTTTTGGCTATTTCTTTGGTGGGGATTAAATTTAATCCAACCAACCAAATTTCACTATGTGCGACTGTTTTTAGAAACTGTTGGTTAGAATAAAATTCTATCCAACCGACGATAATTTCAGAATTTCTTTTCCTTTAGAATTGACTGGGCTTTCAATAGGCGATGCGTTGTAAGTTCACCTAAACCCGACAGGGCTTCAGTATCCAGAAAACAACTTGCCGATTCGTCGAAGAGTAAATTTGCAGATGCCGAAAACTCTGGTGTTGCCCAAAGGATGTACACTATAGGTATTCCCTCTAAAGCAGGAATCTCAACGGATATATCCCCGTAATTCACCTTTTTTCCATCAAATAGCTTTGCAGCTTCTGCGAGTTCAGCGGGGTTACTGCCAAAAGCTTGTGCAATCGGGTCAACTGCTCTTTGTGTAAATGCGTGTTCGTAAGCGTATCCTCCTGGCAGGTCTTTAAACTTCACCAACTTGCCCGTCTTAGCAGTCACGTTAGCTAAAGAATAATGAGCCAGTAGAGCAGTCATGTTTTGGACGCCCAAATCACTATTCACAGTGCCCTTCTCAAGCAAGTCATGAAATTGATTAGTCTCCAAATTAAGAGTATACCCTAAGAATTGGTATGTGTTGTCTTCTTCCATTTTTGTGATGAGTCTTATCTTTTTCAGTTGTTCCTCTTGAAGCTTCAACTTAGTCAATTGCCCCACCTAATTGCAATTTGCAGTAAAAGCTACTTCAACGAATTAAGTTAAGAGTTTTATCTATTGCGATAAACCTGTAAAAGACGTATACTCGATTCTGACTATACCTGCATGATTCATTTTTTCTAAGTAAATGTCGAACCGAGTCTACGCTGAGTAGAGCCTTTTGCGTGTCCCTGCGGTACGTTGAATCGGTTCTTGGTTGGACTAAAAATATATGCACACACAGCGACTACAACGACTCTTTTTTAAAATAAATCTTTGGATAAAATTACTTTGACCTACCAAGATGAACCAACAGTTTACAATTTAGCTTTAGTAAATTTCTAATAATAGAAGACTACATATCTCAACAAAAATATTGACGGTAAAAAAATGTTCACAATTATTGATTGGGCTATTATCATAACAGCAATATTAACGGGTCTCGGAGTAGTTTTTGTTCTATTTGAACTGCGTCATATGTCCAAACATAGAGACTTAGAGATAGCGCTAAAGTTGTTTGAATGGGCAGAAAATAAAAGCCTTAGAAAAGCCTTCAGATGGGTTGAGAAGGAATTTGCCTTTGAGTCTCTTGAGAAATACAACCGTGAGGTATCAAAGGTGTTTGAAGTAAATGACTACCCTTATCAAGTGGAATCTTACTTTGAAGAAGTCGGTTTTTTAGTAAACAAAAGATTTGTTGATATTGAACTAGTTGTTGACCGTTTAGGTAGTTATATTATTTCTAACTGGCAAAAACTTGAACCTTGGATTCTCGCAATTAGAAAAGAGAAGGCTGACGAAACGTTTGGCGAGCACTTTGAGATGTTACATAATAATACGCTTGCCTACATGAAAAAGAACCAACACCCACACCGTTAATTTTTTTGACTAAAATTTAATCTCTCTTTCTCGTGTGCGTGAACGAATACGCATGTGTTTACGACTGCACTCCCGTACACACGCGTGTCTAATGTCTGTCAGTTACTGTCTGTGTCACTGTCACCCTTACTTAATAGGCATGAAGTTGTGTCGGTTAGAGGCAAATCTCAGAACCGTTACAGAGACATCAGGATAGATGTTTTATCAAGAACCCCAGACTGAGCAACATGAACTCACTGTTCTTCTTGGAGAACAGAGTGTTCTCTGGGGAGAGCTAATAGGCTCATGCAGATAAGGTGTACCCATGAAGAGTGCACTAATTGCCGCCCCAATTCTTCTGTTACTACTCTTTGTCGTAGTTGTATGTGCTGTAAGTGCCCAAAATCCAAAGTTGCTTTCCAGAGGAAACACGTTCACTTATGAACGCTATCATGTTTGGGAATCAAATGACCCCAACGCGACTCAATCGCCTGACGTGGATTTTTTCGCACGGAATAATTCCGTTATTACTATTAAGATTGACAATGTTTCATCCACGGAAGTTGACGTTCACATTACGGTTCAGTATCAGAATGGTATACAAAGAACAGAGTTTATACGCCATAATGTCTTGATAGGCTATAATGAGCCTCTGAGTAAAGTTTTTGGTGGTTCTGGAGCAACTGCAATAGACTTGTTTCAAAAACCTCAAAAACAGGTCGATCATACTGAAACAAGAACATATGGAGAGATTGTGAGGGAAGTTAATGTCTTTTCTTACATAGAAGATGGATGGACTATGTTTGATAATACTGTACATAACGTTACAGCTTCCAACAAACGTTGTTATGATGCACAGACAGGGATGTTTCTTGAATTAGAGTCTGAACTGTTCACATATAATCCAACTAACACTAATTTAAACCAGACAATCCACGAATTTTTTATTCTTAAAGATACAAATATGTGGGTGGTTCCAAAGTTTCCGTCAGATCAGTGCGCGTCAGACCTATTTCTTCCATTCCTACTTACTGCAACAGCTATTGTGGCTGTTGTGGTTGCCGTGGTCTACTTGAAGAAACGCAAACACATGAGTGACAAATAGACATTGTTCACGGGTGCGCGTTCTTACATGCGTTCATGAGAACGTAAACGTATGCTTTCAAGAGAGAGAAAGATTAAATTTTTAGCCCAACCAAACTGAAATGTACGATACCAAAATCTTTTATTCAATCATCGATTAACAAGGGGATGGTATTGATCAATGAAATCTCTACTGGTTTTGTTTTCATATCATCACAATAATACTGAAAAAATCGCTAACGTAATCGCAAAAGTCCTTGATGCACAAATAAAAACGCCACAGCAAACAAACCCTAAAGAACTTCAACAGTTTGCCCTTGTAGGCTTTGGCGCAGGGATAGATAGTGGAAAACACTACAAAGAACTACTTGACTTTGCCGATGCACTCCCACAAGTCACCGATAAAAAAGCATTCATTTTCTCAACCAGTGGAATAACAGGAGAAAAGAAACGCATCAAAGACCACTTGGCACTTAGAGGAAAACTACAATCCAAAGGTTACTTGATTCTTGATGAATTTCAATGCAAAGGTTTCAACACAAACAGTTTTCTCAAGTATTTTGGTGGAATAAACAAAGGTAGCCCTAACGAGGAAGATCTCAAATATGCAGAAGAGTTTGCTGAGAACCTGAAATCCCTTTGATCTCCCAAGTTGTTTTTTTTAAACAAATTTTAATGCTGCTGTCAATCCGCAGTCACAAATTCTGATATATGTGGCGAAGTCAAAGCATTAATACTTCTTCTACCAGTTAACCGGTTGTTTGGTTTCTTGGTGGAAGAAAAAAGAGTTGTAATTCTGCAGGCAATAGTTTTTTTCTTTCTCTGACCTTAAGCTTCAAGAAAACCGAAAAGTTGAAATTTGCACTAACTACTCCTGTTATTAGGTGAATTTTTTGATAACTAAACAAAAAGGAACAAAGGATGATCCTTGGATCCTCAAAACTCCGTCTGGAACTTCTGAATTTAAAGCCTACAAAGATTAAAAAGCAGATCCGCCGGCAATTGTTGTTTGGGTGGGTAAAACTGAGCTTAAGTATCAACTTCGTGTCTTGGATGATTTGCATAAGATGCTGAAGTCAAAAGGCGACTGGGTGCCGCTGGGTAGCGCTGACGAGCAGAAACCTGTTGAAGAGGGAACTGTTGAAGCTTGGGGTAGGTCACCAAAAAACCCAGTTGGCGAATGGTATGGACTCAAGAAAGGATTGCGAGGAAGATTTGCAAACTATGTACCACCTATAATGGAGGCTTTGGGGCTAGTTGAGGTTGAACATAACCCAAGAAATAACCGAATGCGGGCACTATAACATAACATCTCGAATTCTATTTTTCTTCTTCTAAAGAAGTTGTTGATACTCAGCTTACTTGTGTTTTCGAAAGACTTTACCGTTGAAGTCTTACATGAACTCCAACTTCAGCAAAAGCTTAAATGTTAAAATTAAAGAATGTTTTTGGTGACTATTCTGAAGATTTTGTCATCAAGACAAGCTATTACTAAAACTGTGGCGTCCCTCTTGATAATAATTGCATTTGTTGCGGCTTTAGTTCCGATTGATTTGTGGTACTCTTCGATTCAGGATTCTGCAAATAAAAATCCAACACCTTCGCCAACCCCTTCCCCCTCAACAATTTCTCTAACTCCAACACCTTCTACTCAACCAACAACACCAAAAGCAACTGCATTGCCAACAGCAACACCAAACCCAACATACCAACCCATCTCGACGCCGTATCCTCCCACAACTCCCACACCTACTTACCCACCCCCTGGAACAGGACCCAGCACCACTGAAGCCATAGTCAACGAAACCCCAGCCACAGTTCAAAACCTTCTAAGCGGCTTAAATCCTGATCAAAAATCAACATTCTCAACAAAAGCCAATGCTACACTGGGAAATTGGACTGGAAACATTGTTTATTCTCCACTATCATGGATGGCAAACGCCAAAGTCAGCTTGGGTATTTCTGTTAATATTTCAAAAGAAGTTCGTACAATGTTTCTAGCTAACAACAAAAGAATAGACAACTCTTGTGTTCTGGTGACTGCTGAACGCGATTATGATTCTCAAGGAAATCAGCATGTGCCTTGGGATAACACCGTTTCTACAATTCTAACTCCCGCTGGTCTGCCCATTGAAGGCGGAGGAAGCGCAGCCATTAGTCGTTATAACGGATATACTCGCAGATCGCCTGTTGATGTTATGATTGAAGTTCCCTACTCTTCTTTTGACGTTTCCAATGAAGCTGGATGGGTTTCAGGCTCACTTTATGGTAGTTTCACTCTGCCCAATAACTTGCCGCCTGGAATCTACAGATTAAGATTGGATTTCGGATTTAAATCTGGAACAAAATACATCGACTTCAATAATGCCACCATTGGCACAAGACCTACTTACCTCAATAGTATATCTTGCGTGTACTCACCACCTATTCTTGCCAGCGGATGGGATGCCAACGGCACTTGGATTGATGCTTCCAAAATAAATCGAAAGCCATACTGGGACCTACTTTGGGATTATAACTCAAATGGATACCGCGGAGTTGTAGCCTCTGAGGATCAGAAGTTAGTCGCAATCTCGCCTAGGAGCATAATTCACGATGCTGTTATCTTGCCAAAAGTAGATATAAATGGAAATCTAATTTCCTACAATATTGAACCTAATTTTCTATTAAATAATGACAATACTCAACGAAATATTCCGATGAATTACCGTTCAGGTCAATGGACGGCAAAGATTACACTTCCAAATGGCACTGTTTTGAACCTTGGTAAAGCCAACTTTACCGCTCAAAGAGGGAACGGTGTGACAACACAAAACAGCACTTTCACTACATGGAAACCTCCGATGTATGGTAACTATTCCATTGAAGCCTCAGGTTGGATTTTGGATACCTGGGGCAACCGTTACCAAGGCGGCGGCAACTATACCTTCTGGATTGGCAACAGGCTTACAGTTGCAACGGCTACATTCCAAGGGATGCCCTACAATGTAGGCAATCGCTATGGCAGAGATTTAGCTTTTAACCCCCCCGTACCTGCAAACGTAACTATGAAGGCACAGCTTTTCTTAAACTCGGACCCTAACAACGTAACTACTGTTGTTTCCAGCGGCGTCGCCACAATGGGAGGCATTTGGGGAGCTGCTCAAGGTATGGTTCCATTACTGTTCCCAGTGCCAGGGGAATACTTCGGAACGGTAACAGCCACATATGTTGATCCCGGCGGAGTTCTCTGGGTTGCTGCGATGACTCACGCAGGCGTTGTTTATCCAACGGATTCATCAATTGTAGCACACGGAAAGAAACTACAACTTACAAATGGCACTTTAGTGGATCGAGGACAAACGCAAAAGGAAGGTTACACTGCACTCAACGGAACATTGTACCTACAGCATATTAATTTCCCCTACAACTTTAGCGACGTTTTAGAAATTGCAAGCGAATTCCAAGGCTCTAACAAAATTGAACCAGTGTTGTCATATAATAATGCGACAAATGCCACCGCGTACGATCCAAATATTCAGGGTATTGGTCGCACGAATATTGTAACGAAAACAAGCAATAATTTATCCCCAGAAATGTTCCCTGAATTTATCACAGACTTGCAGTACTTTTACGGTGCAGGTGCACAACCAGGATTTAATTCAAGGTTTATTGTTGCATACGACTATACCAGAGCACCTTACTGGCCAACAAGCAACACCAACTTCGGCGGCCAATATGGCGCATCTAACAACGGAGACATGCCAGGAACAATCTATCGCCTCTTGGGCGGCGTAGTCCTAAGGAATAAAGGTCAAACTCCCAACTATGCTGGCTATCAAGCAACAGCCATAATACTGCCAAAAGGAACAAACAACAACCGCATCATAGGTCCAGGAGATGAAAACTTACCCTCTCCAGACAACAAATCAGCTCGCTTCTTCCTTGTCCCAATAAGACCTGGTTCAACCTATATAATAGGGGCAACTTTCACACCTGTTCTACAAATTGACCCAATACTCCCATGCAACGTTACATTCACCCTAACTGCGCCCGATAATAAAACATACATCTCAACAGGTCAAGGAGACAAATATGGATACTTTGCAGGTTCCAAAGGATTTGTGTTGAACCAGACTGGAGTTTGGACTTACATTGTCAACGCCACTTGGAATGGCTATCAAGGGCATGTTCCAGGTTTGCCTGACGCTGGGGGTTGGATATACGTTATTGAAAATGGTACACCACCAGGTCCAGGGATAACTATGAAAATGCCTATGCAGCAAACTTTCTCTCCAACAGCCGGCTTGAATGTAACTGGGCAAACCACAGCTTCAAAGGTATTTTACGCTATTATTATTCCAGGTGCAGTTCTCGAGCAGGGTGTTCTGTCGGTGAACAATGGCACCTTTACCTACTACTTTAATCCTCAGGCTATGGCTAGCAAGATTCAAACATACGACATAGTTTACTATGCAAATGGTCAAGCTCAAATCGGGAAAATAGTGCATTTATCATTTTTCTCCGAGGAGAACATACAAGATGGCACTATATATCACTCCTTTGCCAGGGTAGTTTTAAGGGGAACCACTGCAGTCTACGTTAAAGAAAGGTAAAAAACCAAAAATAAAGAGCCTGAAAGCTTAGAGTGACTCTATGAAAAAACGTTTAGCAATCACATTACTTGTCTTAGTCACAGTAGCGGTGGCTGGATTCATTGTCTATTTGTCAGGAACCCTAACTACGCCAGGGGACTCTTCTACTATTCCACATTACTTAGGTTACAACGACAAGACGAGCAAAATCTACCTTATTGATTCATTCACTTCTTACAGCAACGCCAATGAAACATACACTACTGTTGATGGGCAAATTGTTGAAAAAGGTACTCCATTGTTTGTAATCACAATGACTTTGAGAAACGATTATACCTCTGATAATCCAGCTCCACCTCTGCACAACCAAGATCAAACTTCGCCAGCTGACGGCACCGCTTATCTGTACTTGACTGCCCGGCTTTATGATAAAGACGGTCAATTGAACGCGACTAATGTGTCTGTGTCAGACTTTTCGTTGACTGCAGCATCTGGAGCTGGGCTTGTTCTTTCAAGCGGACAAACTGCGCCAGTCAACTTTTACATGTCAACCTCTCAAACGAACATTAACAAGTACGAAGTTAACCTCTATTTCTTGGGCGATAGTATTCCAACCAGAAATACATAGCGTTTTTAATATTTCCTTGTGGCTTTAACGAGTAAACGGTCAAGTTAGGTTAGGCGGTAACACTACTTCTATCTTAACTTTGCCAAAAGAAAGTTAAGGTGTCAAAAGAAGAAGAAGATTGAAAAAATTGCGCTTCTTCTTCTACCCGTTAACCGGCTGTTTCTTGCTGCAACATTGCATTGCAATCGGTAGACCAATAACAAACAAAATTTTTCAAGTGTTGTTCTTCTACTTTCTTATCGCAGACGCTCTTACGAAGACCTTGTTTACGCTCTCAGATTTGTCCTGCGTTTCGTCTTCATTACTCTATTTAGTTAGTCCAAGAAATCTGTTGAAAAGCAGCAGATTGTTGAGTCGTGGAAACCAAGCCACAACGTTTTGTTGCTATAAGAGTTAACCAATTGTCATTGGAGGAAACAAAATGTTAGATACTATGGCTATCATGGCAAAAATAACCATCACCGTAACAAGAAACAGTAAAACGAAGAGCTCTCTTCTATTTCTTGGCTGAATTACATGATTTGCAAATAAACATGCACCAACATCAGCAATCACAGTTAGAACTAAAATCGCAAAAAGCTCTTTTGTGTGACCTAGTTCGTGAGTTATTGGTGCCACATAAAATGTTGACGGGGCTGGGCTAACATCATCTCTGAGTGGGTCATATTGAGAAGTACATGATGAGTCATATATCAAAGACAATTGTAAGTTAGTGCCTTTGGCGGTTATTAGTTTGACTTGTTGATGGGTTCCATAGACTAAGGTGTCGTTTGGAAATGTCAGAGTTATTTCTTGGGCAGATCCTTTTGGAATTACAAATGCTTGTCCTGAAACAATGTTAGTAGCAATGACTCCATTCGCGTAGCCATGCTGAATAGCCACTGAGGAAGAACCCAAGTTTTGAACTATTACTTTAATAGTTTCACCTGCAGGAACTCCTTCAACAAATCGCACCGATTTAATTGAAGCCTGCTCCGCATTGCCCATTAAACCAACTGTCATACCACTCATCCAAATGGAAAATACCGAAATTCAAGAAAAAAGAACACACAAACCAACCGCCAAAACAAAAACCCAGAACTTACGTATCAACAGACAGTCATCATCAATTTAATGGAAATATTCTTTTAATTAGATTTATGAATCCAAAATATTAAAAACATTATTTAAAACCTACACTACTTGGGAAAGATCAAATTTAAGGTTAAACCGTAAAATTATGGGTTTTTCCAAATTGAGTTGTCTCCTGAGAATATAACTTGACCAACAACACTACCAATTATTAACAATGCTAATATGTAGGCAAGGTTTAGCTAATCGCAGAGGATTCTTCCTTTTTAGTTGGAGGTGAATGAATGGGTGAAGTTCAACCAGCAACTTACAGATGTCCAGTATGCGGATGGACCCCAAGCATGCCCCTTAACCCACAAGAGATAACTGAACACGCCAAAACACACGACCATAAGACCGCAAGGGAATACATCAAAAGACGAAAAATGTAAATCCGCCATGTATTGTTAATGTCTCATTTCCAACTTTTCTGCAATAATCATAAGTAAAAATGGTGAAAAAAGATAAGTGAAGATTCATGAAAATAAAGTTCTTAGGCGCGACCCATCAAGTGACAGGATCAAGCTACTTGCTGGAAGATACAGGAATAAAGATACTAGTCGACTGCGGAATGTTTCAGGAACGCAAATATTACAACAGAAACTGGGATGCCTTTCCGGTTCCTGCAGACCAAATCCAGTACGTCCTGCTCACTCACGTTCATCAAGACCACTGCGGACTAATACCCAAACTTGTCAAAGAAGGTTTTACAGGACAGATCCTACTGACCCCGGCGTCTAAGGAGTTGTTTCCCATAGTTATTTTGGATTCCGCTAGAATTCAAACAGAAGATGCTGCTTTCAAGAAAAGACGCCACCAAAAAGAAGGGCGAAAAGGACCCTACCCCGAAATTCCGCTTTACACAGTTCAGGACGCAGAAAAATGTTTTCCTCTCCTCGAAGCAGTTCCATACGAACAGTTTTTTCCACTAAATAACCAGGTCAGGGTTTGTTTCCACGATGCGGGTCACATCTTGGGTTCAGCTATGATTGAAGTCTTTTTCCAAGATGATAAGGAGACGAAAAACTTGATCTTTTCGGGTGATATCGGTCAATGGGATAAACCGCTTCTAAACAACCCTTCTGTCTTTGAGAGAGCAGATTATGTTGTCATGGATTCCACCTACGGAGACCGCGACCACAATAGTCCACAAGATATTGATAATAAACTCAGCGAGGTTGTTAACGACACAATTAAGGCAAATGGGAACATCGTTATCCCAACTTTTGCTATTGAGCGTGCCCAAGAACTCCTATTCCACTTTAGCCTATTGGCTCGTGCAAAAAAAATTCCGTACATTGTTACTTTTCTCGATAGCCCAATGGCCGTCGAAGTTACGAAGGTCTTTGAACAAAATAAGAACTATTTTGACAAAGAAACAGCATATCTCTTCAAGAACGGCCAATCCCCATTTGACTTTCCAGGACTGAAGCTTGTCGAATCCATTGAAGGGTCCAAAGCAATTAACCTGATCAAGGGCTCAACAATCATAATGGCTGGTTCAGGAATGATTAGCGGAGGACGAATCAAACATCATCTAGTTAGAGAAATAGCTCGTAAGGAATCTACTCTTCTTTTTGTTGGATATCAAGCGGTCGGGACATTGGGACGCGAGATCTTAGATGGCGTATCTCCTGTTCGAATCCTCGGACAAAACTATCCAGTGCAAATGAGAATTGAAAATTTCGAAGGCTTATCTGCACATGCTGGCATGAGTGATCTGCACCGTTGGCTCAACAACTTCAAATCTCCGCCCAAACACGTTTTCCTAACCCATGGCGAAGAAAAGCCACTCAAAAACCTAGAAAATTATGTACGTTCAAAACCTGGATGGGAAACAACTGCTCCAAATTATTTAGAAGAATACGAACTCTAGCAACCCCAAGGTGGAGGCAGAGTATTTTACACCTTTACTTCAATTTCAAGAAGTCTTTTCCTATGTAGTGCATGTAGGCTTGACTAGGCATGAATTAACCTTGCATTTATTTTCTTTGCAGTAAATATTATTAATCCAGAAAGTGGGTTCCTGAAACACAAACGTTAAAACGTGCTTTTTTCCATTTCACCTACCTTTTTTGCAATGTGCAACCCAGCACACTACAAAATTAGATATGCCACTAACGCATAATTAATCAGGAAGGTTTTGAACTTGGAAATTGCAGTAAACTACAAACTCTACGACGACGAGTCAAACATAAAAAACGAAGGAGAAGCAAAAGCCAAATTCGACGATCAATATTTAACTTTAACCGTCATGTTCGGGGAACCCATGCTATTCGCATTTACGGACATTGTCGGAATATCAGACTACGACTACAAAGTTGATCTTTTCTTAACTTCCAAAGAAAAACTAAATCTTTGGGGATTAGGATACCAATACGAAGACTTCCTCTTCCAACTATTCAAGCTACGAAATGAACTAATGCTCAAATATCTACTCATTGATGAAGCACTTCTCAAAGGCGGCTTTGAAGCACAATATAAACAACTTGACCAAAACGGACAAACAAACCAAACTGGAAACTGTGAAATACGCCTCTATGACACTGCAATAGTAATTCTACCACAAAAAAGCGACCCTATCCGACTCCCATACTGCTACATAACCAACGTAAACAAACAAGACTATACTCTAAAAATAACAGACGAGTTCCTAGAAAAAATTGAATTCACTCAGCTCGGACAAAACTTCGATCCACTCGCCAAAGCCCTCTCAGGCGCTTTAAACAAAATGAACCTTAGAACGCAAGAAAATATAAAAGAACTAATTCCCGAGGCAACTCCGCTCGCAATAAACAAAATAGCATCACTAATGAAAGATGGACGAGCAGCAAAAAGAAAAGAAATTGAACTACAATCACAAGACTTCTGGCGACGCCTGGAAAAAAAATTGGACGAAGCAGGTATAACTAAAGAATACGAATTCTTAAACTCGTTGGCTGCAAGAGATCAAGTATGTGTAGGAATAAAACGCGGACTCATGGGCGACCTAACTGGCACTTACATTTGGATGATGTTCCCTCTTCTTAACCCAGCAACAAACAGACTAAGCAATACAATAGCTATTGAAGCATTCAACGCCCAGGACAATACAGCAGAAAACAAAAAACAGCAAAATAACTCAGAGAATGCAGTCTCTGGAACAGAAGAAGAAACCAGCCAAGCCATAGACGAACAAAAACCCTCCACAACAGGGGCAACCTACTTTTTCAGAACAATGGGGAGAAAAGAATACACACAGACAAAAGACGAAGATTTAATCATAGAACTGGAGAATTTTATCAAAAACATAAACCGTGCCATGATCGATGTAAACTTTCGAAGAGAGCCAATATTCCTCTCCGAAGAACAATTGGACAGCACCAAATATGTTCAATATCGATTTGCAATTGCAAGAATGCCTTCGCTAAGGATGTTGAGAAGTCTATTCATTGGAAGAGTGATACACTCATCAACTGCGCAGTGGAAGAGCAATGTAGCTAGTTTATTAGCTTTCAACGCTAAAAACATTGATGATACAGGAAAATGGAAGAAAGGAGAAGCATGAAATGCCAGGATATAAACACCCTTGCAAGTACTGCGGAAAACTTGTATCCGCAGACGACAATGTATGTCCCTTCTGCGGAAAATTCAACCCAGTTGGACCTCAACGATGCCCAAAGTGCAAAAACCCAACTGAAACAGGACAAGTCAAATGCAGCAGTTGTGGTTTGTCACTTCTGACAACCTGCCCAAATTGCAGAAAACCCACCTTCTTTGGAGACTACTGCCAAAACTGTAACCAAAGACTCACAGTTGTCTGCGCAAAATGCAAAACGGAGCAGGCACCTTTAGGAGAGAAATGCATAAAATGCGGCAAGTCCTTAAACATAAGTAAGAGATGAGAAAAATGCCACTTCAACCTTTTACAAGAAATTATGAAGACAACAGTACAGAGGCTGGGTTCCAATTCACCTTCTTGTGCGACGTTTGCAACGATGGATACAAAACAAATTTCATCGCAAGCAAAACCTACAAAAAAAGAGGATTGTGGAGAGGTCTTGGTCAAGTCGCCTCAATCGGATCAGAAATAGCTGGACGTGGAGGCTACGCAATTCAACGAGGCGCGGATGCCATGAGCGAACGTTTCCATGGAATGACACCAGAATGGCATAAGGAACATGAACAAGCATTCGAACTCGCCCAAAACGAAGCTAAAGGGCACTTCCACAGATGCCCAAGATGCCACAAATACGTGTGCGAAAATGACTGGAACGAACAAGATGGACTATGCACCGACGATGCACCAAGAGAAAGCACTGAAGTAGCCGCAGCAAGAGCCGAAAAAATGGTCACAGACATAAAACAAAAAGCCGAAACAACCCAAGTCTACACCGGTGAAATAACACAAAGACAAACAATGTGCCCAGTATGCGGAAAACCAGCCGGTTCAGGCAAATTCTGCAATAACTGCGGAGCACCGTTAGGATTGAAAGTCTGCCCCAAATGCGGAGCTAAAAACCCCGCGGGTACCGGTTTCTGCGGTGAATGCGGCACCAAACTCACCTAAGCAAACAAACAACAGATCACAAACCCTCAACTTCTTTTTTTTACCAAGAAAAGGCAAATTGATTTTTCAGGGTGCTTTCTTCTGAAATGTTAATATTTGCAGAACCCATATCGGCTTTGAGGATTAGATAGTATGTCGGTTTTTGTTTTTGACCAAGAAACAATAGGTATGATTCGTTACATACTGGCACTACAACGTTTCAAGGAGTATTCAGTTGGACCTAAAGGCATAGACGAATATCTTTGTGCATTATCTTTCAATAGGGTACTAATCCAGACAGGACTAAAATTTCCGAAGTTTCAGAAAGAAAATCCTAGAGACATCCGAGTTAATGAGGTCATCCGTTTCCTAGAACAAAAAAGCCACATAAGTCCCACAACTACCCAGAAACTAAGAGAATACTCGGATTCTCTTGATTCTCAAATTAATACCAGTTTTCAAACCTCCCCAAAAAAACCTAATCCCAAAGCTCAAGAAATCTTGAGCTTTCTTTGCACTGAAGCAGGCTTGGATCAAGATCAGGAACTCAAAAATAGAACATTCCAAGACATAGCAACTCTTATAACAAGGCAACCGGCTGCAGATGAGAATTACGAGAGGCTAATTGATTCGGATTTTGACAATTTTGATAAACTTTATGATAAATGTCCGGCTTTTCAGCTGGAAATTGAAAAAAAATTAACGACATCATTGCGGGGTGCACAAATATCGGGCTTCACTCCCAATACTGGCGGGATTTGGCTGCCTTTTGTGACGTTTGAAACACAAGATAATAGAACACTCAGTGAGAGGGCAAATGTTGGAGTAACTTTTACACCCGTAGATATTAGGATAGGACTAAATTTCGGAAGTCAATCTCATAAATATAGGATAAGATATTATGAAATGCTTCTGAATGGAGAATTAATGAACGAGTTTGAGTCTCTCAACCGAAAAGACACAGGATACTGCCTCTGCGACACTTTTTGGCACTATCACATAAGAAATTTGCAGTCTCTTCAATGGTGTCTCACTTTATATGGCAGTACCAAGATAAATATCGAAAATGCTATTGAAGAGACAAAGCAGCTCGAAGGAAGCCCCTTAACGGCAAACAAGTATTTAATCAGTAAAGTGATAAAAAGAAGTAGGGAAGACTTCGCGTACGTTTTGAACGGGATTGTTGATGAGATTTCTAAGACTCTAAACGAACTCTACCCAACAATAGAACTTATTAACAAACCTGAACCCTGAAAGCCTGGACGCAGATCGCAAACGACAATTGTTTGAACTTGATCTAAAACGCCAATTCCTGTAAATTTAAGGGACATCATTTATGAAAAAAGACAAACAAAGAACAAAGGTAAAAGACCGTTCAAATCCATTAGTCAGAATAATACAGAGGATTGTACGCAAGTAATACTAATTTTATAAACTCAAACCTAGACGTCGAAAATGTTATGAACAGACAATGCTATATGATACCATTACTAATGAAAAACAATAAGCTGGATCAAATGAATTCTTATTCTTGTCCGTTCAATTTCCAACAGGTGCTTCGATGGATAGAAAGATTGAGATTTTAGACACAACACTTAGGGATGGAAGACAGAACATAAGAGCGACCATCTCAGAACCGGACATGATGGAACTCGTAAAGATGCTGGATGATCTTGGCGTCCAAATAATCGAGCTCGGCTTTCCCTCCAGGTCTTCGAAGGATATGAAGGCATTCAAGGACGTAAGAAATCTGGGCTTGAAGAATTCGAAGATCTCAGCGTTCGGTATGACGAGAAGGAAGGGGATTAGTGTGAATAAGGACCCTAACCTCGCATGCCTTGTTGAAACTCGGGCGGAAGTCATCACGCTTTTCGGTAAGACTGACTCCTTGCATGTCACGGCCGAACTGGGCGCGAACCCACAAGAAAATTTGGACATGATTTACGACTCAATTAACTACCTGAAGAAGAAGCCTCACATAAAACAGGTTATTTTTGACGCTGAGCACTTTTTCAAAGGATTCAGACGCGATAGTGACTATGCAATGGAATGCCTCAGGATGGCGGAATCTGCAGGGGCAAACGCTTTGGTGCTTTGCGATACAGACGGGGGAACGATGTTGACTCCGCTTAGAGAGACTGTCGCCTATGTCGTGAAGAAATTCAAGGAATCAGGAACGCCTTTGGGAATACATACCCACAACGACTGCGGGCTTGCAGCTGCAAACACCCTTGCCGCTGTCGAAGCAGGGGTTACCCACGTGCAGGGAACGATCAACGGAGTGGGCGAGAGGACGGGCAACGCAGACCTCATGGAGGTTATACCGAACCTAGAGTTGAAGATGGGCTACACTACTGTGAAGTCAAGGGACCTAACAAAACTGAAAAGTATTTCTGATACCGCAAATGCACTGCTTCATCTGCCTGCCCGCAAAGACCGACCTTATGTTGGAGATGACGCAACTGCAACCAAGGCGGGCACCCATTCCAAGCACCCTGAGATGTATCTTCACTTCAGACCAGAGGACACGGGTAATGTTATGAAGCTCTACGGATCCGAAGTGTCCGGAAGGCACAACTTCATAGCGAAAGCAAAGCATTTTGGGATCGACCTGAGCATGGAGGAAGCGGGATTAGTCATGGGGAATGTTAAGAGGAAATCCAGGATGGGCTACCAGTTCGAGAAGGCGGAGGCGAACCTCTACATCATGATGCTCGAGTCTAAAAACGACTGGGTTGACCCATTCAAAGTTACTTCATGCGAGATGGCT
This sequence comes from Candidatus Bathyarchaeota archaeon, assembly GCA_963705145.1. Taxonomy (GTDB): domain Archaea; phylum Thermoproteota; class Bathyarchaeia; order Bathyarchaeales; family Bathycorpusculaceae; genus Bathycorpusculum. The sequence continues at coordinate 214,414 of CAVPJA010000005.1, forward strand.
TCAGCTTGGGAAGGTAAGGAACGCCCTGTTTCATATGGACTTGTGGCGATGGACATTGATGCACGGAGTGAAGCCTTTATTGAATTCGGGAAAGGTCCGGTCAATTCTTTCGACAAGGCATTGAGGAGATGCCTGAGGAAGACTCATCCCGAGATAAGTGACATGGCGCTCACTGACTTCTATGTGGACGTGGTCGACATAAGCAAGGGCACCAAATCCAGGGTCAGGGCGAACACCAGGATATCGGTCAACGGCAGCCCCTGGTATTCGCAGGGACTATCGTATAACATTCTCAAAGCAAGCGGCGAGGCACTCGTAACGGGTTACAAAGCATGTCTGGAATATCTGAGGCGCTCTTAATTTTTTAATCTATCAATAGCACATGCATTAAAATAGTGAATTGTATATTTCTGCTGCCTTTTTAGATTTTTGTTTGCACTCAAACGTGATTCATTAGTAGCCGTGGGGGAAAACTAATTCGCAACTTTGTTATTGAAGTCGCGCGCTATTCAAGTGTGAAGGCTCAAGAAGAAAAAATTGGGTTGTTCGAGTGAATCCTCTTCGCTGTTCTGGGTTCAAATCCCTCCTGGTCCTTTTTAGAATTAGATCCTGATACTCCTAACTTAATATAATCCTTCAATTGTTGATTCTTTTAGGAAGACACAATTGCGTAGAAGACTCAAGATTTTTTTTGCCGTTCTCTTAATTGTTAGCGCCGTGTTGGTGGGCTTTGTCGTTTGGGCTCAAACTCCACCTGTACCTATGCAAGAAGCTTTCAGTGCAATGCTGTCTGATACTAATGTTGTTGTTACTAATGCTCGGTGGCTTGTTTTTCAACCAAACTCAGCTAACGAAACGGTTGGCTTCATTTTCTATCCTGGAGGCAGGGTTGACTACCGTTCATATGCACCGCTCGCCCATGCAATCGCAAACGAAGGATACTTGGCAATCATTGTTCCGATGCCTCTTAATCTTGCAGTGTTAGGCGTCAATTCAGCTAACGACGTCATTGCTGCCTATCCAAACATCACTAAGTGGACAATTGGAGGACATTCATTGGGAGGAAGTATGGCGGCACAGTATATCCATGATAACCCAACTAAAATTGAGGGTTTGGTACTTCTAGCTGCTTATCCTCCCTCAGGAGTTGACCTATCTGAGCTTAACCTTGCGGTGACAACGATCCATGGATCAAACGACGGATTAGTAAGTACGAAACAAATAGACGACTCACTCAAACAGCTGCCCCCTTCTACAATTAGAGTTGAAATTGCCGGTGGAAATCATGCACAATTCGGATGGTATGGGCCCCAATCAGGAGATAACCAAGCAACAATAACTCGAGAACAACAACAAAACCAAACCACAAACGCCACAGTAATATTGCTGCACAAACTCCAATAAACAAGAAAAGGCATCAATTTTCCTCTGACATTTGGATGACATAAAAAGTAGGCTTATTAATCGCTAATTATCCTCTTGAAGAATAATGAACGAGTTCTCTCTTCATTCAGAAATCAAGAAAGTTTATTCACTTCCTGGAGATCAATTTGAGGTTAAATTAGGCAACTATATCGTAGATCTCTTGAGGGAGAATTTAGTCATCGAAGTTCAGACCAAGAATTTTTCAGCTCTTAAGGAAAAACTTCAAGTGCTAACTGAAAAACACAAGGTGAGGTTAGTCTATCCTCTGCCAGAAAAGAAATGGATAACACACGTTACAAAAGATCACATAATCTTGAATACACGTAAATCCCCAAGAAAGGGAAAGCTGACTGATCTGTTTCGTGAACTTGTAATGATTTCGCATATGATTGGTGAAGAGAAATTTTCGTTGGAAGTTTTACTCATCGATGAAGAGGAGGTAAGATGCGACGATGGGAAAGGAAGCTGGAGAAGAAGAGGGGTTAGCATCAAAGAAAGAAAACTTTTGAATGTGAACGATCGAATTCTCTTTGAAACCAAGGCTGACTACCTCAAAATACTACCCGAAGACCTAAACGAAGTTTTCACAAACAAAGAATTAGCTAAATTAGCAAAGATTTCAGTTAGGACAGCGCGACAAATAACTTATTGTCTAAGAAAAAGCGGCGTTGTTCGATTAGCTGGAAAGAATGGAAGGTCACTGGCATTTCAGAAAATTTAGAAAATCGACATGAAAAATAGAGGCTTTATTTATTTTTAAATATCAGTTGACCGTTTTTTTCATCCACGACAATCGTTGTGTCTTTGTTGACTTTTTCAGATAGCAGCATTTTTGAAAGTTCATTCAAGATTTCCTTTTGGATAACACGTTTTATTGGTCTTGCACCAAATTGGGGATCAAAACCAATTTTAGCGATGAAGTCAATGGTTTTTTTGGTGGCAGAGATTTTTATGTTGGTTTTCTCCAGCATTTTTTCAACTTTTTGCAGTTGCAGCTCCACTATTTTCCGAATTTCCTCTTGGGTGAGGGGTTGGAACATTATTATTTCATCTATGCGGTTAAGAAATTCTGGTTTAATGCTTTTCTTGAGTAACTCAAATACTTGCTCTTTAGTTTGATCTAGAATTTGCTCCCTGTTTTCAGAGGTAATTTTTTCCAGGTTTTCTTGAATGAGGTGAGAACCTATGTTGGAAGTCATTATTATGATGGTATTTTTGAAATCAACAGTTCGACCTTTGTTATCCGTCAATCGGCCATCATCGAGAACCTGAAGCAAAATGTTGAAAACATCTGGATGTGCTTTCTCGATTTCATCAAGCAAAACAACTGAATAAGGCTTTCTTCTCACCGCTTCAGTTAACTGCCCACTTTCTTCATACCCAACATAACCCGGCGGAGCACCCACAAGCCTGGAAACTGTATGCCGCTCCTGATACTCCGACATATCAATTCGAACCATATTATTCTCATTGTTAAACAAGAACTCGGCTAATGCCTTCACTAACTCAGTTTTTCCAACCCCAGTTGTACCCAAGAAAATAAAAGACCCAATTGGGCGCTTAGGATCCTGTAAGCCAGCGCGACTGCGTCGCAACGCATCAGAAACAGCCTGGATTGCATCATCCTGTCCGACAACTCTCATATGAAGTTCAGTTTCAATATTCAGTAGCTTTTCCTTCTCGGTTTGCAGCATGCGATTAACAGGAATTCCAGTCCAACTGGAAACAACATCAGCAATTTCCTCCGATCCCACTTCCTCGTTAACCAACGCCGAATCCTTCTGCAACTCCGTCAATTTCTTTTTTAAAACCTCAATCGCTTTAGTCGCATCAGGTATTTTGCCATATCGAATCTCCGCAATCTTTCCAAGGACTCCTTGACGGTTAGCCTTTTCCTCTTCAAACTTCAACTGCTCTATCTCATTTTTCTTAGCCTGAATCTGATCTACGATTTCCTTCTCAGCACACCACTTCGCCCGCAAATTATTCCGCTGCTCAGTCAAATTGGCAATTTCCAGATTTAGCGACTTGAGTTTGGCATCATCTTTTTCGTGCTTGATGGCTTCTCGTTCAATCTCTAGCTGTCGAATCTTCCGGGAAACATCCTCAAGTTCTTGAGGTTCAGAATTAATTTCAAGTTCCAACTTGGACGCTGCTTCATCAATCAAATCAATTGCCTTGTCAGGTAGAAAACGCTCAGTTATGTATCGTTGGGACAACTCAACAGCGGCAATTATTGCATCGTCTCTGATTCGAACGTGATGATAAACTTCATAACGCTCTTTTAAACCTCGAAGGATAGAAATAGCATCCAGAACGTCTGGCTCATTAACCATAACCGGTTGAAAACGCCTCTCCAAAGCCTTGTCCTTCTCAAAATATTTCTGATACTCCTTCAAAGTCGTCGCACCAATAGCACGCAACTCACCTCGCGCCAAAGCTGGCTTAAGAATATTAGCTGCATCCATTGCACCCTCGCCACCACCTGCCCCAACAAGCGTGTGAATCTCATCTATGAAAAGTAAAATGTCACCTTCAGCCCCAACAACTTCCTTAATAACGCTCTTAAGACGCTCTTCAAACTCCCCCTTATACTTGGCACCAGCAATTAAAGCACCCATATCAAGAGAAAAGAGCTGCTTTGACTTTAGATTCTCTGGCACATCACCGTTAATTATACGCTGTGCAAGACCCTCAGCTATGGCAGTTTTGCCTACACCTGGCTCCCCGATTAAAAGAGGATTATTCTTGGTCCTTCTAGACAATATCTGTAGAACCCGGCGAATTTCGCTGTCGCGGCCAATAACTGGATCAAGTTTCCCCGCCTGAGCCATTTTGTTTAGGTTAATGGCATACTTATTGAGAGCATTGTAGGTTTCCTCTGCAGTGGGCGAATTAACAGATGATCCCTTACGTAACTGACTAATTGAGGACTTGAGGTCTTTTTCGTTAACTCCATTGCGTTTTAGCAAACGCGAAGCTGAATCATCTAGCGATAATATTGCTAACAATAACTGCTCTATAGAGACAAACTCATCTTTGGCAGCAGAAGCCAATTCTTGAGCCTTACGAAGAACCTTATTAGAATTTGAAGAAAGATACGGCTCGCCGCCGGTAACTTTAGGCAAAGCATCAATTTCCCTATCTAGCGAAGCAGAGAAAGAACTAAAATTAACCCCGAGTTTCCCAAATAAAAAAGGAACAACATTCTCATCAACAAGAAAGATTCCCTTCAACAGATGAAGCGACTCAACTGCTTGATTGCTCCCTGCTGAGGCTATTTCCACAGCCTTCTGAACAGCTTCCTGCGATTTAACCGTAAAATTATTCAGACTCATCTGCCAACCACCAAACTTAACGATAAAACGACTTAACCACTCTAAAAAATGAACATATTTCACCGAAATAAATCTTTAGCCCAAAAACAAAAAAGAAAGCCTTTTCCTAACGTTATATTGACTCTCTGAGATGCCCATAAACACGTATATGACTCTTCCAAACGCAATTACAAATGCCACAAAGTTTGCTAAAACCGAAAAACAACTTATAAAAAAGCCAAACCCAAACAGCTAAATATTATTGTTGTAGGTTTTGAATAAAGCTCGTTTTTTCTCAATTATTGTTTTTTAAGACTAAAAAAGGGGAAAGATAGTTTTTGTTTAGTTTCTTTATGGACGTTTTCGAAGTATCAGCACGCCGACTATTGCAATTGCGATTATAATGGCAATAACTCCAGCTATTACAATGTTAGTCAAAGTGCTGGTTACACTGTGTCTAGCAAAAGCGGTTGTTGTGTCGGAGCAGTAGTTGTTGCATCATTAACTGCTGCATAAGTCGTAGCCGATGAGCTGCCGTATGAATCGTCGCCTGCGAAAGTTGCAATTATCTTGTATTGTCCTGAGATCGATGGGGTCCAGCCGAAGCCAAAGTTTCCATTTGCGTCACTGGTGACTGTGTTGAGGTGGATGTAGTTGTTGTTGGGGTCAATTACATCCAGAGATACGGGGACGCCTGTGACTGTTACGTTGTGGAAGAAGCCATCGATTGGTCGCTGCTGGTGTAGATACTCCATGTAGGTCGACATTGACTCTTTAGAAACACATGCTGCGCCTCGTTGTGCTGGCGATTGGTCTAGAACTGTACCTGATATAACTGCGGTTGTTCCAGCTGTAATTGATGTTTGGGGTGCGGAAACGGTTGTTTCGCTTTCGCCTTTGCCGAAGACGTACATGTAGCCGTCATAGCGGTTGTCGTAGGTTAGGTATCCGTCTGCGACTGCGCCTGCTGAGCCACCGCCGTTGATGTCCCAGATGTATTCGCCTGTTGTTGCGTTGAGGCACCAGAGTCTCCAGCCTCTTGTGAGGGGTGTTGTGGGCGAGTGTTCTCCGTTTGCATAGTAGAGTTTGCCGTCAGCGATTTGGGGTGAGTTGCTAAACAGCGTCATTGAGGGGTATGTTGCGCTTTCAAATGGTATGGCTGGTGTGGAGTAATGCCACGCGATTTTGCCGGTGTTCCAGTCTATTGCATAGAAGCCTGCGTATGAGAAGTCGTAGATTAAGCCGCCGTATGAGGCTATGGTGTAAGCTCCGAAGTCTCCCCATGGGTATTCTTCGCCGCCTGTTTCACCTGGTTTAGCGGTTTGCCAAATTAGTTGTCCTGTGTTTAGGTTCCAGCAGTCCCACCATCCGCCTAAGACGCGTGTGGTAACTTTTCCGTGGTCTGCAACGAGTGTTGAGGGGAAAAAGATGTCGTTTGTTGTTACGTTCCAAAGCAACTGGCCAGTTGTTATGCTTGCACCCATTAGAAATTGTCCTAATGAGTGTCCTGCGCCTGGGGGTGTAATGGAACCTGAGCTGACCGCAATACCTGATTCATAGTCTACGGTGCCTATGCTGCTGAATGGGTATGTGACATTGCTAATGATTCTGGTGTTGAAGTCTGTGCTGGTGCCTGTAGTTGTCCAGTTTATGAGCCAGTTTTTGCCACCTGAGCTAGCTACGCTTAGTACGTAGGGGTCTTTGTATACGGTTCCGGAAGAGACTGGTAGCGTGACGTTTAAGGTGGCTGCACCGGTCCACGGGTTATATTTTATCATTCTTGATGATCCGACGTAGACTAATGAGTAGGTGCCTGTGCCCTGTCCTGTTTGATCTGCTCCTGGAACTGAACTGGAGACTGCATTGAATGTCACCATTGTTGGTGGCTGGGTTATGCCGGTTTGTTCCCAATATACTTGTCCTGTACGTATGTCGTAGCATTGCCAAACACTTACTGGCTGTGAAACGGTAACGCCATTTAACGTTGTTGTCATTGGTTTGGTGATTGTTTGGTATGCTCGGCCTTGGAAGATTATGTTTGGCGTGCCTGCGTAGGCGCCTTCACCGGGTCCAATTGAGCGGTACCCGAATTGTCCACCTGCTATACCTGCTAGTGCGCCCTGCCTCATCCATGCGATGTGTGCAGTGTTAGGTGCTTGGACGTATGGGGTGTATTTGTAGTTGCTCGCGTATGCGTTGGTGTTTGCTGGCCACGCTTCTCCGCCACCTACTCCGTTGAAGGGGAACTGTCCGCCGATGCTCCACCATTCTCGGTTTTCGACGGGGATTGGGCGTGTCCAGTAGTCTGTGGGTATCTGCGCGGCTGGCCATGACATGACTGGTTCCTGCTGAACTGTTAAGCTCACTTCGCGGCTGACTGATGCTTGGTACCAGGCTGATTCGAAGCTTGCTGCTCCGCCGAAGCCCATACCGCCTGTAGAAACGCCCGCTGGAAGGTCAGCTTGGGTTGCGTAGTATTTGCCATTGTAGTACCATCCGGCTTGGAAATAGCTGCCTGCGAAGTTGAATTTGAATTTGTATGTGCCGATTTGGTCTACGCTGTATTGTATCCATGCGGTTGCGTCGCCTTGGTAGCTGTTTACTGGTCCAATGGTTTCGGTGGCGTTGTCTGGCTTAGTGATAGTTACGGTGTAGCCTGAAAAGTAGCGTTGGTAGGCCACTGGTGGTTCAAGCCATAGGTTGATTAGGACACTTTGACCTTGACCTATGGGGTTTGGACTTAGACTGATGAATGCGGTTGTAGCGATAGTGACGCTTGGCGTGACCCCTGAAGGAGGCGCAGTTGGCCACGACGTTAGTTGTGGTGCTCCGATCTGTTCAACTTTAGCATTTACTGTTGAAGATATTTGTATTGCTGCAAATGTTCCGAGTAGAATTGCAATCAAAATTGTGGTTATCACTTTTTTATTGACAAATTGCATTTTTTCTTTTCCTCAATATAATCTGTACTGAGCAAGAGCATAGTTGCCTTTGCTCAATCAAACCCTATTTGTTTTCCAATCAATTTATAAGGTTATGGAAGTAATTTTGGAAAATTGTTTGTCGGCACTTTTGCTTTGGCCGTATCTAGAATTGGTTAAGGCACTTTCTTGTGGTGCCACAAATATGTTTTTTGTGGTTGCTGTGGAGAATGAGGATTTGCTGAGGCTCTGTTTACTTTAGGAGAAGAAGAGAGCACAAACAACCGCTCTAACTATTGTTTTTTTAACAGATTCAAAATTTCCATTCATATTCTCATCCTGAAAACTAAGATAACCTCTTCCTAAAAATTGTGTCAAATCTGGTTCTACTTTGTTCTAAATGATAGACGCCCTGTTCTGTTGATTAGTATAATATTAGACGCGTGGCATTAACTCATACCAAGGTAATAAGAAATGATTCAACAAGAAGTCAAAAAGAAAATGCGAATTTACAGTGCAGCCGCAGTACTAGGCGCGATGGTACTAATTTCATTAATATTCGTTTTCGGCTCAACACCAGGTTTAACGCCTCTGGCTAATCCGCCAGCTGCGTCAGCCTTGAAAACTTTCTCAGATGAAACTGAACTTAGGAACTACCTATTAACTAACAGTCAAGGAACGACCAATTACGCTGGGGGACCTTTAGATTCAAAATTCTTTGGCGATAGTTCGCGCGATGGAGCATTAACAGGAGCTGTCCCAACTATGTCAGCTGAATCCGCAGCCCAGGGCAATTCTTATTCAACAACAAACATCCAAGTAGCAGGAGTGGATGAGGCAGACACTGTGAAAAATGACGGTAACTATCTCTACGTTGCATCCAACGATTACTCAACTAACCAAAATTACATTTACATTCTCAAAGCTGATCCTCAAGACCCAAGAACAGTCGCAAGAATAACCCTCGACAACAACGTATACTTGGCAGGAATGTACCTAAGCCAAGACAGTACCAAACTCATAGTTATCGGAAGCGAATACCAAGTTTACACACTCGATATCATGGTTCCACGTGAAGCAATGATCTCCCCCTACCTCAACGAAGTCAGAACCTTTGTCAATGTTTACGATGTATCTGACAAAGTAAACCCCATACTTGCAAGAAACTTCACGTTAAGCGGCAGTTACTTCAACAGCCGAATGATCGGTGACTATGTATACGCTGTAGTCAGCCAACCAGCCTACATATTAGAGAACAACGCGTTGCCACTACCAACAGTTTACTCAGATACAGCTACCTCTGAAATTGCACCCACAAAAATATACTATTCAGACTCTGCAAACTACTCCGACATAGCCAACAACTACTTTACTTACACCACGTTTGTTGGCTTAAACGTTAACGACAACACAGAAAAACTGACAAATATGACAGTTTTAATGGGAGGAGCAAGCACCATGTATGTTTCTCTCAACAACATCTATGTAACTTATCCAACGTGGAGCGAAACGGGTGATTACACTTCAATCTACAGAGTTAGCGTAAACAAAGATTCCTTAGCGTTTGAAACAAAAGGAAGCGTAGCAGGCTATGTCCTAAACCAATACTCAATGGATGAATACAACGGAAACTTTAGGTTAGCCACTACCTCACAAAAACAGCAAAGCAGCAGCAATATTTACGTATTGAATATGAATTTGACGATAATCGGAAAACTAGAAAACTTGGCAGTAACCGAAACAATATACTCAGCTAGATTCATGGGCGACAAAGCATTCTTGGTCACTTTTAGACAAACAGATCCATTCTTCGTTATCGACCTCAGCAACCCGGTAGAGCCAAAAGTTGCGGGAGAACTCAAAATCCCAGGATACTCCAGCTATCTCCACATGTACGACGAAAATCACGTCATTGGCCTAGGCATGGAAAATAACACAGTAAAGCTATCACTATTTGATGTAACAAACGTAGATAACCCAACCGAAATTGCAAGATACATTGTTCAAGGCGACTACACTTCATCAGACGCGCTATACGAGCCAAAAGCATTCCTATTCGACAAAGCAAAGGAGTTACTGGTTATTCCAGTGTCAATTACCCAATACGGGGTTATCGATGGCGGAAACGGGGCTTCTTCAAGCGGCAAAGATATTGGCATAGCTCCTCTGCAAGGCGGCTACTGGCAAGGAGCCTACGTATTCAAGCTAACTGTAGCAGGCTTCGAATTAGAAGGCGGTATAACACACCAAGAAAACACAAACCAGCAATACTACTACGGCGACTACAACCAAAATGTTAACAGAGCATTATACATTGGCAACACGCTTTACACCGTGTCCAATACAAAAGTGCTGCTCAACAATCTAACAGACCTTACGCAAATCGCAGAAATCAACCTCAAATAAATTTTTTCCTTTTTTTAAAAGAACTTAAAGCCGTATTTTACCGTACTTATGCAACCGTTGTAACTTTTGGTTATATGTCAAATTAAAATTGGAAAAAAACTTTCTTTAATAAAAAATCGGCGTCTCAGCGGTTTTAACTGGCTGATTTGGCTATTGACTATCTACTAGATGGGCTGTGCCATCTGGACAGAAGACTTTTTCGCCCAGGGTAACTTTTGCAAAGCGACGTTTGCACTCGCTTAGTTGTTGTTCGCATCCGTCACAATCGCGGGATAACATCTTTTCATTTCACCTTAATATGACACGTGTCATAAGTTGCTTATACGCATTTCTAAACAAAACAAGCCAAAGCAATGTTAATAACCCAATAAATTGCTTAACAATAATGCAGAAATTTTTTTGACAAGCCAAATAGACGTAGTTCGGTGTTTTCACAATGCATTTCGAAAAGATATAGCACAGATAGATTCCTCAGTCCTATAAATAGCACGGAACGGTGGAAATCTATCGCCTATTTTTAATCGGCTACATTCCATGGATGAAATCTTAGATTACCGTACAAGAGGAGAGGAAGCCACAGTTTTTCCTGCAGCCGAAAATGCTGCACCACTCGTAGCTAGGGATTACTGATGGATCATCGAGAACTCGACAAAATGGTCGATTCTCTGGAGGCCAGACCGCTTTCGGTTAGATTTGCATAGTAGATTTCTACTTCATCTTTTCCGATATTTTCGCAAAATATACTCAAACCTCCATTGGCGAGCACACACTACAGGAAGTTATCATGATTTGAAGGACCCGACAGGACACTAACCGAAGAACAAAACAGTGTTCCTTCAGTTTTTTGAGTTAAGATAGTTTGTTTTTTCGAATAGTTTTATTAGATTCTGATAAACATTGAATAATTTTAGTGACGACTTATGAATATGTTTAGCACCGCTGGTGTATCAAAGCGAAATAGCATAACGATGCGATTATACATGATCTGTATAGCTTTTGTTGGGTTTTCGCTTATCACCAGTTTAATTTTAGGAGCAAGTGAGATGATGATGGTCATTACGTTTGCTTCTCTGCTCTTGGCAGTTTTTCCGTTCGTAGGTATAAATCTAGCCCGAACCGGGAAATCAAGCAGTGTATCAGGTTTTCAAGAATCCTATAAGACTGAGAATTCAGATGGATCATACACCAGTCATGGAGAATATGTCTCTGGCCCAGTCAATGCCCGTGGAATGGGCGCTGCGTTTGGCATTCTAATGTTGGTCTTCACAATAGGTTCCGCTGCAGGCTCAACTGAAATCTACTATCTAGACATTCCAGGCGGAATTCTTCTAGCTATAAGTGGATTTCTAGCATTAGCAGGATCTGCTTTCTATGATCCCAAAGGTAAATTGGAAACCACACCCCTCTATCCTCCACCTCCACCACCACCGATGATCAATGAAAAAGAGATAATTCACGAAAAAGAAGTGGTTGTAAAAATTCGCTGCCGATATTGCCAAAACACATTCAACGAAACACTAGACAATTGCCCCACCTGTGGAGCCACAAAATAACCTAAAAGAAAAAAATGCTCCGCGCTATGTTATTCACATTTAATTTAATTCTATAGAGACACAAAAGTGAAAAATTTTTTTGTTGTTGATGATATCGTGTTTGATTGAGCATAGCTTCGTTTTCAGTTTATGTTTGTCTTATCCGCTTTGATAAGCTTAAGGGAGACCCAGAATGTCCAAACAGATAACACCAAAGACTCCATGAATTCTGGAACTGCAAAACCCATCTGCAAATTAGCGACAAACGTTATTATGGGCAGACCAAAAATAGTCAATAAAGCTGCAATTCCCAAGACAAGGCTTACTTTTCCAATTTGACGACTCATTTCTCTCCCACCAATGCAGATTAACCCCAGTGGAGTCAAGAGTAGATACCCCAAAGCCACCAATACATGAATACCAGAATAATATTCTGTGAATACTCCAACCAATGCCAGAGAAATACTACTCACTATGATTAACGAGACGCCTATTTTCAACCACACGGTTTTGTCAATGAAGCTCCTCAAACCTACCGCGAACAAAAGATTAAGCAAACCACCAATAACAAGAGCACTATTGAATAGCCATGCCAAATGGCTTACACCTATATCGCTTAAGGCATTTCTATTCCAACTAAAAGACTCTTCAAGCACAGTTGATGCAAGAATTATAATAAGCGGCAGAGTGGAGCTGATTATACCTGATATTCCTGAAAGGCGAATTAATTTTAGAGTTCTATTGCTTTGATGATCCATATTCTGCGTTATAGCTGTTATTTACTAATTAGTTTTTGGACTTAGTAATGAGGAAGATTTACCAAATCATTTAATTTTCAAAAGTTCATCCATTAACGTAAGCAAGAAATATCCTTGTTGTTTATCTAACTTAGTACATGATAGACCATGAATTAAGTTGTAGACTTCGACGCCATATTTCTCTTTAAGTTGTTTCCCATTTTGTTCAATAATCTCGGTGCTTGAATTTTTACTCATTAAAGTCCCTCACTTCTACTTTCTCATTCTATTCAAATTTAAGATTTATTGCCACCAATGCTTCTTTGGTTCAACAAAGACAATTCTGTCATCTTGCGTTAATTCACAAACCTTACTTAAATTGTATTTCTCGACTTTAGCCTCATAGGAACCCTCTGCAAGTTTAGCAGTTACAATACCATTGTTATCGGTATTCATCGAGAGCATCAACTTGCTAAAAGGATCTCCATTCTTGAGATTTTCAGTCCATTCTGAGATGGATAGGGGTGTCTTTTCTAATCTGAAAACTTTGACACTGACATTTTTGATTGGTTTATTTGTTTGAAAATTAACCACGCTTACAACAAGCAGGTACGTCTTTTCTAAATCAACATCAACTTTTTGTGGTTCCAAATTAAAAACCTGAATAGTCTTAATCTATAACTTGAAGATTTAAAACTTTTTAGCCCAAGTCATTCTCCTATTAGGGTCGAGGCTTTGTTCAGTTAGTAGTAATCATAGGTTTTAAACTCAAATACAGAACTTATCGATTTTCAATTAAAATAAATGAACGGTTGAATTCGCCGACATACTTTGATTCTGGACGCAAAAGAACAGCATCCTCATATTGTTCAATGACATGAGCAACCCAACCAGCAATTCTGCTTGAAGCAAAAAATGGCGTGAAATACTCCTTAGGCACTCCTAGCGCATCCATCGTAACAGCTGCATAAAAATCTACATTGGGGTAAATTTTTTTTCTGCCGTAAACGATTTCTTCAATCTTGACGCATTTATTATACAATCCCAAGGTTCTTTCGCGATGACAAAGGTCTTCCACCATACCTCGTAGATGCTTAGTTCTAGGGTCTTGTGACCTGTAGATCCTGTGACCAAAACCCATAATCTTCTTTTGATCAGCCAATAACCCGTTAATGTATTCTTCCACTTCTTCTTCAACGTTAATGTTATCAAGCATCTCCATCACTTTCTCGCTAGCTCCACCATGCAAAGGTCCTTTGAGTGCCCCAATTGCAGAAGTCACAGCTGAATACATATCTGAATTGGTGCTTGCTGTAACACGGGCAGCGAAGGTTGAAGCATTGAATCCATGATCAATATGAAGAGTCATATAACGATGTAGAACAGTTGTTTCTTTCTCATCTGGAACTGCGCCTTTGAACATATAGAGGAAGTTCTGAGCAAAGCCAAATTCCGCCTTTGGCTCGGGAACAATCTGGTTAAGACGGCTTCTGTGGATAGTAGCCACTATTATTGGGACTTGGGCTATCAGTCTTGTGGCTCGTCTCATGTTTGCGGCGTCCGAGAAGTCATTGCCGTCAGGATCATATTCGCCAAGATGAGAAACTTCAGTTCGCAAAATGTCCATAGGATGACAGTGTTTAGGGGTATGAATTATACTTTCAACTATTGGGGCAGGCAGATTCATAGCAGAAACAAGTTCAGTTTGAAAACTATCTAGTTCTTGCTGGTTTGGAAGTCTTTTATGAATTAACAGGTAAGCCATTTCTGCATATATAACTCGCCCAACAAGATCATCGATGTTATATCCCAAATAGTAAAGAGCCCCATTATAATCTACATAACTAATTCGTGTTTCAGCTGCCGCAACATCTTTCAGTCCGCGAACTACTACTCTTTCAGAATTAATGGTCATTTAAGGTCATCCTTTACCTATTTTAGAACTAATATATCTACTAAAAAAGAACAGCTAACCTAAAAATGCATTTCTATTAGAAAAATGATTATTCTACTCAGTCTCTCTGATTGCCGTATTCGAAGCGCAATACCTTCAGTCTGTCTCCAGGTAGCAGCTCTCTGCAATTACCCAAAGAAACCACAAATCAAGAATCTTTTCTCAACCTTTTTAGACCTCAGCCTGTGTTTGGAAGATTCTTTGCTGATGTATTTTTTCCCCTTTTTTGCCTTTCTGCTACGTTTTGTGATTTTTCCAGACGCAGTCTGTCAGGCCTTGTTAAAGAAGGCATTAATTGCTAAAGTCTGTGATCATCCATCTGTCATCGCGTTTTTCTATTTGTGCAGAGATTGTTTGTCCCGGTTGTGTTGATATGAGTTCGTTCCATTGTTGTGCAGAGAGGTCTTTTGGAGTTGCTTCAATCCAGGGGTAAGTTTTGCTATTCAAGTGCAGAATTATGTGGGTTGTTCCATCTTGCACATACTCATAGGTATTCAAAACGTTGGCGGAAATTTTCACGTCTGTAGTTACATTAGCTCCGAAAAGTTTAGCGTATTCAATCTTGTCTGCTGTACCAATTGTTCACTGGTTATTCCTTCTTGATTAATTGTTGAGGCAATCTTGTTGGTATCCTGCGCGTCAACTATTGCAAAACCCGATAGGTAAATCGTTTCATCACTTTCGCCACTTCCCTCACTCCAATAAATAGGCACATACCATGCAAGCCGATTGTTTCCAGGAGTAACTTCAATAGTGTAAAGCAAGGGCATCACAGCGTAATAATCTCCAGTCGCAGGCTTGGGCAGTCTTCCCTCAACCAGATCTTCCGCTGTCATACCGGAAATATAGTTTGACCGCTTAAGATCGTAATAGAGAACCCCTTCGCGAGTAGCCTTAAACACTCCAGAAAGCGTTCGTTGGTTTTCAACGGGATTAACGCATACCAAAGCAACAACATCTTTCGTTTCAGGATCAACAACGTAACGAGTATCCTCAGTCATCTGAAAACGATCCTGACTTGGCGGAACTATCCAAAGAAACCCACCTGCAAAATAGTCAAAGCCATTACCCCGTCGAAAGTTCCCAAATTCATCGATCATGTTCTCAAGCCAATCCTCATCGTAAACCTGAGTCATCCATACTGGAATTTCACTCATACTTTTTGGCTCATTCTCTAGGTTACCTTGGGAATCATAAGCCAGTGGCGTTTCATATCTTCTTACAAAGTCAAAGCCCAAATTGTAGCGGGTAATAACATAGATCGATTGGTCAGTATCCATGTCCCAAGTAGGATACGCTACACCATAAGTCTTCGTCACGTCATCCACGTAGTTGCGAAAGGAATATTTCGATCCCACCATAATCCCTCCCCCACGTTAAATTGGGCATGCACTATTTGCGGTGCAGCAGCAGGTTCATTTGCATCCACAACGACGAATCCTTTAATGAAGTTTTCCGAAATTATGTTCGTCGAGCCAATCGTTGCTACCCACACCAATTTTCCTTCAGGAGACTTAGTAACGTGACAATCCAGAACCTGCGTGTTGCTACCAAACTCGGACATGTGACGCCTAGCAATCGAAAACGCTAGTTCCTGAGTAACCAAACGAACCATATTATCTGGAATCGTAGTGGTAAAAGGCAAACCTGATTCCTGCTGAATAAAACCGTTGAAGTAATTAGCGTTCGTTACACGTTGAACCTCGCCAAACACTGATATTCCAAGCATCGAAACCAAAAAGATAGCGACCAAACCAATTCCAAGGAGTGTTCTTTTTTGTCTGAGCTTAAACTGAAACAGAGGAAATTGACCTGATCGGAAGTCTTTGTCAAATTGTTCTACTTTGAATGGTCTAATCGAGAAAAAATACTCAAAGAATGCTACTGCGAATCTTGAAAAAAACAGGAAATACACAAATGAACTAAGAGGGGTTTGAAATAGAACGTTGATTCCAAAAAGAACTAACCCTATTGATAGTGAAGCCATGCGATGAATCGCTAAAGGCCTAAATTTAGTAGGTGGTATTGGAATATACCAGATAATTGCCCAGATGACTAAGAAAACTAGTAAGTTCAAGTCTTCCCCTCAGAAATAACTATGAGACTTTCAATATTTAAAATCAACTGAAAAGTAAGTCATTGTCTTTGTTAAAGAGTTATATTTGGAAAGATAATACAATCCAATGAGGAGAATAGTTTGGCTGGTTCAGATTTCATAGTATCGCTGGGTTTATGGTTTTTTAGAGCTTTTATTTCAAGTCTGATTTGTCTGCTAATTGGATATGTAGGAATCAGATGCATAACCCTTATGACAACCAAAATTAAAGAGTTCGAAAGTCTCAAAGGCAATTCCTTGGCAACTAGTCTTCTTGTAGGTGGCTTTTTTGTATATGCTGGCTTGGTTGTCTATGGCTCAATGGTTAATCCTTTCTTCCTATCGCAATCAGTCACAGTGGGCGCCTACTTCAACCTGCAAAGGCTCCTTGTTGTTGCAATTAGTTTCTTTGTAAGCCTATTCTTTGGCGGTTTGTTCTATTTGGTTTTCGCAAAACTTCGACCTTTCGGCGTTGACTTAGACGATATTAACAAGCATCCCCTGGCTATTGGGGTATTCTTGTTTTGCTATGAGGTGTTCTTAGGGCTAATAATGTTAGCAAGCTTAACCCTTCCCATAGGATAATTGGAGATAACAAGTGTCTTGTAAGCGACGACTCATTTTGTTCTCGTTTCTTTTTGTCTCTATTTTAGCTATAGGTCAAACTGTTAAGGGATATCCAGCCTCCAGCTTCAATTTGCAAGATGGTGATTGGTACGACAACTTTGGAATAGACAGAAACTATTACTTCGGTCCTCACGGTTATTTACCCAACCTTGCGACTGAAACGCTCAATGAAAACAAGGAACTTGCTTACAGTATAGGTGAATCGTTTTTGGCAGACTATCCAATTGAAAATGAAAGGGCAGTTGCCATTTTGAAGTATGTTCAGCAGTGGACAGAATATGGCTATGACAGCGATAACGTCGTCAGAGATGGAGTTGTTCAAGAAGAGTGGGCATGGAATGCTGATGAAATGGCACATGCATTTAACCAAGTTACCGGCGTCACAGCAGTTGGAGACTGCGAAGACATGGCTTTCTTATGTGGCACAATCTATGTTGGAGCGGGTTTCGACGCAGCTATAGTGGATGCTCCTGATCATGTTGCTCTGTTGATTTGGCTTCCCGAGTTTTCTAACGCAAATAATTATTGGGATCTTCCCAATGACAACAGAGATGCCGGCTGGATTTGGGTAGAGGCTACGGGCAGTTCTAACCCTCTGGGATGGACTCCGCCTGACTACCAAGACGGTGGATGGACTGCGTACTCGATAGGTTCGTTGGAGTTTGTTTCTGAACCCATACCAACTCAGGACGCTTCGCTTTCAATTAACTTGGATCTTATTTTGATTATTGGTGTAATTTTGCTTTCAATCATTCTTGCTCTTTCAAGGGCGCGCAAAAGATAATCGTCTTCTCCCATCTTTGCCAAGACAAAAATGCTTGCAGATTGATGGGTATCACAAAATACTTAACAGCCTTTGTTAACAATCTTCTATTGGCTACTTCAAATGCTCCGAACAACGCATAAAGCCATCGCCGAAAGAATCGCTTCTGAACTAGGATTCTCCGAAGAAAACACAAAAATTTTTGTTTCTGGCTCCACCGGTCCAGACTCACACGGCGATTTTCCCCACGCAACCGGACACAACAGCAAAATATTGAGTAAAATAGACACGGCTCGAACCCTATTTCTGCAAAACGATGAATACGCCTACGGTGAACTTGCAAACGCACTTCACTACTTACGCGATAAATGGATCCACAACCCTGAAGTTGAGACCGAACAAGTCATAATTTTGGATGATGCCCAATTTCTAAAATCTGTCGAGCAGTTAAACACTCCAAAAAAACCTGCAGAAGAATACATGAGCTTAGTAAACATGCTTCTCTTCACAAAAAATTCAGGGATCGAATCGTGGTTTGATCATTCTTGGGGAATTTGGCATAGAGACTACTCCAGTTGCGTCTATGTTTTTGCCGACATACTCGAACTTATGCTTCCAACCCTACATCCTGACGCCTCAATCACAAACAACAAGGAAAACTTGAAAAACTATGTCAAATCTGAAACCTTCAAGAATGCTACCCAAAACGGTTTCTTCGCGTCGATATTGACCAATTTTGTCTACCCCAAACTCGCAGGTTACGCAGCAGCAATGTACTCTTTGGCATCGATTAATCCACCAGCAGACTATAGCAACACAATTGTTGATCTAAACATAGCTTACAGACTAAGCCTGGAGATAGCTCAGGTACACTCTGTTGCCGCCTGAACAGTTCAAATACAGTGACAGCTGGACAAATGGAATGAAGGACAAAAATGGAGAACGAATGCCCCTAAGATACATTTTGCAACAATATCACGTTTTAATACCTAAACCAGAAAATGAGGTTCATAAGGAAAGACTATTGCGTTTTGACGAAGACGCCAAGAACTTTTTGGCAAAATGGGTCCGAATAGATGAAGAATTTCCAGTTTTTAAAGGCCGTTCTGAAACGTGGATTACTCTCTTTTCCAGACTTGTTGAGATGCTTAGGGCAAAATAGAATCTAAACAGATCCATCAAATGCAGTGATAGCTTTTACACTTGAATGTTGGATTTGGCGAAAATTTATTTGGTCGCCTGTTTGATAACTTAGACATGGAAAACATCGAATATAGCGAGTGGGTTCCTGCTGGAGCTCTTGTTAAGGGTTTATTTCTAATGATTAGTTTAATTATCGTTGTTGTTACTTCTGCGGTTTTCTTTTTCAGTGAAGAATTATTAAGTGAGGATATTCTTGGGGCTTCGGTGGCTTGGATGGTTTTAGCTTTCCTGTTGTTGGTGTTCTGGAATTACCGAGGCCTTCACATAAAAATTAATGCCGAGAGACTCACGGTGGAATACGGGCGATTCGACAAAAAGTCTTTCTTGCTCAAAGATATTACCGCCTGCAAAACAACCAAAGCGTTTGGCAGATACTTGGGAGTCGGCGTCAGGGTTGGACTTGACGGTTCAATGGCTTATACAACTTCGTTTGCCAGCGCTGTAGAAGTTACGCCTAAAATAGGTCGAGTATTTGTCTTTTCCTCTAAAAAACCTGACAGAGTCTGCGAAATCATAAACCAACGAAAAAATACATTCTAAAATCGTTCAAGTTACCCAACTTCGGTGATAAATAGTTCTTTTTATTCCTGCACACGGAAGCATTTTTCTCTTCTATTGCACCCAGGGCACTTGAGTAGCTTCCACTCGAACAATTGATTGTTTGATCTTTTGCTTATTCCATGTGGTGCAAAGAAATCTTGAAGTTTTGTAATCTTGAACGCGTCCTTGCAAGATGGACATTGAAAAATGTCTTTTGACGCCGAAAAGTACCCGACTCCAACCAGAATACAGACTATGATGACAGGCCAAACAAACCAGTATTGAGTAACCAAAAGAAGACTACTTAATGCTATAACACCCACTATTAGTACGATGAGCAGAAACGACTTTTTCAGTTCTTGTTTGGAGATTGGAGCCTGTTTAGACATAGAATCCAAAAAAAAACAACCTCACTATTATTCTTTCTGCCTACTTCATCAGTTGAGTATTCAACCACCCTTCATGTAGAGAAATCTAACCTACAAAGAACTAAGATATGCCAGTTAGTCCAATAGACAAATCTTTTAAGAAGGCGGCGAAAGCCCACCAAATTGAGTAAGTTTGAAAAATATTATTCACTAAACCATTTTATGAACCACTTAAAGTTCTCGCAAGTGTCTTTTGAAGAACACGCTAAACAAGGAAACTCAGCTCCAGCTTCCTTAAACAGATCAATGACCTTTTTCTTTGCCTGCTCATCGAGTCCCAATAATTCAATATGTTTTCTAAATTCACCAGTCAACTCTAAACCCCATTCAATAAGAAGACTTTAAGCCAAATAAAAACCAACCTTCAGGAATAACTTCCCCTAAAATCCACTTTGAAAAAAAAGACAAATGCTAATGAAGACTCCCCCGATATGAGGACTAATTTTCTAAATTTGAATCCTCTTCACAGGATACAGAACAAAGTAGGCAAAAGGGCACTTACCCTTGTTCTTTGGCCGTAGCCAATAATCTTAAAAGTTGTTGGCAACAATAAATCAGTTATTATAGGAGATTAATTCTTGAACCCTGTTGGATTGTGGACTCTGCACTTTGACTGGGGACCCAGCGGAAATTATCATTGGATTCCAATATACTTCAATTTTGATGGAACTTTTGCATACTTAGCAGGAGCCAACGAAGGAACATGGACACAAGTAGACGATAACATCATTTGGAGATTCAAACGTCTACACGAAACAGAAAACAACACTGTTTACTCAGGAACTGCCAGTAGGAATTTTATGTCCGGTCTAATGTTCTCTTTCCAAGGAGAAAAAGGACACTGGTTCGCAATTAAAAAAGGAACAAAAGTATATTCCCTAAAAGAAACTTTGCACTTACCTTATTTGGTGTATAAAGAGAACAGACCAAAATTCGACCCAGTTGGTAAGAAAACGAAACAACAGTAGACGCGCAGACAGCTCCAAAAAAAGACTATTTTGGAGAGTGTTGAATCCTTAGGTAGCAATAAACGTTGGGGAGTATTTGCCTATCGCAAGACCGATCACTATTAATATTGCAATCCAAAGCGCTAGTAATTTGATAACCCAACCCAAAGTTTTTGGCTGTTATTGACAAGACATTTGGGGATCGCTAACTGTAAGTGCCGCTCATTTGAAGATAAATATGTTTAAAGTTTGTTATGTAATATGAATTTGGTATGCTCCTCAAGAATCCTCATTTCCATTATTGCTCAATAAAAGGGAAAGAGGATTAAATTATCAGAAGTAGAAGTTCGACCTCATAGCAGCAATTCAGTTTAGTGTAAGGGATTTTAGGAAGTTTGACTAAAGGTTGGAGCGGTGAAGTTGTTGTCTTTGATTGACGTGATTTTAAGCCGAAGGAGTATTCGTAAGTATGAAGATAAAGAAATACCACAGGAAATCTTATGCCAAGTTCTCGAAGCTGGCAGACAAGCGCCATCCGCAGTTAACAGACAGCCAATTCGATTTGTAGTAGTGACAGATTCCGAAGCTAAAAATGAATTATCAAAAAGCTTGTTTGCTAAACATATCAAGAATGCACCTATTGTTATAGTTGGGTGCGCAGATGAAAAATCGCTTTTAACTGGAAAATGGGCAGTTGTTGATACTACAATTGCCCTTCAGAACATAGTAATTGCCGCTTGGACTTTCAATATAGGTTCATGTTGGATAGGTTCTTTTAGCGAAGAAAAAGTCAAAGAACTCCTCAAAATTCCAGGTAATTGGAAAGTTGTTGGGTTATTAACCCTTGGGTATCCTGCGGAGCAGCCAAAAGCAAAAAACAGAAAGTCTTTTGAGGAATTATTTAGCTTCAACAAATTCTAAAACCAAACAAAATTATAAAAAAGAGAAATGCAGATGAGGTCACCATCGGTATTTGAGTTAAAGCCCAATCCCCGGAACCACTTTGGGGCTTTTTGTCATTCTACCAAATTCAATAACAACATCCAAAACTAAAGCTTATTTAGCCAATTCTAGATTCGGCTTTGATGGGTATAAGCGCCATTTCACCAGAATCTAACTAAATTTAGAACAACTGTCAATTCTAATCTTGTCCTATTTCGAAGCTTGTTTTCAAGTGTAGTAATGTTCTACAAGCCCACACATTATTTAAAAAATCAGAACCCTTAAATCCAAAAAAACTCAACCAAAGTTCATGATCCCCCACAGTAGCGACAAATCAGAGCAAGTTTTCAGCAAACTGACAACCCATGGATATTCTGAAAGGGTCACCCAAATAATCTGGCAATGGTATCATCCTTCCTACAAAGAAGCTATTCCCCGACAATGATCAATGAAAAGTCATTCCTACCCGTTTAATCAGTTTTGTTTAAAAATCCAAAAAATTGGCATTTCTCCTATATACAGAAAAACCTATTTGTCGAACCTTTACAAATCCTGCTTCAACAACAACGCTTTTTCATCTGTTGAGTATAATTCTGAAAAGACAGAATGAAGAAGAAAAAGAATTCCGAGTTAATCAGGCATATTTTGAAGAACCCAAACCAGAGTATCTCTTTCAATTCTTCTCTTCTCGTTCGAGCGGTCCTTTGGATTTTCCGCAATTAGAGAATTTATTTGACTAAGCTTTTCACCGATTTTATTTCTCAATTCTTCAATCTTGGCTTTATTGTAAACCTCACTTTCAGACTTTTCAGAGTGATCAAAATAAATGTTTTCTGCTTTCTTTTCATTATTTTCAGTGGGTTTTTCTAGCTTTCTGTTTGGTTGTTCGGGTATTAAGCTTCCAAGTTTACTTGTCAACGTATCTAATTTGGCAGCTGCAATTCCCCCCTCAGCTAAATTGAATTTCTTCATGAACTTTCCTATTATGCCTGAAATTCTGTCAGCTTCTTCTTTGTCGTCAACTTTTATGAAGATTTTATTATGCGGGTAACCAAGTTGATAACCTGCACTATATCCTCTTTCCTCAAGAATTCTCACGATAAGTTGAGCAAAGTTTTCATCAGTTGGCTCAAAAACTACATAGTCCATCGGCATATTAATTCACAGCTTGCTTAATTACTTCTGCACTATCTAAATTTAAGACTTGTTAAAACCCAAAACCCCAAATCCATGTTCTGAAGTAATAACTACTAAATTAAAATGTTAAGCATCTTAGCAAAACCTCAGGGAGATACCGATCAAATTAAGACTTTAACTAAAAAAATCGTTGTAATCGTCATTATTACGCTTTTCATATTTTCAATAGTAGCAGGCATCCTTGGCGGACACCTATAATTTAGCTTAGAAAGATACTTATGGGTAAAACTTGATTCAGTGTGGTTAATTGAGGCTTTCGAATAGAATTCTCTTAAGAATTGTTGCACCATGTTTCATTTTCAATTTTTTCTCACCTAACCGCTCGCGATATTCAATTGGTACTTCAACTGTATCAAAACCTTGTTTGCCTACTTGATGATTTAATTCTACTTCTATATCAAAGCCTTTCGACTTAATGACCCATTTCCTAAGAATGTCTGCACGGATAACTCGCAACCCAGTTAAGGGATCCTGCAAATTTATTCCATTAAGAAAACTATGAGCAAAAGCCAATAATTTATTTCCAAATGTGAATCGACCTTGGAAAGCGCTACCTTCGGTCTGTTTACTAAACCTATTCCCGCAAACCATACCTACCTGTGGATTATTTTCAAGGATTTGAATCATTTCAGGCACATGCTCTGCTGGATAAGTAAAATCCGCATCAGTGATAACCACATACTCAACATCCGCACCCATGCACTGCACAGCTTTTGCCAACGCATCCCCCTTACCTTTGCCATCTTGGAAAAAGATTTCTGCACCACACTCTTTGGCGACATCAACCGTTCTATCATGACTATGCCCATCAATTAACAGAATACGATTAACATTTACGTTCTCTGAAAGCTCAGAAATAGTTGCGCCTATTCCTTCTTCTTCGTTGAGTGCAGCAATAAATACATTTATTGGGTGAATAGGTTGATATTTTTGACCAAACATTTTTCGTTCTTCCAAACTCTTAGGGAAATTCATTTTGTGAGATATTTACGTGTCACAAGTTGTTCAAAGGAACTGAACCATTTTCAAATAGTGCGGTTCAAATTTCAATTCCAAACTGACAAATTAAATGAAGCCTTTCCTTTCTCTGGTAACATATAGCCATCAATAGCTATTAAACGAATGTTGGTGTATGGTACCACCAACAATGCAAAGAGGAGCAATTAGTTTATAATCAAAAGAGAAGAAAATGATTTTTGATAATCTTTCTACATTCTACGGGGTTTCTGAAATGGTTGACTTCTTGGCGTAGCCGGTTTGGTTTCTGTGTTTAGGAGCTGCTTAAGACGCCAGACTAATACGTCTCTGTCATTAGGTTGTTGGTGTATCCATAATTCGCGGTTTTCTCTAAATTGTTGCCCTGTTATTTTGCCTTTTGACTGCAGTTCGCCAAGCAATTTGACGAATTCTCTTAGCTCCAGCTGCTCTTTGGTTGGTTCACTTGTGTTTTTTGCTTCTCCTGAAAGCCTGGTTGCGGAGGGTTCGCTATCTAACGGTGGATGAGCGTTGCTAGGTATTGAATTATCTACAGTCATTTTACAACACACAATTATCGTCATTTTGGATTAATAAGAGTTACAATAAATTTATTGAAATCAAATAGAAAAATGCCATTCTAAAGGGATCTTAATCTGGAATCATCAATTCGTCTAGCTATCAAGAACCAGTTCTTCGAAAAAAGAATATTAATCTTAGTGATTTTTGATTTCACGGTTAACCGCATGAAAAAGAAAGTATTCATCTCTGGCCCGATCATTGGCATGGAAAAACAGCAGGACTACCGAAAAAACATCACCGACATCGTTTGCAAAATAGGCTATGAAATTATTGACCCATGGAAAAGAGAACGCGTCCTCTACAATGGAACCGAGGAATGCTGGTGGGACAAAGTACCAACTTTCGACTTTGTGCAACGCGATTTAGATGACGCTGACCGATGCGACATCATGGTTGTTTACCTGCCCATACTCTCGGCGGGCGCATGCATGGAAATGTTCTACGCCAAACGCAAAGGCAAAAAAATCATTGTAATATCAGAGATGAAGTGCCTGAGCCCATGGATAGTTTTCCATTCTGACACAATAATAAATGGTTTTACAGGTCTTGAGGAAGCACTTAAAAAGTTTGTTTAAATTTAGTTTGTTTAAATTCTTCCCGGATTTTCATTTGCCGCCTCTTAAGGTTGTAACCCAACGAAAAGTCGTGTGCTGCATCACGGATTTTCCTAAGCAGAAGCATCATTTTGCTGTTCTTGTTAAAGTTTATAGGGGCAGATTCATCTGGCAAGTAGATTTCTTCATGTTCCTTCGCTAAACCAATAAGCGGAAGCTGTAACCCAAGCGTTTGCAAAGCCGCTTTTGCTGCGCTAACCTGCCCGGGTCCACCGTCAATCATAACCAAATCGGGCAATGAAGTCTTCTCTTCTATCAACCGCTTGTATCTTCGGGTAACTACCTCATTGACCGCGGCAAAATCATCTTGTCCCTTGAAGGTTTTGATTTTGAATTTGCGGTAATTCTTCTTATCGGGTTTTGCATCTTTGAAGCTAACCATCCCTGAAACCACATGTTCAGTGCCCAAGTTTGATATGTCAAAACACTCGATTAAGCGTGGCAGAACTGGCAAGTTGAGACTATTCTGCAAATCAACAAGTGCACTATCAACATCCAAGGTTGATTCGAGGTTTTTCTCGGCCAACTGAACAAGCCCTAACTTATCTGCTCGCCTTGGAATCGTCAACGAAACAACCGCACACCGCTTAGCCGACAAAAACTCTTCTAACGCCTTTTTCTCTTCAGCGCCCTGCCAACAAGGCTTGTTCAAAAGAATTTCTCTTGGAATCTGGTTTGTGGTGTAATATGCTTTCAAGAATTCCTGCTCAATCATGGGTTGAACATCAACGCTGAATTCTTTTTTGCCAAGCAATACGCCTTTGCGCATACTCATCTGAACTGCCAACATCTTCTCGCCCACCTGCCTAAACACCAAAACATCCTGGTCAAAACGACGCTCTTGATCCACAATTTGATGCTCCGTAACAAGCCTTATGGAAAGGATTTGGTTCCGAAGTTCAAGTGCAGTTTCGTACTGTTGGGCTTGAGAGGCTACATGCATTTGAGTTTTTAACTGTTCGATTGTCTGTTGATAGTTTCCATTTAGAAATGAGCGCGCTTTCTGCACTTGTTCAACATATTGCTCACCAGTAGCTTTGCCAATGCAGGGTGCAGAGCACAAGTGAATATGATAGTTTAAGCATGCACGTTTAGGCAGAGTTTTGCACGTACGCAACTTGAAAACCCTCACTACTAAACGTTGAAGGTCTTGGCGTGTGAAGCCGTCAGTGTAGGGTCCAAACGATTCCAGTTTACGCGCAACTTTACGGCTTGTAAGCACTCTTGGAAAATTCTCTCGTGTAAGCGAGATATAAGCGAAGGTTTTAGCATCTTTTAAGTTAACGTTGTATTTGGGCCAGTGCTGCTTAACCAGCTTATTCTCAAGCAGCAACGCTTCAACCTCGTTATTCACCACAATCCAATCGATATTTCTAATTCTTGAAACAAGCTGCCTTGTCTTAGCAGGCTGATCGGAACTTGAAAAGTAACTTTTAACCCGTGACCGCAGACTTTTCGCTTTACCAACATAGAGAATTTCGCCCGTTTCATCTCTGTAAAGGTAGACGCCTGGGTCAGTTGGAATATCGGAGCTTTTGAAGTCAGAGGGACAAGTTATTTGGATCATTCAGGCTGCTTCACTGCCAAAACAGTCTCTGCCTGACGATTAAGTATTTTTTCCAAAAACAACCCTGTGTAAGAACCGCTGTTCTTTGAGACTTCTTCAGGAGTTCCTTTAGCAAGTAGTTCACCGCCTGCAGCTCCTCCTTCAGGACCCAAATCGAGGAGGTAATCACAGCTTTTGATGACGTCCAAGTTGTGTTCAATGATGTAAACAGAGTTACCGTTGTTCACTAATCGATTCAAAACTTTTATGAGCCGTTTAGTATCGTCAAAATGAAGCCCAGTAGTCGGTTCATCTAACATGTAAACGACATGTCCAGATTTATGTTTGCTCAGTTCACGGGTGATCTTGATTCGTTGGCTCTCACCGCCTGACAATGTGGTTGAGCTTTGTCCCAACTTGATGTATCCAAGCCCCACATCCAGCAGCGTCTCAAGTTTTCGTGAAACCCTCGGCGTGTTCTCAAAGAATTTTGCCGCTTCCTCCACCGTCATATCCAAAACTTCAGCAATGTTTTTGCCCTTGTAGAGCACGCCCAATGTTTCTTTGTTGTACCGTTTTCCTTTGCATTCACTGCATTGAACATAAACGTCAGGCAGGAAATTCATTTCTATACGCAGTACCCCGTCGCCTTGGCAGGTTTCACATCTGCCGCCTTTCACATTGAAGCTAAATCGACCTTCTTTGTAGCCACGCGCTTTGGCTTCTTTTGTGGAGGCGAAAATGCGTCTTATCTCATCGAAGAGTTTAGTGTATGTTGCAGGGTTGCTTCTTGGCGTTCGCCCGATGGGGTCTTGGTCAATAACAATAACGTTACGCACGACGTTTGGAACATCTATTGATTCGTGTTTGCCTATTTTGTCTACTTGTTCGCCGAACATTTGGCGTAGAGCTGGAATAACTGTCAAATTCATCAAAGTGCTCTTGCCTGAGCCGGAAACACCTGTAACCCCACACAACACGCCCAGCGGCAACTGTAGGCTGAGGTTTTTGAGGTTATTTTCTTTTGCGCCTTTAACAGTGATGTAGCCGAAGGGTTTGCGCCGTTCAGTTGGCACTTCAATTTTTAGTTCGCCTGAGAGGTATTTGCCTGTGATGCTTCGTTTGTTAACCATGATTTCTTCAGGTGAGCCTTCGGCTACGACATGTCCACCATGGACACCTGCACCTGGACCCATGTCAACGATGTAGTCAGCGTTTCGTATGGTCTCCTCGTCATGTTCAACCACAATCAACGTATTACCTAAATCCCGCAGTCGATGAAGGGTGGCTATGAGTTTCGCATTGTCCCTCTGGTGCAAACCGATGCTGGGTTCATCCAGAATATAGAGTACCCCCATCAGGTTGCTGCCGATTTGCGTAGCTAGACGAATTCGCTGAGCTTCGCCGCCTGAAAGCGTTCTTGCCGCCCTAGAAAGTGAAAGGTAACCTAAACCAACGTTCTTCAAAAACCCAAGCCGCTGATTGATTTCCTTAAGCACCTGTTTGGCTATAACTAACTCTTTCCCCTCCAACTGGCTGGGCAAGTTAAGGAAGAAATCAACTGCATCTTCAATCGAAAAGTCAGTAACGTCAATGATGCTTTTGCCAAGAATTTGAACTGCAAGAACCACTGGCTGCAGTCTTTTGCCGTTGCAGGCGGCGCAGGGTCTTGAGGTCATGAATTTTTCTATATCCTCTTTTCGCCAGGCGCTCTCAGTTTGACGGTATAGCCTCATGGTTTGGGGAATTATGCCTTCCCAGCCGTCACGCATCCACATACTAGCGCCGTTTGACCAATTACCGTTGATGGGTTCTTTATCACCGTACATTAGCACACGTAGCTGCTCTTGCGTAAAATCTTTAAGTGGAGTAAAAACGTCAAAACCGTATTTTTTGCCAACGGTTGCAAGCTGCTGAGCACGCCAACTGAGTTCCATAGTGCCTTTGTAAACTGCTAAGCCACCATCCATGATGGAGAGGTTTTTGTCTGGAATAACCTTGTCTTCCGTAACTTCTGTGATTTCGCCCAAGCCGTGGCAAGTTGTGCAAGCGCCAAACGGCGAGTTAAACGAGAACATACGCGGCTCGAGACTTTCAAATACGATTTCGGGGTGGTTTGGGCAGGCTCCAAAGGTGCTGTACATAGTTTCGTCTCCGAAGCGTTCAAGTTCCTTTTTCTTTTCGCCCTCGGCTTTTTGAGCGTCGATAATTATCATTGTTCCTTTGCCGACTGAAAGAGCCTGTTCTACAGCTTCGGAAATACGTGAACGTTCCTCATCTACGATTGGGACGGTGTCGATAACTGCTTCAATCCAGTGTTTCTCGTACCTGACAAGTTTTAGTTCTTCTTTGATGCTATCGGAATCGTAAATTTTTTGGTCTGCGCGGATTTTGGTGTAGCCCTGTTTTTTGAGGTCTTCGAAAACTTGTTCGTGTGTGCCTTTGATACCCCGAATGATTGGAGCTAGGAACGTTAGTGTTTTTGTTTTTTCAGCCATTATAAGGCTGGTAATGTTTTCTGGGCTTTGAGGGTGAATGCTGCTGCCACATTTGGGGCAATGATGAATCCCGATACGTGCGAAAGAGCAATCTGAGGTAATCATATATTTCCGTAACTGTTCCTACAGTTGAGCGAGGGTTTTTGCTAGTGCTTTTTTGTTCAATCGAAATTGCCGGAGAAAGCCCCTCAATAGAATCCACATCGGGCTTATCCATAAGCCCAAAAACTGCCTTGCATAAGCACTCAAGCTCTCAACATATCTTCGCTGTCCTTCAGCATAAATCGTGTCAAAAGCCAAAGTTGATTTTCCCGAGCCAGAAAGCCCAGTAATAACTATAAACTTGTTTCGCGGCAACTCTAAATCAATATTTTTTAAGTTGTGTTCCCGTGCACCCTTAATTGAAACGTTATCTCTCATAACCTAAACCAAATTCCTAACTACTTCTATTTTGTAACCAGTTTATTCAGGAAGATTAGAACCTTTTTGCGTTAAATCTTTAATTTTCTGGCGCAACTGCGTCATTTTCGATCTTCATCTCCAATGCCTTATTCAACTCAGCAATAGCATCCCTTAGCTGAATAGCCAGTTCAAAGTCCAATTTCTCAGCTGCTTCACGCATTTTTGCGTCTAATTCGATGATTTGGCGTCTCATGTCTGACTTTGGCAGGTGCTTGGTACCCTTGATTATACTTTCTTTTTGGGATACACCCTTAACTATTGTTTTTGGAGTGATATTGTGGAGTTTGTTGAAACGTTTCTGGAAGGTCCGTCTGTAATATGTAATCTCCACAGCTCGTTTAATTGAGCGTGTCTCTACATCGGCGTAAAGAATTACTTTACCATTGTCATTTCTTGATGCCCGCCCGATAGTTTGAATTAAACTGCGTTCATCTCGCAAAAATCCTTCTTTATCAGCGTCCAAAATGAATATTGTTGAGACTTCGGGGATGTCTAAGCCTTCCCTGAGCAGGTTGATGCCGACTAGAATGTCAAATTCCCGTATTCGCAGCTGCCGAATTAATTCTATCCGATCCAAGCTATCTATGTCTGAATGCATGTACCTAACGCGGAAACCTTCCTTACACAAATATTCAGCTAGGTCTTCAGCCATCCGTTTCGTTAAAGTTGTAACTAGGACGCGGTCACCCCGTTCAATGGTTTTCTTGGCTTCCGCCATCAAATGCTGCATCTGCCCCTCAATTGGGTGAATCTCAACCTCAGGGTCCAAAAGTCCTGTGGGTCTTGTGATTAATTCAACTGGCGGACCACTTTTTTCAAGCTCATATTCGGCTGGGGTAGCTGAGACAAAAAGGACTTTGCCCATTTTCTTCTCGAACTCTTCAAATTTTAGTGGCCTGTTATCCAATGCACTGGGAAGTCTGAAACCGAAGTCAACGAGATTCTTTTTTCTCGCATAATCGCCGTTGTACATGGCACGTGATTGGGGAATGGTCTGGTGACTCTCATCGATTATCAGCAGGTAGTCTTTGGGAAAGTAATCCATCAACGTGAACGGTGGCGCCCCAGATTTGCGTCCGTCGAAATGGCGGCTGTAGTTTTCCATTCCCGCGCAGAACCCTACTTCCTTAATCATCTCCAAATCATAGTTTGTTCGTTGCTTGAGCCTGTGCGCTTCCAAAGGAGGCAGATTGGGCAATGTTGCTTCAAGTTCTTGTTTAATAAGCTCAAGTGCAAGTGCATGTTTCTCTTCAGGCACCACATACTGACGTGCAGGATAAAGCGTAAACCTGTCAAGCGCTATCTTCACATCGCCGCTTACCAGATTAACTTCTTTTATTTTCTTGATAGCGTTTGTTTCTAGTTCAATGCGTAAAATTTCATTCTCATACGATGGCACAACATCCACAACGTCACCTCTTACACGGAACCTTCCCGGCTCAAGAACCATATCGTTTCGTTCATACTGCATGTCCACAAGTTCATGGATAAGCTGCGTTCTTGACATTTGTTTGCCAACTTCAAGTTCTGCCGCCATAGTTCTGAAGTCATCTGGGTTACCTAAACTGTAAATGCAGCTTATGCTGGCAACAATTATTGTGTCGTTTCGGCTCACAACACTGGAAACCGCGTGCATACGCATCTTTTCAATCTGCTCGTTAACAGAAGAGTCTTTTTCAATGTACATATCTTGGGCTGGCAAATATGATTCAGGCTGGTAAAAATCATAAAAACTGATGAAGTATTCCACGCGATTATGGGGAAAAAGCTCTTTTAACTCCGCATACAACTGCGCCGCCAACGTCTTGTTATGTGCGATAATGAGGGCAGGTTTTTGCAGTTTGTTGATTACATTGGCCATAACAAATGTTTTTCCGCTGCCTGTGATACCAAGAAGGGATTGTTTGGGTTTTGTAGAGAAGTTTTTCACTAGCTGCTCCACTGCGGCTCGCTGCCCAGGCGAAATTTGGAATGACGTTACAAGTTCAAACTTCACTTTGCTTTCCCACAACGACAAGAATTGACCGAACAAATGAATTAATTAAGTTTTTCTAAAAAGGAAGTTAAATCAGGTTAATCTTTGTTTTGAAGAAAAAAATTATTTTGGCTAATTAATCATTTTTTTCTTTGTGCCTTGATTGCTTATGAGAGAATTAAAAGAATACTCATTTAAAAATGAAGACTATTTACCAATAAGGAAAAAATCCCTAAAGGAATACTTATTCAACTGTTAATTTTCCGAATTTGCCAACGTTAAGCTGAATTTCACTCTTAAAACTCGTAACATACCCATTTTCGATTTTTATGTTATCGCCCACGTTGATTTGATCAATCTGTTCATTCCAAAGCGTCAACTTTACACTCCCAGATTCGTCAGCAACCACAGCATCAACTATTCGGTAAGTTTCGTCTTTGAAACGTGATTTAACTTCTCGAGGATCGCCTTTATCGACGACCTTGGCTTCAACGCTAACTCGTTTCATGCCATCTTGTAATTCTTTAATCGCGACCATTGTATTTCCCTCTCCTAAACTGTTCTTCGACAGCCAGTTTTCAATTGCAAATGTGAGCTGCAATCATATAAATCTTGCTAACTAAAAAAGGATTGGAAAAAATTGTGGCAAACGTCTTTTCCGGCGTTGCCTAAACTGCTCCAACCAAGAAAATCAAGAGCAGAATCACGATGGCTAAGCTGACAGCAGATAGAACGATTCGTTTCACCATTGAGAACTCGGGTTTGAGCTCTCCAACAATTATGGTACCTACTGCACCCAGCCACACATAGGACACTATGAACATTCCTGAAACCATGGTTCTAAAAGGCATTGTAGCTGCATCAATGTTGTTGAAGATTGTTGTTGATAGTGCAGGTAGAGTTTTTAGTGCTTCTACTGGGTAATAGAGCGATGCGTAAGGATCAAAACGTACACCTAGCGATAAATCGAATGGGTAATAAACAGGTGGCAGAGCAAACGTTGCGACCAAGTTAACAAATGATCTAATAGTCATAATGACCAATCCAAAACCAAATGCCACAAAAAGCGGTTTCCAAAGCACTTGGCTTTTTAGAACTTTACAAATCAAGTAAATTATTCCTGTCAATATGAACCAAGTGAAGATGAACTGTAACGAGAATAGCTGCAGAAACTGTAGAAGGATACCGTTGCTGTTGTATTGGACCGGTGTGAGGTACTGTCCATGGAAGAATAAAGCGCCAACATGGATGTTTACATTTGTATTTGATTGATAAGCGAAATCCAGTTTTAAGGATGTTATGTTGCTCCAGGTTGGGTTGCCATTGGGTGTCCATCCCACTGCGTTGGGACCAAGTGTAAGAGTAAGATTGTTCCATTGTCCAAGTATTGAACTGTTTGATAATTGAGGCGTTAGGTCATATCTATATGAGTCGATGTCTCCAAGCGAATACAGCGTTATGGAGGCGTTTTGAGGAGCAACCTGAGGCTGTAGTTGCTTTAATGTGATGGAAAGGTTCTGGAAGCCACTTGTGCCGCAGTCAACGTTAAATACGTTACCTAAAGCTGCTGTTACACTGTTAGTATTGGTAGCATTAATCTGTAGGCTGCTGTTTCCAAAGAGACTGTAATAAGCATTCGAATCTGTTGGCGGAAGTCCAAAACCTGCGACATAAATACTGTAATTAAAATAATCATCAAAATTGTTACTTAAGGTAACATTTGGACCGTTTCTCCATACTGTTGCATTGGTAAATGTAGCCAACTGATCAATAGTAGGAGTTGTTTGCTCGGTGTAAGTTTTAGAGAACTGTGAATACTCATAGCCTACTTGCAGGCCAATGAAAAGAATTAGAACAATCAATGCACCAAGGTATTTTGGGTTTGCCACGATGCTCTTGAATGCTTTTTTCGGCGCATAAATAACTTTTAGGATGTCGTCAATAACCAATTTTTTTCTATCCCTTCGCCATGTGAAGATTACGCGGCATTTATTAAGGCTTTTTCAAGTTCCCCACTAAGCCAACGATAAGTTTCTAATTCTACAAGTTTGCTCGTTACATAAACAACCAAACAAAAATTGAGGAATGTCTCTGCTATGCTATCAGCGATTACATTCCTGTCTTAAGTCTTCGATAAGTCGTGTAGTCCACGTATTCTACGAATGGATTTTCCGCTTGGAATTTGACGTTGATTTTTTGTCGTTTACGTTTGTCGAGCAGTTGACTTGTAGTTCGAAGCATGTAAGCATCGCTTCCTGCGCCCGAACCGTAGCTTGCAACCAAAATGCGTTCATCAGGTTTAGCAACGTCCAACACCGCAGCTAAACCTACAAGCGAAGCTGCAGAATAAGTATTTCCAAACTTTGTTATTTGAATCGCAGGTAAATACTGCTCTTCTTTAAAACCGAGTTCCTTGGCGATTCGCACTGGAAACTGTGGATTAGGTTGATGGGGAACGAAGTAGTTCAGGTCAGCTGCTTTAACGTTTAATTTCTCCATAAGCTTTGTGGCTGATTTTCGAACGTGTTTGAAATACGCTGGGTCGCCAGTGAATCTTCCGCCATGCATTGGATACTGTTCGCCATCCCTACGCCAAAAATCAGGAGTGTCAGAAGTGCAAGAATACCAGCCTTCAACTTCTGCTATGACATCGTTTTTTCCAAAGATAAAAGAGGCACCGCCGAACCCAACATATGTATCTAATTCTCCGCCTGCGCAGCCTCGAGGGGCAGCTTGAGAATTATCTGCGCCTATAACCATAGCGTATTTTATGCATGACCTTGGATAGCTAACTAACGCTGAGGCATCTTTGAACATACTTGTGCTTGCTTTGCAAGCAAACTCTGTGTCTACGGCATCAACGCTTTGAACATCTCCATCTTCTTCGCCGAGCTTGAGAACTTGAGCTACCTTTGACGCAATAGGCTTAACAGCATACGGATTTGATTCAGAGCCAACATAGACTTTTCCAATCCAAGTACTATCGAGACCCGAATGGATAAGCGCAAGCTTTCCAGCTTCAACCGAAGCAGTAACAGCGTCTTCATCCATAAAAGGGACAGAACGTTCCAAGCCTTCTTCTTTTATTCGGAAACGAGAAGTATAAGCGCCATAACCCACGATACCAGGCAAATCATATTCTTTGCTGGGTTGAACCACCTTGTATTCTTGGTGTGGATAGTACTCGTCGGCTAAAGTGAA